>NZ_NRGV01000078.1:18228-28323 GCF_002332385.1 Glutamicibacter sp. BW80 | reverse complement strand
GCCGACCTCATCAGCATGCGAACCCGCGAAGGAATGAAGGTTGCCAAGGCCAACGGCCGGCTCCGGGGAAAACAGCCGAAGCTCAGCGTGAAGCAGGAAGCCCACCTCCTCGAACTGCACGACGCCGGGGAACACACCATGACCGAAATGGCAGAACTATTCTCCATCAGCCGATCCACCATCTACCGGGCCGTTGAACGCGACCAACGCAAGAAAACCGGCACAATCACTCCGTGACCTCTTCCTGCCACCACCGAAAGATGACGTGCGGCTCTCATCCGTTGCCCCACACTGCGAAAGCTTTGCGTCGGGCATTTCGCTTTTTCGCGAGCCCTATCCACGCCAGGATCGACACCGGGATGTCGTTAGCGTGAATTTCCGTACCGATCTTCCTCAGACCCCGGGCAGTGGAGGAAAAAGTTTGTGGCCGGAATAAGGAGCTTGCGACGCGGCCACAAAGTTTTGGGGGAGCTGGGGCGCAGCCCTTGCATGGAAGACCCGGCCAGGAATGATGGAGTGTCAGGAACGAGGTACGAAGAAAGTGGGGTAGGAGTCCGGCCGCTTGCGGCCGGTTCTTTTTGTCTGTGCCAGGGCGTAGCCTTGGTTCGTTATGCCTGGGGAATTTGTTGAAGTGCTATTTACTGCTGCCGGGGCACCGTTGAAGGTCAAGCGCGACGGGCGCGTGTGGCAGGTTGCCGTGCAGCCAAGCTGCCATTTTGAGCGTGTGCGCTGGTGGGAAGACCCGACTTTTAAAGTGAAGAAGGGCGCTGCCGACAAGATTGATTTCACGGTGTGGCGGGTGCAGGTGCGCCTTGGTTCTAATCCGCGCTCTGATTTAGTGACGTGGGATCTAGTAGAGCACCCTAGGGATGATTCCTGGTCTCTGCGTGAGGTTGTGTAGGTACAAAAAAGGCCGGCTGCTGTAGCCGGCCTTTTTGTGTGAGCTGCTTAGATCAGAAAGTGCAGCGCTAGTGCCAGGACAACGATGGGCACGGCACTGAGAGAGATTGCTTTGAGTACCTTGCATTCTCGTGTGTCGCCAAAGTCTTGATAGTGGGCTACTTGCCAGATAAGGCGCATGAAACTGGCTGTTGCAAGGATGAGTGCCAGGAGCGCGATGCCGAAAAACAGATCAAGGGAATTGGACATAATCATTGCGATGGCCATGAGCACCGGCGACAGTGGCGCAAGAAATAAGGGGGTGCGTTGCATACGCAAACGGTCGGCTGCTTCGGCTGCTGCGTAGGGTGTCATCGCTTCTCCTTGGGTTTGTAGCTAGTTTAGGCCAGCTCTCAGGTGGGTAAGTGCTAGTTGTGGTTCCTGCGTCGTGCTTCGGCTAGTGCTGCGCGTGCCATTGCTGCGCCTGTTGCTGCTGCGCTTTGGTGTGCGGGGCGTTGGGCGGCGCGTGTGGCGTGGCGTTGGGCTGCTGCGCGTGCGGCGGCACGTGCCTGGGTGCTTTCGGCGGCTGCTCGCTGGGATTTGCTGAGCATAATTTCGCCGGTGGTGGTACGCCACAGGTTCAGCCGGTGCAGGATTGCGGCGCGGAGACCTCGGCAGTGGTCGATGTAGGACTGATTTTCACGGTCATGCTGGGGCAGCGGCCCCCAGGATTCGCGGCCGTGAAGTCCGGGTGTGGTGCGCCAGTCCAAAGCATGTTGGATATCTGAGATTGTCCAGCCTGCTTGGAAGAATGGCTTCATTATCGAGAGAATATTTTTCTTTGAAAAGGGCCGGAATCCAGGGATAAGCCGCAAGATTTCAGCGGAAGCCGATAGACCCTGTCCTCTAGAGCTGATCGTTCGGTGAGCTGGCCATAGCTCGACTTGCCGATGGTCGTTTTGGTGAGTTCGCGCGGCGCAGCCGTGCCCCAAATGATTTTCAGTGCCGCGCAGCGGCTCATTTTGAGTGTTTTCCTCGCGCGTACGCGTGTAGGAACTTACTTCGTAAGTGGTTAACCCCCCTACGGGGAGGGGTTCTAAGTTATTTCCACAGGCCGCGCGGTTTGGTGTTTCCTGGGTTGGTCGGTGAGTGGTGGTGTCTTTGGCGTCTTGGGGGCGTAGCCCTAGGCCGATGGGGCGGCACAGAACGTATACAGGGGCCTCGTTTTCGGCCTTCTGTCCAGCTTTGGCGGCGTATTCCGCGCTGCGGCCGGAAGCTACGATTCCAAGGATTCCGTGAGTGCGTAGGAATTTAAGGGCGTTGCCGACGGTGGCGCGGCTGACGCGTGCTTTTTCTGCGATCGTGTTCCAGGTAATGCGTACCGTCATGCTGTCGTGGTCGGTGTAGCGAAGCAGTACCCAGAGTACGGCGAGAATGTTTCGTTGGCAGTCCTTACGACGGCATAACAATTCGTCTAAGGATCGCGTTGCGCGCCATGCTTGGGCGGTGTGGTCGATCTTCTTGCTGCCGGTGGGGATTGCCCAGGCTATCGCCCGGTCGGAGGTTTCCTGAGCGCGTGAGACGCGGCGGATGCGCACCGGGGCTGCGGTGTATACGTGCTTGCTGGCCAGAGACTCTTTAGACGCATTGAACTGCGTTTTGCCCTTAGCTGTGAATCCCTTGGGGGTTTCGGCCTTGATAAATGGCCGGTGTCCCTTGGCTGTATGGGCCATGATTGCCGCTATGCGGCCGTCATTTGGTCGGGTGCACCACTTGGGCTTTGTGACCAAACCACCTTGTTCTACAGGGGGTTTCGGAGCGCTGGTGGTTGCTTGAGCGCGCGAAGACGCTACACTGGATACAGACATACTTTCCTTTGGAAGGTGCAGAAAGGGGAGCGTCCGGCTTAGACAACCGGAAACTTCTTGGATATTTAGATCTGAGTAACTCGCCAAAGTTGATTTGCAGATCTAAATTCAGAGCTTAGGCCCGCGCTATGCGCGGGCTTTTCTGTTTAAGGCTTATCGATAGGCAACTGTCCCTTGTTGTCATCCTTAGGAACCCACGTAGGCAGACCGCGTTCGTCAATCTCCAAGGTCTCAACCATGAGGTCAAAAAATGAAGCGGCAGACATTCCTGCTTGTTTCGCTAGTTCTGCGAATCGTTCCTTATTAGCTCGCTCAGGTTTCCAGCCAAGTGACGCTGGTTCCTTCATCGTGCCGTAAGGGCGGCCAAGTGGATTCTTCATGACTTCATCTTATGCTCGCGCAATCAATCGACCTAGTGGCGACACGCGGAATTTTACATGGCTAAGACCCGACGAATATTCGTCGGGTCTTAGCCATGATTTATTTGCTGACAGCTCGACGGCCGGAAGATTCCAGCGTGCCGTCAATCAATGAGTCTGTGATGGCAGCGGCGGCTTCCCGGTAGGCATCGATAGTGCTCGGGTCCAGTTCAAAGTATTTGATCGTGCCGCCGTCTTTCAACGCTGGATCGTATGGAATCGGCAACACGGCACGTACGTGTCGTTCGAAGGCTTCGGAAATTTCGGCGGCGGTCAGTTCGTGACCGTTGCTTGTAAGTACTTGGCCGGTCTCTTCGTCCCTCTCGATCGGTTCCAGCTCATGGACTAGAACTACGGCGTTCTTGACTAGTTCGTCATATCCTGCGGCCGTGAAGGTGGCGATCATGTCCAGGGCGCGGTTTTTTGAGTCGTATGACGCGGCGACTGGGATCACGAGCTGGTTGGTGTGCTTCTGTGCTTCTATGAAATGTGCCGCACGGATATTGTTACCGGTATCCACGACAATCATGCGGTAGAAGTGGCTCAGAATGTCGTGGACTTTGTTGAATCCGTCTGCGTCGATCTGGTCTTGCCGTGCTGGGTCTTCATCGCTGGCCAGCACGTCGAAGTGGCAGTCTCCTTGGTTGCGAACGTAGGAGTCCAGGACACCTACGCGCGCGGAGTCAATGTCTAGGAAGTGCCGCGCACCATTTTCCAGGAGGTCCACCACTGTGCGATTGTGGCGATCCTGCAGGGCGCGCTCACCCAAGGTTCCCATTGTCTCGTTGGCATCCCAAGCACAGGTTGAGCCGCCACGGATCAGACCGATAGTAGCGGCCAGAAGGTACGCTGTTGTGGTCTTTCGTGCGCCGCCCTTGGGGTTAGCCACCAATAGGGTTCGGGTGCCTTGGAAGTTGGTCTGGATGGATCGTGTGAGCTTGGCTAGGTGTGCAGCTCGTTCAGCTTCGCGCTGTTGGCGGCGTGCGTTGTGCTCAGCTGCCAATTTTTCTTGTTCAGCCTTGTTGCGCGAGTCTTCTTCGGCCTTGGCTGCTTGGGCTTCTTTTAGCTTGCTAAAGTCTGCTTGACGGGCCGCTAGTTCTGTTTCTGAGGGGCGCATTTTAAACATGGCGCGGATACCCTGGGTGGCTGGCTGAGTGGCAATAATCTTCCACTCTGAATCTTCGTTCCAGGGGAACGGGCCAGAGCTAGGGGCGGTGGTTTGAACTGCTTCAATGTCGGCACTCATGGCGGCTTCCTCTGCTTCTTCGGGGGTTTGGGCTTCTTTGACCTTGGCCAGCGGGACATTAGCTGTTGGCTGGGGCGCGGTTGGGTTCTGTACCTCTCCCTTTGGCTTGCTGGCTAAATTTAGTTCTTGGGCGTGTACTTTGTGGACAATCTCAGGTTCCAAAGGTTCTTCTGCCGTGGTATCACTAAGAGTTTCTTTCGGCAGCCCTAGGATTTCTGACTCAAGATCGTTAGCGCCTGTTCTGCGCCTTTGCCGACGTTCAGCGGGTGGTGCGCTGTCTTCTTCAACGTTGCCGTCAGGGTGGATAATCAATGGCCATTCTCCGAGTGGATCGGTCATGGTGGCGCGTAAGCTGCGGTTAAGACTTTTGGCAGTATTAGCTACATGATCGATAATTTGGGCTCGGGCCTGATCAACTGATTCTGCATTAATCGTGTGTTGCGTCCCACCGATGTTCAGACTTCCAATGCCATCGTTGGTAATGGTGGCCTCAATACGTGGCCAGCTCGACAAAGCGTTCGTGCTCATGATTCTCTCCGTTCTTAAAATTTGCTTCCGTGCTTCTTAAGCCACCCAACAGGGCTTGTTGGTTGTCCATCAATCCAAACTTCGAAGTGAAGGTGATATCCGGTGCTATTGCCGTTGGTTCCCACGTCAGCGATGTGGTCTCCGGCTTTTACTACATCTCCCGCCTTGACGTGCACCCCTTTGGGATACATATGAACGTACAAGGTGCTAATGGATCGGCCCGTGCCGTCACGTCCGTGGTCGATCAAGACGTTGCATGGAGAGCGCCCGTTCCAGAAGTCGCATGAGGTTCGAATTACTGTTCCAGCAGCCGCAGCCCAGATAGGGGTACCTGCCGGGGCAGCAAAGTCTTCCCCTGCATGCGGGTAGACTCCTCGTGGTTCGCCGTAGTTGTACCAAACTTTTGAGTATTCAACCGGCGTTACCCACCCTCCTTCAACAGGACCTTTATCGTTTTTTATCTGCTCGCTTTCCTTCTTGCATTCGTCGTTCGTGCTGTCTTCATCTCCGTTGCCCAAAGATTCCGTTACCTGGTAGTCCGAATTTTGCAGGTTGTTGTAGATCGCTTCGGCAGCTGGTCGCCGGTCTGCATAGTTGTCAGGTTTGCCAGAAATTTGGACTTTCTCAGCTGCAAGGTGGTAGGGAATGTTTTCCCAGTTATCCACCTTTTTCAGTGCTTCAAAAAACTTCTTGGCGCCATATTCTGGTTTCAAAATCTGCTCGACGCTACCCCAACCTGCGCTAGGACGCTGTTGGAAGAGTCCCAGTGCGTCCCAAGCTGATCCCACGCCCTCATGCGGTAGATCCATCGATTTCAGGACAACTTTGCGTGCTTCTTTCCACTGGGCCTTTGTCATCACTCTGGAACCTTCTGGGTACTTCCACTTGCCGTCATTGGCGAGTCGAGTCAGCGTGCTTTCTTGTAGAGCTGTCATTAGGCCGATGATCGCGCCTTGGCGTTCTACTTGTGCAACTTTGGCTTCGTTAATGATGATTGCCGCATTGGTGATCTGCTTTTCCGAGTAGCCCTTGATCAGGGGAAGGTTCTCCACCTTCACTTCTGTAATGGGTGACTGTGGTGAACAATCTAGGTCGGCTACTTCTTCTTTTTTCTGACCAAACATTAAAGGGAAAGTTACAAACGAACCTAGCAATAGTATTGCTACAACTATTAATAGGCATGATGAGCCTTTCCCCTGTTGCATTATTTCTCCTTAGTGGTAAAAGACTCGACAAGCCAAGGTTCGTCGTTGACCTGGCTCAAAAGCACCGTTACTGTCCCTACCGTTGTGGTCACTTGAACTTTGGCGAGTGAGTCCGAACCGCTACGTTTTGCGGGGGAAATCTTGGTCACTTTTCCGGATGTGAGATTACGGTTATCCACTTCGGAATAGACAGCTTTAGCTTCTGGTGCAAGGTACGGCTCGATGCCCTTATACCAATCAGTCATGGACAGTTCCGGCCGCAGGTATTTATTCGTGAACTCTGTGGCTCGTTGTTCGGCCTTCTTAGCTCGATCTGCTGTCCACTTTGGGATGACTACCTCTTTTAGCGGACCTTCATGTTCTTCATGCATTACATGCTGAGACTCTGTTGGTTGCGGTGTGCTGGGTGAGCTAGTTGATTCAGTTTGAGCTGTGCACCCAACTAAAAAAATGCTCATAGTAACTACCGCGGCCGTTGGGTTCCAGAATTTAGCCATTGGATTTCCCTCCGGCAGTAGGTTTTCCAGGTTGCGAAACGCGGAGGGTTTCTTTTAGCTCTTCACTGAGAACGCGCCATGTTGTGCCTATTTTGTAGCCAGGTATCACGCCTTCCCGCAGCCAGGAATAAACGTTCTGCCGCGACGCATTTAGAAGCGTCGCAACCTCGTCAACGCTGAGCATGGCTGGCTGGTCAGCGAATAGCGCATCAAGGGCGCTGCCATTGATGCTGTTCATCGCTTGTGTCCAATCATCCGTTCGCATATATCCAATATATACGATTCCGCACGATTCATACAGGTTCGACATGATGTCATTAAAATCGACACTCTTTCACTAGAATCACATACATTCTGCTATACTGGTGGTGTACAGCACTTATGTGTTCATTATCCAAGGAAAGGGGCGGTCCGTGTCGAATCCTCGCAATCCGTGGCTCCCCACAATAAGTGAGCCTGAATCCAGCGTAGTTATTATTCAACCGAAAGTGCCAATTACGGGGGCGGCGGCACCTCAAAGCAGCGTGCCGACTCCCTCCGCAGAAGGACGATTACCCATGGTTGAAACTTCTGAGCTGGCCACCCTCTGGTGCCTGGGCACTCATGGCGGTTCAGGTGAAACGCGGATTGCATCGCAAAACGATGACTGGCGCGGCGCTAACCATTCATGGCCA
The DNA here is from genome assembly GCF_002332385.1 of Glutamicibacter sp. BW80. Classification (NCBI taxonomy): domain Bacteria; kingdom Bacillati; phylum Actinomycetota; class Actinomycetes; order Micrococcales; family Micrococcaceae; genus Glutamicibacter; species Glutamicibacter sp. BW80. Next base: position 21,007 of record NZ_NRGV01000078.1, on the reverse strand, counting down.
GTGTCGGTGAGTGGCACAGTAAAAGTTTTACTGTTAGCTAGATCACACATGTCAGGACTGAGGGCAGCGCAACGAGCGATTATCCAATGGGCATCGGGGCTAGTGCCCAATGTGGAAGTCATTGGGCTAGCCATAGTTGCAGACGCTCCGGGCCGGTTGCCCCGAGCACTTCGGGATACTGCACAGGTAGTCGGCGGTGGTGTCCCTCGAATTTGGCATCTTCCTTGGATTGAATCTTGGCGGCTAGAAGAGAGTTCAAATTCAGCTGACCAACCTCGTGAGTTGAGAAAGTTTCTCAAAGAAATCAGCTCACTTATTGACCCATATGTTGAAACCCTTCCAAAGAAAGGAAATGACGATGATTGACATCATCTCTTCCGTAGTAGAAATCTCTGCGGCAGCAAATATCCCTGACCCCGGCGCTACAAAGCCGCCGGGAATGGGTGGCGTAACAACCATCATCGGTTGGCTAAAGTGGATCGGCTTTGCTGTTGCAGGTGCAGCCATGGTGGTAGCCGGTATCCTCATATCCGTCGCTTTCAAGCGCGGTGAGGGTCATGATGTTCTACCTAAGATTCTGTGGCCTTGTCTTGGCGCTGTCGTAGTTGGCAGTGGCATTTCTTGGATCGCACTACTCGCAGGGTAGTTCTCATGGCTGACGAAGAAAAAGTCGAAACTGATGTAGAAGCAAGCCCCTGGACTCGGCCATGGTTCATTGCCTCGGCTGTGGTCGTGGGATTGCTAGTCGCTTTGGTTATCGTAGTGAGCGTTTTGACTGCGGTTAAACCAAAGCCAGCTGCGGAAGAGCCAGCTTCGCCAAGCCCAATTGAAAGCGTCGCCCCATCAGCTGAACCATCAGCTGATTCGGGCGACGTTAGTACATGTGGACTAGAAGAAAAGTCTGGCTCAGCTTCCCTTACGAAAGCCCCAAAAGTTGATTGGAAACTTCAAGGGATTCTGGAATATCCATCGTCCAGCTCACTTGGACCGGCACACACCTCTAAAAACGGGGTGCGGTCATGCTTCCAGCATTCTCCCGAAGGCGCTGTAGTTGCAGCTGCTAACGCTTCTGTTCAAGGATCCACTCTTGATCCGTTGGTCCTCAAAGAGTGGTTCGAATATTTCCTTGCTTCCGGGCCAAACCGGGCATCTTTGCTTGCCGAAGCGCCTAACGCAACAAGCAACCAAGGTATTCGAGCCGAAATTGTAGGGTTTCAGCTCTTGAATTACGACGGAAATACCGCGCGGGTGGACATTGCCCTAAGCGGTTCCGGACAGGGTGAAAACGTCAACGTTTCCATGATTTATGACCTGATCTGGGAAGACGGAGACTGGAAGCTGTCTGTTAGCGATCCGGAGAATCCGATCAACGTTGCCGTAATCACTGATACAAGTAACTACGTCGTCTGGAAAGCAGAGTAAATCATGGCTTGCGAGGGATGGCAGAAAGTTAACCCAATTTGCCACATGGGTGACGGCATCAAGAACGCAGTTGGTGATGCGATTACCAACGTCGCTGGTGCTGTAATGGAAGGCTTTGGACAGGCAATTGCATCTTTAGGCACTATCTGGGCGAGGATTGGCACTCCCAACCTCACCGGTGGTACGCAAGAAGCGCCTATTGGGTCTAACGAAGCGCCAGAAAAGATTGAAAATATCGATACTGTTCTTGGCTACGTGATGTGGTTCGGAATCGCGGCAGCTGGTATCGCTATGGTCATCCTTGGATTAGTTGTGGCCACGAAGATGCGGCGCGGAGAAGGATTCGCCGCTGTAGGAAAGCTCGGCTACATTCTTGGTGGCGTTGTCTTGGTTGGTGCGTCTTCGTCCCTCGTAGGCGGTTTACTTCCCTCAGGTCCAAGCGGTTCTGGGGGCACGGTCTTATTTCTTCAAAATGCAACATGGTGGTTAGTTGCAGCGATGGCGGTTCTATCTATCATCATCGGCGGCATTCAAGTTGCTGTCTCTATGAAGGGCCAAGCAGCTATTGCCACTTTAAGAAGTCTCCTTACGCTTCTTGCTGTCTCTGGTGTTGGCGTTCTGATCGTTGGCTTGCTGGTAGCAGTGTTCGACGCATATTCAATATGGGTACTCAACGGCTCTGTAGAGTGCGACATAGCCGGAAGTGGCGATTGCTTTGGTGCGAACATGATTACGCTTCTAGCTCTCACCGCCAACCCTGCAACAACGGGTGGTCTCGGCCCAATGTTGGTTATCATTCTGGGACTTATTGCGATTCTGTGCTCATTCGTACAGATTCTCATGATGGTGGCTCGCGGTGGAATGCTGGTTATTCTCTGCGGAATTTTCCCTCTGTCAGCTTCCTTCACCAATACTCAAATGGGCATGCAGTGGTTCATGAAGAATGTTGGTTGGTTGATTGCGTTCATGCTTTATAAGCCTGCGGCCGCTACTGTATATGCCGCAGCCTTTCATCTTGCTGGAACGAATGTCTTCCAAGATGACGGAACTGGACTGATTTCCATTCTTACGGGCCTGATGCTTATGGTCCTAGCCTTATTCGCTCTACCCGCCCTGATGCGTTTTGTGACTCCCTTGGTTGGCTCTATGGCCAGTGGAGCAGCCGGTGGCGCATTGGCAGCTGGGCTTATTACCGCTGTGGCTGCTGGGGCAGGTTCAATGGGCAATTTGTTGAACGGATCGAGCAACAGCAACAGTGGCACGGATGAAGGACCAACCGGGTCTGAGAATTCAAGTGCACCGTCAAATTCGAATGATCAAGCTCCTGACGGATCTACAGATTCCAGCTCGGGCACAC
>NZ_NRGV01000078.1:7836-18155 GCF_002332385.1 Glutamicibacter sp. BW80 | reverse complement strand
GCACACCTAGCGCACCGGGAAATGAAGGTACACCACCCTCAACTGCTGGTGCTCCAACCGGGGCGGCAGCGTCAGGAGCATCGTCAGGTGCCGCTTCAGGCGCAGCGGCCGGCGTTCCTCATATTGCAGCTGCGAAAGCTGCCGCCGATGCCGTCAAGAAGGGTATCGACACCGTAAAGGACACTAGCGAAGACATTGCTGATAGCTCCACTGATGGTGGCCCAACTGGCAGTGCAAAGTAATCACGAGAAAGAAGAACTGGTATGTCTACTAATACACAACGAGACCAGCTTTCCTACGGCAACTACCGTAAGCCAACATCTCCTGGGCTTTTCGGTCTTGGAACTCCTGGAACTGTTCTATTATTCGTCGCGATCTTTGTCTGTTTCGTTCTCTTGATGACCAAGGGACTACTTTGGACCTTCTGCGCAGCTGTGATTTTCGGACTAGTTTTTCTGCTGTTGGTGATCCGCGACAAAGACGAACGCAACCGTCTAGATCGCATCATAGAGCGTTCATCGTTCATGATTTCCGTCGTACTAAAACGCTACCTCTACCGTGGAGGACCAGCTAGCCAACTTCCTTGGGGCACTACTCAGCTACCAGGTATTGCGGCAGCGATCCGAATGCACGAATACAGTGACTCATACAATCGTCCGTTTGCTCTGTTGTTCACTCCGATTAGTAAAACGTATTCGGTAGTTCTTGGAACTGACCCGGATGGCTCTTCTCTGGTGGATCAAGAACAGGTTGATCTTTGGGTAGCCGACTGGGGGAACTGGATCAGAAACCTTTCAGACGAACCTTCGTTGATTGCAGCCGCAGTCACTATTGAAAGTGCTCCTGAATCTGGTGCGCAACTTCGACGTGAAATCGAAATCAATATGGACCCCAACGCCCCGGCTGTAGCACGGGCTATGTATCAAGAAATTCAGAACACTTTCGCAGCTGGTTCATCCTCAGTTCGGTGTTACATTTCTCTAACCTACGCTGCTGCACCTCGGAAAGGCGCTGCTAATCGTAAGCCGGATGAAATGGCAAGGGAGATTGCTTCGCGTCTCCCTGCCCTTACTGCGGACCTTGAATTCACTGGTGCTGGCCCCGCTGCCCCTCTATCTGCCCAAGAACTCTGCGAAGTTATTCGTATCGCATATGATCCTGCCGTTGCAGGTTTGATCGATGAAGCTCATGTCCGCGATGAAACACCCGATCTGCTTTTCTCTGAGGTTGGTCCAACTGCGCACGTAGCTGCATGGGACGGATACCGTCATGATTCCGGATACTCCAAAACATGGGGTATGACGATTGCTCCGCGTGGCGCTATCAAATCTAATGTGCTCTCACGATTGTTAGCCCCACACCGGGATATTGCCCGTAAGCGGGTAACACTCCTTTACAAGCCCATCGAGACCGCCGTTTCTGCTGGTTTGGTTCACTCAGATACACGATCTTCAAGCTTCAAACTATCCTCTTCAAATCGCCCTTCTGCACGTGATCAGTTAGCTCATGCAGCGGCCATTAAAACAGCAGCCGAAGAAGCTTCGGGAGCAGGTCTAGTTAACTTTTCAGTCATGGTCACTGCTACCACTCTTGATCCAGAAAAACGCGATGACATGGTGAGTGCCATCGACAACCTGACAGCCACGGCAAAATTGCAGATGCGTTTGCTCCATGGTTCACAAGACTCTGCTTTTGCCCTGGCATTGCCGTTGGGTTTGATTCCGTCTAAGCATGTTTCGGTTCCTACTCAGAACGGAAAGATCTAATGTTTTCTAAGAACCCTGGCCGTCGTTCCAAAAATCAGGCGGCCAAGAAGGAAAAAGAACAGCTACCAACTCGGCCAACTGGTCGGGGGTGGCTTGGTCGGGGTAAGGGCTACGCAACGATGGTGCAAGCACCGGTTGACTATCGTGGAACTACGCGTCAAGTATGCGGCCTGTGGCCTTTTGGCGTAGGTGCAGGTGCACCGTTGATCGGTGTTCCACTTGGTCAGCATATCCCCACCAAGCGGACCGTTTGCAGTGATCCAATCGCTTGGTTTCAGCGTGCAGGTTTGATCAGTAATCCGTCAGTTTTCATTGAAGGACTCCCGCACCGTGGGAAATCAACATTGGTTGGCCGAATGATTCTTGGCCTTTCAGGGCGTGGGGTAATCCCCTTGGTTCTAGGAGATATCAAACCAGACCACGTTGAACGAATTGCTGCGCTTGGCGGTCAGGTAATCAAGCTGAATGACTCGCAGGGGCACTTAAACGTTCTCGATCCTGGGGAATCAGTTGAAGCTGCCAAGCGTTTGCGAGAATCTACTTTTGCTACCCCTGAGCTGGCGCAAGAAGCCCTCGCCTTGGCTGAACAGATTGAAGCTGATGCGATAACTCGACGTAGCCAAATGGTAATGGCGCTTATTACTATTAAGCGCAAATCTCCACCGGCTGAAATTGAAGAAACCCTGGTTGAAGAAGCTCTTAGACTCCTCGATAAGACTCACCGGGAGGTGCCACCTGTTCTTGGCGATTTGTTGAAGGTTATTCAAGAAGCGCCCCCAGAATTGCGTGATGTAGCACTGGATCGAGGGGATATTGAAGACTACCAAAACACCACCAAGAACCTTGAGCGATCTTTGATTGGTTTGACGCGCACTGGTGCCTTTGGTCGCACCTTCGCTCACCAAACAGTGAACCCTATGCGCCGTGATCGTCCAGTAGTTTACGACATTTCTGCGATCCCAACATCCAGTAATGACCTCCGCGCAGCTGCTCTTCTGGCTTGTTGGTCAAATGGATTCGCATCCGTCAATATCGCACATGCCTTGGCAGATGTGGGACTTGAACCACGACGGCACTACTTCATCGTTATGGATGAACTGTGGCAAGCTTTGCGCGCTGGGCACGGCATGGTTGACCGCATGGACGCTTTGACCAGATTGAATCGAACGTATGGTGTTGGTCAAGCAATGATCACTCACACGATGAAAGACCTCTTGGCGCTGCCAAATAAAGAAGACCAAGAGAAAGCACTGGGTTACGTTGAACGAGCTGGCATGGTGATGTTAGGTGCGCTGCCCCGCTCTGAGATGAAACTTTTGACTGAATCAATCCCGCTGTCTCAGCGTGAACAGGACATGCTTGTTAGCTGGTCAGCTCCTCCGGCCTACAACAAAAATAATAACCAGAAGTCCAAAGCTCCGGGACTAGGAAAATTCCTGATCAAAATTGGCGGCCGCCCTGGTATTCCATTCGATATGAAGCTCACGGGCATTGAAGCCAAACTAGGCGACACCAACGCATTGTGGACTGAGAAGTCTCAAATCGGATCGTCTGATGTTGAAGAAGGAGAAATCGCATCATGAGTACCCCGAATAACAGACGGCAGGACCCAGGAGGATTCTCTGGTGAAGTACTCCTGTTATCGGTGCTTGTTGGCGTTGTTATAGCTCTTCTGTTCATCGTCAATATCTCTGTGCGCCTTGGCCATAAATTTTCTGGTTCAGAAGGAACGTTAACCTCTGACCCGTTCGAGCTTGTTTTTACTACGTTCCAGGGGAAGGTGGAATGGCCGACCACAGCGACTTTTATTGCAATCGCTCTTTGCGTAGTGCTGTTAGCAATTGTTGTGCTGATTCTCCTTATGGCACGCAAGTTCCGCAAGAATTCGACTCGCGTTGACCGCGCGGCCCAGTATATGGGGCGCGGTCGAGATATTGAGTCGTTGACGACTAAGAAAGCCCAAGAATCCGCAGACCGTTTCGGTGTTGAATCACCGGGTCTGCCGATTGGGTCCACCTTAACCGGGGTATCTCTTTATTCATCGTGGGAGGATATGCGTATATCAATTGCCGGTCCGCGAATGGGTAAATCGACGTGCCAGGTAATCCCACAGATCATTGCTGCTCCTGGTGCTGTGCTGAACACATCGAACAAACGCGATACGACGGATGCGACGCGCGATATACGGGCCAAGTTCGGTAAAGTGTGGGTATTTGATCCTCAGGGCATTGCTAATGAGGAACCTACCTGGTGGTGGAATCCGCTATCTTATGTTTCTGATGAAGTAACAGCGGCGAAACTCGCTGAACACTTTGCGAGTGGATCGCGTGATCCAAATGCCAAAACTGATGCCTATTTCGATCCCGCGGGGCAAGACCTGTTGGCAGGGCTGTTGCTTGCTGCGGCGTTGGATCAGCGCCCAATCACTGATGTGTATACCTGGATCACGCGTCCAAAAGATGAAACGGCCGTATTCATTCTGCAAGATCACCAGTTCAACATGATCGCAGATCAGGTTATGGGAGTCATCCAAGCTCCAGATAAGCAGCGTGGAGGTATCTACGGCACTGCTCAACAGATGGCTTCCTGCCTAACTATTCGCCGTGTCGCTTCGTGGGTTAACCCTCAGAGCATGGCTGATGCACGGCCACAGTTCAGCCCTCACGAATTTGTGCGGGGAAAGAACACTCTTTACTCGTTGTCCAAAGAAGGCCGTGGAACAGCTGGCCCCCTCGTTACGGCGCTAACTGTCGCTGTTGCTGAAGCAGCCGAGGAACTGGCAACATCGAAAGGTGGCCGCCTTTCGGTGCCATTGGTTGGCATCCTGGATGAAGCGGCGAACGTTTGTCGTTGGAGAGAACTGCCAAATCTCTACTCACACTATGGTTCGCGCGGAATCATCTTCGACACTGTTTTGCAGTCATGGTCGCAAGGTGTTGGTGTGTGGGGCGAGTCAGGAATGAAGATGCTTTGGAGCGCAGCTAACGTAAAATTTTACGGCGGCAACGTATCCGAGAAGGCATTTTTGGATGACATGGCAGCATTTATTGGTGACTTTGACCGCGTGACCTCATCGGTCTCTAGCGGTCGTGGCCAACGCTCTGTGTCTCGTCAGCTTCATCGTGAACGCATTCTTGGGGTTGATGACTTAGCTGCGTTGCCCAAGGGGAGGGGCGTAGTTTTTTCGGCTGGTAATAGACCAGTGCTGATTCGTACAAAGCCCTGGATGACTGGACCGATGGCTGAGGATATAAAAGCATCAATTACTGCTCACGATCCACAGTCTAAAGAGACCTTGGACAATGCTCAGGAGGGCATTTTGGAAGTCGCTCGCTTGGAAGAAAGTAGTGCAAAATGAGCGACTGGGGCGATGATCCGATCAATGGTAATGCTGTGCAGCAGTTTGAGCCAGCAGAAGATGACTGGTCGACTTTTGCTCAACCAACCTCTGAGCAAGCTTCGTCCTCCGTTTCTGCCACGCACGATCTAACTGATCCGGCTATTCAAGCAGCTCGTACGAACTGCGATGATGCCAAGAAGAAATTGCGTGCAGCACAAACCGCTCTAGTTGCCGGTGAAGATGCGCTTGCTGATGCTAAAGGCCAGACAAGGGTCGCGGAACTGAAATTAGCCGATGTTACTGACGATGAAGCCAGCAAACCGTGGCAAATTGCGGCGGCCGAGGAAGATCATGCCAAGAAAAAGCGATCCCAGGTGCGTGTGGCTGGTTCGATAGACCGCCTAAAACATGATGTCATCGAGGCAGAAAAAGCGAACAGTGAAGCGATCAAGATTCTCGATGCAGCGACTAAAGCAGCGCAAACACCTACTAAGGAAAGCTCAGAAGACGAAACGCTGGTGTATGGATCAGCAGACGAGTTCTACCGAGAGTTTTTGCGCAATGCCTACCGTCGTTCGATAGATGGCAGACAAACCATTTGGGACGCGAAATGGTGGAACTACGCCGAAGCAGTAATCCGCATCGATGCGCTCTGGCGTTCGTGGGAGACCTTACGCAATGATCCCAGCATGGGCATGAGCGTATGGTTCCGAGACCATGCAGACCATCACATGGCAGTATTGATGGACGAGAAGGGACCCTTTGCCAGTGCAGAAGACATTAGTGAAAATAAATGCCGCAAAGGGCAGCCATTACCGTACACCACACCGCCTGATGGGTTGTTCCCAGACGAACGGTTAAAGTGACTTGATCAAAACAAATAAGGGCTACACCCATGTGGGTGTAGCCCTTATTTTTGGCGTCTATCGCGACATTTCAGTTTTGCTTTTTTGCTTTAAGTGGTTGCGCTTAGCTTTGGGAGCCTTTGCTGTGGGTTTTGTACCTTTCACAGCTTCGGTGGCAGGTTTAGAGTTACTAACGTCCGCTGCCATCCGCGCATCTATTGCTTCCTTTGGTACGCCGTCCTTTTCCAGTGTGGCGGCGGTATTTTCTCGCCTTTCCATGCTGTCGTATACGTCTTTTGAAGCGTCCCGTGATTCATGAGCCAGAGCTTCGTGCTTCTCAGCGTCGCTTGCAGAGCTGATCCGGTCATCTGGGTCAGGTTCGTGCTCAGCCGCAGTTTTAGCTAAGTCTGCTTCCCTGTCATGCTCGTCAGCCTGACGCATAAGTATTGCCGCTTCTTCTGCTTCTACGGCCGCCTGACGACGTTCGCTTTCGGCACCGAATGCAGCTGCTTGCTCTTCGGCAAATATCTGTGGAAACTTCTCATGAATCTGCTTATCAATGTCATAATCAAGATGAATCCAACGCTGCACATCATTCAGCGGACCTCTGTCGGCAGGAGTCAGCTGGGTATTTTCTGGCAGACCATCAATGATTGATTGTGCCCCATTTTTATCCACTAATCGGGTTTCGGCAGCGTTATCGGTGAAGTCTTGGACGGGAAAAATCTCAGTCCTGCGGTGCGTTTCAGTATCGAATGCCGCTTGCTGATCCTTTGCGAACAGCTCAGGGAACTTGTCGTGAATTTGTTTATCAAGTTCGTAGTCACGATTGATCCAGGATTGCACGTCATTCAGTGCGGCTTGACCGTCAGGAGAAAGTTTCGAATCAACTGGTAGACCCCTAACAACTTCTGCCGCCTGGTCCCTGTTCAGCTCTGCTGCTTGTCCAGCTTCACCATTAAGGGTGTATGTAGGTTCAGGACGCTGATAAATTGACCGCTGATAATCCTCTGGACTCAAGCCGTAACGGTTCTGGATTTCATCCTTCATCCGCGCTTGTGCCAACTGCGCGTCACGGTCCGTATCGGCCCAAGCACTCGCGACCTGATAGGTATGAGCAATTTGTTCTGGCTTGGCCTGATCCCACCATTCAGGGCGGTAGACTCCGGAAACCATGGCGCGTGCTGACTTTTGCTCTGCTTCAAATCTGGTTTGCAGTTGTCTTGCTTCTTGCTGGTGTTCAAAGGCAGCATTGCGCATCTGTTGCTCGCGCAACCGGGCAAGTTTTTCTGCTGCTTGGCTGGCAGCCGTCATGATCAATCGAAATTGACCCTCAAACGCTTCTTCGATGCCATCTGATTCAGTAGCCATGATGACCGTCCTTTCTACTTTTCGACTTCTCCGGTCTTCTCCCCGGTCTTAGCTGCCTGAACGACACTAGGTGTTCGGTGTGGGGCGATAGTCTCAGGTACGACGGAGCCATGCGGTTTATCTTTACGGCTCAGCTCCATCAGTTGTTTCGCTCTAGCCGCATCAGTGTCTAACGGCTTCGTCTCGACCGTTTGGACTTGCAGCCAAGGATTAGGCGTAGACCGTTCCAAGACCGCTGTCGTAGCTCGCTGTTGGGTCTGAATTGGCAACGCTGGCATAGCATCACGAACGCGTACCAGCCGTACACGGGTATCGTGTGCCAGCAATTGTGCTTGGCGTGCTTGCGAGGTTGCAACAGACACATCGTGAATCGCCTGGGTAAGCCTAAGCAGCTGTCGTATCAATGCCGCTTGCGCGACAGCTCCTTGACCTCCGTGCGCAGCACTAGCAAGCAGCATCGCGGTCCCGGCTAAGGCCGAAACTCCAATCTGCTGTGGTTTTGGTGTCCGGTCGAAAGTCTGGGCAGATCGTGATAGCGCATCAGCCGCAGCGCCAAGATCGCCAGGTTCCGGTTCTGTAGCCCTAGACCAAGCCGCCAGCGCACCGGAAGTTTCCCGCGCGACGGTGGCCCAGGTAGCCCGATCATCCAATGGAACGGCACCAAGTTTGTCAACGATCTGGCTAAGTTCCTGGCTATACTTCTGCCACAATTCAGGGCTTGGCTGTGTAGCTTCACGGCCAGGAGAAACAACCCTACGGCCACGTTTTGCAGCCGACCATTCAGCAGCAGCTTCCCCAGCACCGTTTGGCGTGTCTGGCCAGTTTGAACGCAGACGCGGCAAAGTGAGATCGCGGCCGAGATGACCGCCACCGTACCAAATTGGGCGCTCACCATATTGTGGGCGTTCAGCTACCGAATAACCGGTCACAACGTCAGTACGACCATCCGCGAATCGCGCTCGAACCAACAGACCATCACCGCGCATACGGCGTACGAACTCGGATTCACTCTCACTCGCAGTAGCAGCGGAACGAACCTTCAATGACAGTAGATACCGAGGTTGATCAACGGTCAGTTCAGCAGAAATTCTGGACTGTCTATCAACCTTGCCGAGAGTCTCCCAAGCAGGTACCTTGCTATCGACCTTCTTGCGCTCGCGTTCATATTTAGCACGCGCTCTGGCAGCGGCTTGGGCTTCTCGTTCCGCTGGGTTATATCCGCGCGTCGAACGCTCGGCCTGAACTGATTCAAGTTCTTCTAGACCGTATTTGGTTTCAAGTGCTCGTGTTGCTGACTGGGCACGTTTGAAGTCGTTATGAACAGAAGCTTTAGTGCCATCTTCACGAACAAGATTGACAGCAATATGAATGTGATCATTGCCGTTCTTTGAGACTCCGTGACGTACAGCTACCCACCTACACGGTGCCTTACTTCCTTGGTTATCATCGAACTCCATTGCTGCAATGAAGTCATTAGCAATGTCGTTCCATTGATCGTCTCTGAGCAAACCTTCGTCAGCGCGCAATGAGAGAGAACAGTGCCAAACATGTCCACCCGACACATCAACGTCATACGCCTTTTGTGGCTTATCAAGATGCCGTGCAATAGCGCTAGCAGAAAAGTCGTTCAACTCGGCTTCATCGTGCCAAGCCATCATTGCTTGATCACCAGCCACCAAGTGCGGTTCAGTGTGCTCGTTGGAACGACCTGGGCCAACGAGGTATTTGACCAAGCCAGTCATACGAGAGCCACGAACGATGTTGGGCATCATGAGCTTAGTCCGTCGATCACGGTATCAATACGCTCAGCAACTTCGCGCACTTTTCGCAAGGTGACAGCGGATTCAGCAGCTACTTCACCAGTCGCATTTGCCTGTCGAGCAAGCTGGTTAACATTGTTCGATATTGCTGCCAGAAGACGGTGCATTGCAAAAAGCTCAGCCATTGCTTGCTTTCGCTGCGTCGGCGTTTCATTCTGCTCTACAGCTAGTGCAGATTCGAGAAGCAAACGAGGAACAGTCACACCCATCTTGGCTGCAATCCGAACTAGCTGGCCTTCTTCCTCAGGTGACACTTTCACCTTGCGGACTCCCTGTCGGCCGCCTTCAACATTCGCGCGGCGCTGACGCGAGAAGAAGCCACGTGACGAAGAATCTTCGCTCACAGAAACCACCTCTCTTAAGCCCAGCGCAGCGACTCCGATTTATCGGAGACCACACTTCAAGTGTGCACTATCCACGACACAAAGTCGAGGATACAAGCCATTTAGGGGACCCTAAATGTATAGCTTGCTCCGCTGGGGCACCGTTTCTCTCTTTGCCAGTGGCAGCTGGCTAAGGTTGCTGACACTGAGCAACTATCGATCTTTTATTTGTCACAACGTAAGATGTGGGTATGGCAAAAGAACCCAGCGTAGACGAAGCCGTTGCACGTGCCCAGGCATTGCAAAACGGCAAAATTCAGACCATTCGCGAAGTAGCAGAGTCACGTCAATCACTTGAAGACGTTAAGGCAGAAGCCGCGAAAGAGCTTGCGGAAGTAGAAGCTAAATATAGAGACCGCATGGCCGAAGCTGAACGAGCTGATGTTAAGTCTTTCAGCGCTGCTGTATCGGCTGGCTGGACGGTGGATGAACTCAAAAAAATTGGTTTCCCGGAACCTGACAAAAAGGCTCGTGTTAGGCGAAAAGCCAGCACACGAAAATCCAGCGCGCAACAGACAATCGAAAAATCTGTAGACTCCACCACCAACTAAACAGAGATCCGTGCACACGCCAAGATCACGCGTCGTGAGAGAACTCAATAACTAAACTTTTGGCTTGTGTGCGGTCGGTCGAATGGTTCCGGCTATCCACATGTGTGCGGGAAAAGCTGCGTAGCGGTAGGGCTTTTGCCGTGCCCATGTTGATAGGTGGCTAGGGTCGAAATTTTCTAAACAACGGTTGCGTTTTCCTCCCCGCCCCCGATGCCCGATTGTTACACGAACGGACCCCCTGTC
>NZ_NRGV01000078.1:0-7828 GCF_002332385.1 Glutamicibacter sp. BW80 | reverse complement strand
GACAGGGGGTCCGTTCGTGTTTCTTTGCATCTATCGGGGCACGGGGAAGGTGTGCGGTTAGTCGCCTATCCCCGGCCCTTGGTCTTTGCCTTGACGGTGAATCTTAGCCGCTCTGCTATGAGCTTGAACCGACTTGGGAATTGCTTTATTCGCCGTCGCCAAGCTACGTGGGATTAGTCGCCCGTCCATTTTCACCTTGTCCACTTCTAGTGGATGCGGCTTGCCCTCAACGCGGCGATACTGCTGCAAACTGATTGCACCCTTACCGCTGGCTGCTAGATGTTCGGCTGCACCCTCGGTAGTCGATGGTCCGGTCTTCCCTGGGAAGACTGCGGCAACGACAGCTGGCGGCACTGGTCGGCCACCTAGCCGACCTTCTAGAGAGTTCTCACCTGCGAGAAACTTCTTATAGTCTCCCGCCCAACGATCCTTAACGCTTTGGGCCGAAGTCTCATAATCAGTCTGCACACTAATGACTCGATACTGGTAGCCGTTAGCGTCCAAACGTTGGGCAATACTTTCAGCCGACTTCTCGTTTTTAAGGACGGTATCGACAATGAAGTTTGTGCCCTTTTCCATCAATCGGTCTTGAAGTCTCGCATTCAGATATGACGATTCCTCATGTACCAGGGAAGCAAGTTCAAAGGGCGCGAACTTCTCGCCTTGCGCTTCATAATCCTTGATCATCTGTGGCTTCAAAGAATCCAACGTTGGGTCCTGGCCTAGCTCATGTTCAAGGATTTTTGCTTTGAAATAGTCGGGGTCACAAACCACGAATTCATTCAGGCCGCCGAGCTGCGAGTCTTTAAGAAAGCTCTTACCCGCGCCCGGTGGACCAGCCATCACATAAGCCCTGTGCTGATCTTTAGCTTGTGGGTTATTGTCAATGACCTCTTGAATCCATTGATCATGCAGCTGCATTCTCCCTCGCCTGGGTTCCCGCTCACCATCGGCCATGATGAAATTGGCACGATTCGATATGGTGGCGTGCTCACCCTCCGGACTCATCGCTGGATTAGCGTTTACAGATTGCAACGCTTCGTAGTGACGTGCAACGGTCTCGTCTAAACTCACACTCTCTCCTAATACGGTGCGTTAGTCGGCCCGTTGATCCAGGACTTCCTCATAAATGTCATAGTCGATCAAGCCGAAGGAAACCGCATTTTGAACTTCCACAAAAGTTCCTTCGGTCGTTCCTTCTAGCTCCCCAAACTCATTCACTTTGGGCTTGCTCTTGTATGGCCAAGCTACCAGTTCACGGATCACTTCATCCCGGCTAATCAGCCCGGCCGCATACCGCTGACACACCTCATGAGGTGACGCAGCCTTAAAATCTTCCACCGCATTAGGCACCTTCGCGGCACGCTTCAACGCTGTAGCTATAGCAGGCTGCGAAACGCGAAGAATGCTAGCGATCTGGGTCTGCGTCATCTGCTCCCCTGCTGCCTTAAGCAGTCTCTTGTAATCCAGCGTAGCCACTTCCGACAGCTCCCTGGCGCGCAGTAACTGCGCAGCCAAATCACTCCCTCGCGGCGATTCAATAACCTGATTCATAACAACCTCCTAAGGCTAGAAAATAGATTCCTTACAGTTCAATTATAATACATGTTATAGGCTGTTTTCTAGCCCTCGCGTTACTGCTCTGCGCACCGTGGAAACACTCACGCCCAAGATTGCTGCTATCTGCGGATAGCTTTTATTCTCAGTGCGCAGCTTGCGCGCAGTTTCTATGCGTTCAGCCGTCATGACGCTTGGTCTGCCGCCAATGCGCCCCTGGGCGCGAGCGTGCTCTAGTCCTCTGCGCGTATTCTCTCTGATCGTAGAAACGCGCAGCTGGGCCAGCACCGCCATGATGCCTATGATGGCTTCACCCATTGGTGTTGTTGCATCAATGTCGAGGAATGGTTCGGTGAGACTGCTCAGTTTGACTCCGCGCTCCCCCAATTCCCTGATTGTTTCGATGGCCATACGCTCAGTTCCAGCTATCCGATCCAAAGCACGAATCACTAGAGTGTCGCCCTCCCGCAAATAATCCAGGCAAGCGATCCACTCCGGCCGGTTTGCTATGCGGCTCGACTCTCCGTGATCGACATACACTTTCCCGGCCCCGGCCGCGCTCAGCTCGGCCGCCTGAGACTCTGGGTTTTGCTCTCGGGTACTTACTCGTGCGTATCCAACTATTGTCATAGCAAAAACGGTAGCTGGTTAGTTTTAGCCAGGATTGGGTTTTGAACAGGTTTTTGACACGAAAATGCCCCGGCGCGTCGCCGGGGCATCATGGTTTTTGGTTACCTGGTCAAAAACGACCGATATTGGTGGTCTCCCCAAGCTTCGTTTTAGTTTTCTACATCTTCGGCCTTGAAAGGATGCCTCCACTCCTGAATCAATGGAAGATCTTCAATGAGATCAGCATCCGATGCATAGTGCCTCTTGTACCGCATGGGCACTTCCGCCCCCGGTTCGGACACATACCACGGGTGTGATGAATGTTCGCTGTACTCGACGTATGGTGCTTCCACCAGGTAGCCGTCGTTGGTGGCTGTAATCTCGCTCGGATACGCATTCGTCCAAATAGCTTCATCGGGAATGTTCGGCCAGTATCCCCATACCTGGCCAACTCCATTGATATCAATTGTTGAATCGATCGTGGACCAGTCCGGATGAACGCGCAGCCGATCAGTGAGTATCGGACTCTCTGCCAAACGAAGACGCGCACACCGAACCAGGTAAGTAGCCGACCCAACGGTCACACCAATCTCAGCTGCTACCTGCCGATAGGTGAGCTTCTGTTCTTTCAGTGACAACGCGTGTTCTTGAGCCTCAAATTTGTTCATGGGCTTATTCGCTTCTGGAACAAATTTTGATTCGATTCGCAACAGTATTGACCCGATCTATTATTTATCGGTTTCATTTGGTTCTTCCCGGATATCTTTATAAAGTTTCTGAACGCTGTTATCCAGCGATCCCATCAAAAGCAACTCGGCCGTGTCTTTTTGGAAGGACGGGCCTAGCGGCTCTGTCGCAGCGTCACGAAAAGCTTTTACCGCTTCGGGCTGTAGGACGTTGTACTTGTCCATCTGATAGGCCACTTCTCGCGCTACGTCGCTGAGCGCGTTCAAAAACTCGATCTGGTCATCTACAGATGAATGATCCCAATAACGTTGTGATTTCAAGGCTGCCGCTGCTTCTTGGAAAACCTCGACCTGAATATTCTTGCTATTCATGACAGTAGTATCCTTCCGTGGCCCGACAAATTGGACCTGCTCTATTTGGTCTTGGCCAAGTCCACGATGGATTCGACGGTTCCGCAGATACCTTCCGAATTCATGCGGTCGTTCGGTTCGATATGCTTTGCTACTCCTTGGTTCCAAAGCTTGTCGATGTTTTTAGGACTCATGCCTTCCTCGGTGCGAGCAAGAACAAATTCCACATAACTTGCGCATGAAGCCTGGATTACCGGCGCAGCAAAAGCTTTGCTGAACGTATCCATGATGGCCATTGCGAACATGATTTGAACGACGAGTGCACCTGCGCAAACTACGGATGCAAGCATGATGATGGTTTTTCGCATTAGTCTTCCTTCTCTGTGTGTGATGCTGCGCCCTGGGGCATGTCATTAGCCTTGACTGCTGGCCAGGGCTTGCCGCCGTTGTATTCGGCTTCCAAGCGCTCTACTTCTTTCATCACTGCCTTGTGAATGAACTGCGATAGATTGCGGTTGCCCTCTGAAATCATCGTATGCAAGATGGCTCCGCGTACCCGGTCCGTGTCGGTCATGTCCTGATAGAACGACACCTTATGCGGGTACTTGCGCTTCTTCAC
This sequence comes from Glutamicibacter sp. BW80, assembly GCF_002332385.1. Classification (NCBI taxonomy): domain Bacteria; kingdom Bacillati; phylum Actinomycetota; class Actinomycetes; order Micrococcales; family Micrococcaceae; genus Glutamicibacter; species Glutamicibacter sp. BW80. Next base: position 4,006 of record NZ_NRGV01000078.1, on the reverse strand, counting down.
CGGCTCTTCGGCTGCTGGCTTCGGCGCAGCGGCGGCAGCATTGGCGACCTTCTTAGGCTCTTCCTGCGACGGTGTGGCGGCAGCTGCGGCTTCCGCAGGCTTTACCGGGCTGCTTCCTGCCAGATTCGATTTTCGGGCTGCTGGTCGGCCTGCCATAGCTACTTGACTCCTTGAATAGTGGTGAGGTGATCTGCGTACATCTTGCTTAGTTCGGTGGCTTCTGCGCTCCCCCATTCATCGAGTGCCACTGATGCTTCGGTGGCATCTGCGATGACAACGCGCTTGGGGATTGGCGGGGTGAGCACCGTGAAGTTTCGGGCTTCGGCGGCGGCGTGCAGCTCGTCTAGCCAGGTCTGCCCTGCGATAGTGCGGCCCTCGTGCTGGTTCACCAAGACACCGGCCACCTGCAAGTTTCGGTTGTAGTGCTCCCGCACGCTCTCAATGGTGCGCAGCAGCTTTGCCAGCCCGTCAAGGCTCCACTTCTTGGATTGGGTAACGATTAGCACCTTGTGGGCTGCGGTCAGGCCGTTGATGGTGAGCTGATCCAAACTAGGGGCACAGTCCACCAAAATCAGGTCGTAGCTCTCGGACACTTCTGCAAGTGCTTTGCGTAGCTTCGATTCGCGGCCGGCCCCTGTGGTTATGAGTTCTTCGCCTACGGATGCCAGGGTGTCCCCTGCCGTCGGCACAATGTCCACGCCTACCCAGATCGTCGGCACGATGACCTCTACAAGAATTTCATCCGCTCGGGCGCTCAGCACGTCAGCTAGGCCCACCTGGTCATCTGCCACCGGCTCGGCTGCAAGTGCATCGGTCAGATTTCCTTGGGGGTCCAGGTCAACAACCAGGACACGCAAGCCACGCTGGACGGCTGCGCGCGCCAAGTTAACCGTGGTGGTTGATTTTCCGACGCCGCCTTTTTGGTTGGCCAGGGCGATAATCTCTGCGCTCACGTTCTTACCTCCAATAGTGGTAGCAGTACTAACAACTCTAAAAGTACTGTTAGGGGTATAGGTTCTTATAGTACTACTAGGGGTGCAGGTGCGGGGCCGCTCGGCCCCGCACCTGCTGACTGCTGCTAGTTTCCAGGGTTGTTCAGGTAGGGGTTCTGAACGCCGCCGTTCTGCTGCGGCGGGGTGAAGAAGTCCTGATTTCCCGGCTGGCGCTCCTGCAAGTTCTCGCCGTAGGTGCGGGTATCCTGGGGCTGCGACTGGCTAGGGCCGCCCTGCGCACTGACAACACTGACTGGCTGCGCTTTGCGCTTGGCTGCACGCACGGACTGGTTGCGTAGGCTGATGCCGATTTCATCGGCGGTCACCTGGTGCTGAATGGTCGAGCCCTGAGCGCCCTTGTACTCGGTCACGCGGTAGCGGCCTGAAAAAATCACGCGGACATTGCCGGATTCGGTGGCGGTTTCTACTAACTCTTCGGCCTGGACTCCGCTCACCTGCACGTCATAGAAGATTGCGGGGCCATCGGTGAAGCTGCCATCCTTGGCGCGGATTGCATCAGTCACGGCCACGCGTGCGTAGGCGTACGATCCCTTATCGCCTTTGCGCAGTTCTGGGATACGGACAAGGTTTCCGCTGCGGATGATGTGAGACATTTGGTTCCTCCTGATTGACTGTCCTTGTAACACTAAAAGTACTATTGGAGCTGATAGCGCTACAAGGGATTTTATTGAAAACTTTGGTGAAATTTACAGCGGGTCGATCAGTGCTATCTTGTCCGGCCTAAAGCCTGACCAATGATCTGCACCAGCAACCACTACGGGCGCTTGCTGGTATCCCAGGCTTTGCACGAAGGCCAGCGCGTCCGCATTGACCGATATATCCACTACGTCGTAGGCGATACCCTTGCCGTCAAGTGCCCTATAGGTTGCGTTGCACTGTACGCAGGACGGCTTACTGTAAATGGTGATTGCGGAATTCATATCCTCCCCTGCCCTTCTAACTCTAATAGTACTATTACCGCTCGTAGAAAGCAACGGTAATAGTACTATTAGTGATAATTAATTTGTTGGATACCGTCGTTCTGCTGCAATATCCTGCATGAGGTCACTTACTGCGGCCGCATCATTCGCTGGACCAAAGTAGCGCTTGCGGGTTTCCTTGACTAGCTCGGCGCGATACTCCGGCGAGATACCCCGGATAGTTTCGGTGGCCAGTTCTTCGATTTGCTCAATGCTCAGCATGTCAGTCTCTCCTTGTAGCTCTTATAGTACTATTGCCGCCGTCGGCGGCAATAGTACTAAAGGTGTTATTTGGTCCAGTAACGGGGGTTTAGAACTTCGCGGCCGTCGTAATCGACGGCCAGCGCTGCGCGGCCGAGGTTGTCTATATAGATGCCCTCGATCTTTGCGTGCTCCGTGCCGCGTGCGACCTCGCGGACTTCAAGATCAATTTCATCGGCAGCGGTCAGGCTGACCATAACTGCCATCTTGCGGGGCTGCGTCCCGCGCTTGCCGCCCTTGGTCATTGGCAGCACTCGCGCGGTGAACATCAGGCCGCCGCACTGGTGGGTTCCTGGGACTGCCACCAGGTCAGTTGCTCCCAATGACCCCAGCACACCGCCGCCTAATACCTGCCTGAATTGGTCTGCCGTGAATTTGTGCTCCTCGGTGGGTCCAAAGACCGCCTCTTGGCTGTAGGTGAAAAGTGCCTTGTTCATGAATCTTCCTCTCTCAATCTCTCCGGTGTAGCTCTAATAGTACTATTACCGCTAATAAATAGTAGCGGTAATAGTACCGTTTCATTCCTGATCTTCTTCAACCTCCTCTGGAAACAGGCCCCTCCACGCTCGTTCAGCGCTGCGGTTGATGCGGTTCTCTTCGGTGGCCATTGCTTCCCAATCAAATTTGATAGGCATGAGATTCCTTCCCCTTGTTCTTTCCTTCTAACTCTAATAGTACTATTACCGCCACTAAAAAGCAACGGTAATAGTACTATTAGTTGATGTGTTACGCGGCTTGTTTTTCTTCGGCTGGTTCTGTGATCGCTTCGGCCAGTTGGTGGGCGGCTTTCAGTACTCGGGCGGCGGTCTCTTTGATCACCTCAGTTTCTCCTTGGCTCCATCCTGCTACGTATCCGATGCTGTAGGCGCTGGTGTCTAGTTCGAGGATTCCGGCGACGATGTAGGCCACACTTTCGGCTTCGGTTTCTTTGATGCCCCGGTGCTCGATGTATTCGGCTGCGTCTTGGTCGCTGTGCAGGATCACGTGCGCGGCTTCATGCAGGGCGGTCTTGGCTGCTTGTGCGGGGGATAATGCTTGGTCAATGACTACTTGTTTGCTGCCGTCTGTGGTGGTGTACCCGTTGGCGCTCCCGCTGATTGGTTCACGGCTCACGGTCCAGCCTTTGCCGGTCAGGTAGTCCGTCGCTGCGTTGGTGATCCCTTGAGGGTCTTCGCCTGTCAGTTTGTGTGCCACGGTGCTGTGATCCTCTGCTTCTGGGTCCGTTAGGTCGCTTTGTCCGATATCAAACACGCTCACCGGGAAGAATCGCACGGTGCTGCGTTCGGTTTCGTCGCCGGTTTTTTCGTCTTCCTCGGTCCAGCGGACGCTACGGCCGCCGAAAATGCGGATTCCGGTTTCACCTTTGCGGACTTGTCGGCCGAGATTTTGCCATGTCCGGTATCCAGCGATCCGGGTTGCGCCGGGGCACTGTGCCAGGATTAGCAGAAGATTTCCCATGCTGTAGCGGTGGAATGCTTGGGCAAATTCCAAGTACTTCATCCATGCATCACTGTTGCGCAGCTGCTCGACCTGTTCGGCAATTGACGCTTGCATTGTTTCGGCTTCGATTCGGCGCTGGTCTGCGGTTTTGGTGTTCTTGATCTTGCGAACCATGAGAAGTACCTCCAAAAGTACTGTTAGGGATACATGAGTGAGGCGGTCGGTTGATTACCTCGTTCCTGATAAGCGGAGCAGTCCTGGCATAAGGGTCTGGAATGCAACCCGTAGGGCAGGGGTCTGGGGAAGAAGCGCCCGGAAATTCACGCTAAAGAG
>NZ_NRGV01000077.1:0-17943 GCF_002332385.1 Glutamicibacter sp. BW80 | reverse complement strand
AGCCGATGTCCAGAACCCTGCGTACAGCCATGTGTTTCTAGACGAATTTCAAGATGCCACCGACGAGCAGTATGCCTTGGTCAAAGAAGCCTTCACTGGGTCGGGGGCAACCCTGACAGCAGTCGGCGATGTAAAGCAACGTATCATGGCTTGGGCGGGGGCGCTTGACGGAATTCTGCAAACTTTCTCCGACGACTTCGCCGCTGCCCCTATGCCGCTGTATCAGAACTTCCGCTCAGCGCCTCGACTGCGGCGTATGCAGAACCGTATGATTGCGCAGATGGACCCTGTCGCTGCCAGCGACGCAAACTCCATTGTCGGCGAAGATGGCATCGTTGATGTGCTCGCCTTTGATACGGATGTGGAAGAAGCCGAGCGCATCGCCGACAAAATCCAAGAATGGCTGAATAACGGAGTCGAGCCCGCCGAGATCGCGATTCTAGTAAGACAACAACCGCACCTTGTTGCCGCCACCCTCAGCGAAGTACTGACCGAACGCGGTATTCCCTTCCGGAATGAACAAACCAGTCAAGACCTCAATGCTGAACCTGCCGCTACGTTGGTATTCAATTTCCTACGCGTCATTGCAGACGAACGACAAGCAGCCGCTTACACTGAGCTGATGCGCGTGGCCGCTCGCTCAGACGCTTCCGAAGAGGAATCGCTTCGTTTTGATCGTCAGCTTAAACGTCTCATTCAAGATGCCCGAAAAAGTTTTCGTGATTTCAATGGCCAAGAAACCGGCCTGACATTCTGGCGAGATTGGGTCAAAAAACTGAACGATCTAGTATCCCGTCCCGTTCTCATTGCACTCTCGCCCGGTTACCAACAGGGATCTCGACTAGAAGACGTAATTGACAAAGCGCTTAACGCATTTGAGGAGACGCTCCGTCTGGACGGCGATGCCACCGCTGCGGTGAGGCGACTCTCTGAGTCGGATGCGATCCGAATCCTTACTATCCACAAAAGCAAAGGGCTAGAATTTGAACACGTCATCGTGCTTGGTGTGGAGCGAGACCTTTTCTGGGGAAACCCGCAGGATTCGATTTCAGAGTTCTTTGTAGCAATTTCCAGGGCAAAAAATCACCTGGTTCTTACCCGGGCTGGTTACCGAGAGTGTCCTATCGGGCACACCGGGCGGTGGGAAAGATACCGTACCGCTCATCTGGAATTCCTCGGTTTCGCTACTGAGGGTTAATTCGCGCCAAATAGCCGAGGATGCATGGCTAGCTCAGTATTCTTTGCACGTAGAGCTGGGCACAGTACATAGGTGCTTAGCGGTTTATGAGAAGACTCTGTAGTTAATCTTCGCTGTTTTGTCGAGCGCCCGATAGACGGTGCTGCGGCACACCCCGAGAGCCTCGCCGATCTGTGCCACAGTCATATCACGCTGTTCATAGAGCCTTTTAGCGGTGCGTAGCTTGTCGGGGGAGAGGGATGTCGGGCGCCCTCCGGTGCGGCCGCGTGCTCGGGCAGCCTGTAAGCCGGCGTTGGTGCGTTCGCGGATGAGGTCACGTTCGAATTCGGCCAGGGAAGCGAAGATGTTGAAGACGAGCCGGCCGGCCGAGGAGCTGGTGTCGATGTTCTCCTGCAGGGATTTGAACTCGATGTTTCGCTGTTGAAGTGCATCCATGTGATTGATCAGGTGGCGGATGGAGCGGCCGAGACGGTCCAGGTGCCAGACCACCAGAGTGTCGCCGGGGCGGATCTGGTCTAGGAGCTTATCGAGCTCAGGGCGTGACTCGAGCGCGCCGGATGCGGTGTCGGTGAAGATTCGATAGCAGCCAGCTGCACTGAGTGCATCGAGTTGAAGTTGTGCGTCTTGGTCGCCGGTGGAGACTCTGGCGTATCCAAGGAGGTGTCCCATGAACCTAAATGCATCAATACTCGTGGAGCGGTCACTGTTTCGACGCATAGTTTAAGGCACTGAGTTTTACGACGAAACGCACCTCTAAACCTGCTGAGTTTTCAGCCGTCAGAAATTTTCACCATAATTGCCTTTTCAGTATTTCAAAAACGACCGTTAATGACCTACTCTTCATGAAACCACTGGCTAGTGCCACGCTGCTTGCTAGGACTACGTTTGGGTAGTGTGCATAAGTATGATCGCATTATGAGCTCTTCACATGAAGCACGGACTCCTACGGTGCGTATGTTTCCAGATTACGCGGATACGGTGTTGTGGTTTACCGAGCCTATTGATTATGGCGCCGCAAAGCTGTCAGGGCATCTGACACGCGACCTCACTAGGTGGGAACAGTCGTACTATGAAGGCCTAAACGAGGACTACGAATGGAAGACGGCAAGCCTGTCGCACCGGTTTGCGATCGAGGGCGCGCAGTTGGCGCAGCGTGTGGCCGACGAGCTCGGTGATGAGTTCGAGATCGAACTAGTTACGTTTGCTGACGGTATACCTGAGCGCAGGTTCCAGGGGCAGTCCGGTGCTCTCAATTCTCGTGCTGCCGCAGCGTTTAGAGTTTTGGCCTTGGAGCTGAGCGAATTTGAAGATGCAGTAACGCAGGCGCAAGCGGCAATTCGTCGTGGAGAAAACACTGGTTGGTTCGCGTATGCACCCCTTTCGGGTACCGTTTTTGATCCACAGCTACCGGATAATTAGTAGGCTCGATCGCTGTTCAGCTACATACTGTCCGTTCGTGCGGAAGTGCCGGGAAACTTTTAATAGGGTTTACCGAGCGCTTCCAACTGAAATTGGCCCAGCCCATGAGGTAAGGATCGAATTTGTGAAAGGGAACTCTGCGGCCCAGACATTCTATGAACGACGTGGCTTCAAATTCGATTTTGAAGAAGACATGGCAGAGGGCTTCACAACAGTTTGGCTTCGTAGACCTGCCGGCCCAATTATTTCAGTAAGCTAAATTGTGTCGCGCGGAAGGTTCGGTTATAGGACAGCAAAGGAATGAAGGTCAGTCCAAGTCAGACTGGCGGTTCAACTGATACTTCTTTTGCAAGGCCCACTCATTTTGGTCCAAGAGATATGAACTTTCCGGAAACCAAGCCAACCACTGAAGCATATTTTCACTATCCGCCTGTGCTGAGTAGAGCAGCCTCCGGCGTTTATCATCCATTCATTGTGCACGAGATAACTTTGATCTGAGTTCCTCTAAGTGCAAAGCTAAAATTTGACGCTGGTCTCGGGTGAACCTTCTGGCCTGCATATCGAGAACCGCTCGACCACAGTTTTCTCCCACTCCCAACAGCTGAGATACACGAAGATTCGCTTCGTCCAGGTTCTCAGAACTTCCTATCGCGTCGAAAACCTCCTCACGCCGATCGATCGCTTGAACTAAAGCCTCGAGGATCATCATTTCTTGTTTCGTCTGCAGCTCGCTCTCATGCATGCGGCGATTGTTTCACAAACTTTAATCCTGGGGTAGACCACCTCCGGCGGATGGATTCGAATACTCCCGATTGGAGTAGCCCCATACGTTGTTCTGACACGTTCATGCTGATTCTGAGTCAATACTGAAGACGCACGAAATATCCTAAATCGTGGTCTGGACTGAATATCCAGGACGGACCGGAGTATGGCAGCCTGGCCAAGCAAGCCGGAATCCGCAAACTGGAGGTCAATATGACGGCAGAGCGACCCAAAACCGAGTTTCAAAAGGCACCATCACGGTAATTACTCAGCCGTCGGCACTCAAGATGCAGCTGTTCACCTTGCTCTCTGTGTGTCGTCCCGTAGAGCGTTCGGCAAAAGGAATAGTCATTAGGGCTAGCAGAACCGTTCAGGCTAGTGCTGAAGGATCTTTTCTAGCTGAGCTGCATTTAGCTTGCGGTCAGCGTAAACGAGCCGGATTGCTTCGCCGTCTACATTTCCAATGTCTGAGCTCCGATAAGCCAATTCAAGTCCGACCTTTTGAGCAATGCGAGCCGACGCCGCATTGTGCTTAAGTAGGAATGCAATGATCGGCAGATCAGGTCGACTTAACAACGCCTGGCGCGATGCTTCGAATGCAACTTCTGTTGCATACCCTCGGCCCTGCGCTTCAACGGCGAACCGGTAACCAAGATTCCAGAAGGTATCTCGTTTTAGTGAGCAGCCACCGTAACCAATAACTTGGTTTTCGTTCGACTCACGGACTATCCATGGACCCAGCGAATCTCTTTCCCATGACTCATTCCAAGAGCTGAGCATCTCTTCGGTTTCGTGAATAGATGAATGGCGTTTGGACGGCGCATGGGTCCAAACGCGCGGGTCACTGAAGATTTGATGCACATCCTGGACGTCTTCAGAAGTCGGCCGCGCGAGGCACAGTCGTTTCGTTTCTGCTTACATTCCGCAACTCTATCGGAGGCTCAGGACACTATATTCGGATCTGTCCCAGTAAAGGTTCCGCTATTGGGACTGCACGAACCGTCATCTAGAACTGCGATTTAACCGCCAAATAAACTCAACAGTCACAGCGCCAACCCGGAAGAATCGTTATCCCATCGATACGTGCATCGGCTTTCAAACATCGAGAAGGTGCTGTTAAAGAGTGTATGTTGAAACTCGTATGCACCATCTGCACCACCTGAAACTTTCACCATTCTGAGGACAAATGAAAAAGACTCTCTCCACGACCCTGACCATTACTAGCGCGTCACTGCTCGTGGGCACGATTCTCATAACACCTGCAATGGCCGCGCCGACAGAATCGACTTCATCTCCCATCGAGCTTTCTAAATTCTTGGGAAATCAAGAGCAGCCTAGTCACGAAGAAATCACGAAGAACCTAAGCAGTGCCGAACTGCAACTCATGGAATCCGGTGTTCCAGCGATAATCCATCAAGAGGTAGGAACGGGCGAAATCTTAAAAGTAGAAAAAATGGACTGAAGATCGAACTGACGAAGTAAGACAATCTCCACTGTCTCTTCCCGTCGGGCGTTTCTCAGTGGGCACTGAGTTGCCGCTCGAAAAAATATTGACCGGCTGCTACTCAATCATTCAAGGAACTGCGATAGCCAAACCGAATAACCCCTAAACTTGGCACCGAAGGACGCAGTGAACATCGTCCCGATAGACGCATCTACTGTCATGCATTACGATAAACGATAATAACGAATATCGTAAAGGTGGTAGATGGTGCATAAGCTTCTTATTGGAACTCGACGTGTCGTCACTTTAGGTTCGCTCGCTATCGTTGCCTTGCTGACTCTGGTTATCGGATGCTATGTCGGATACCAAGCTTGGCAGCGGATTTTCGAAGTCCAAGCCGGTAAATTGAACTTCTCCGTCCCATCCTTCCAGCCCGTTGATGCAGGAAGCCTGGACTCAAACGTAGTCTCACTTCAAGTCGAAGCGCTCCGCGTGCAGGTAGCCACCACTGACTCATCAATACAAGCTCTCTTTATCTCTTCGGCAGCGCTTACCGCGGCCGCCGTTCTATTCGCTACGGTTACCGTCGTGTTCCTGTGCTATCGATTGATCAGAGGAGCACCTTTCGCTGGCGGGTTTGCGTGGCTAGTAGCAATCTCTGGGTTCACAGCATTGGCAACCGGAGCACTGGGACCCGTACTTGAGGGAACAGCCAAGCAAGCCGCAGTTTCACAGCTGTCCGGAGTCGGTTCGGGAGGCAGCCCCCTGGCCGTTGGCGATCTCGTGTATTACGCCAGCTCAAGCTTTAATCTGATGCCTGTGTGCGTCGGATTGATCGCCTTATTGCTAACTGCTGTATTTCGGAGTGGCAATGCGCTGAACCATGACGCAAAAGGTCTTGTCTAGTGGCCAAGACGCGCAAGCAGGCCGAAGAAGCGCTGATCGTTTGCCATTTGGACGAACTGCTTAAAAATGCGGACGTGACGTTGACTGAGCTCAGCAAACGAGTGGACGTCAGCGTTGTCAATCTGTCCTTACTCAAAAACGGGCATGCCAAAGCGATTCGTTTCACGACTCTGCGAGCCATTTGCCATGCCCTTGAATGCGATGTCGGTGACCTTCTCACCGTTTACCGGAGCTAAGGAGAAACACCGGTGCAAGCATTAATGCGCGAAGCGAAGGACACCGAGACACAAACTGTCAGTGCCCTGGAGAACACACTCCGACTGCGGAACATCAGCCTCGACCAGGCCGCTCAACGCACCGGCGTACCGGTCAAGGATCTGCACAAATTGTGCATAGGTGATGCTACGGGCATCAGGTTATCCACGTTGGCAGTACTTTGTTCTAAGCTCGATTGCAATCCTGATGATGTGCTGCAGGTTGAACCCAAGGATCCGCCCGCAAGCAAGCTCCGGGGTGGAATTTTTCGACGGGCTTGGGACTACCAATCACGCTGGATGAGCATAGCTGCGGTCTTTTTTTCTGCGCTCATTAGCGTCTGCTTTTTGGTTGGACTCGTAAGTCAGGTCAACCCTGTCGATTTCTATGTCTACCACTTTGGGGCAGGGCTGGCGGCAGCGGGTGAGAACATCTACGCCGGTAACATCCATGGAAACGACATGCCAGCCGAGGGACTGCCCTTTACCTACACCCCCTTTGCCGCATTAGCTTTCCTTCCGCTCAACGTCCTTACAGCTGATACAGCGTACTTGCTCTGGTCTATCGCTTCAGCGATGACGATGGGGCTCGTTATGCGCAGCCTGCTGCCGTCGAAGCATCGCAATCAGCCCGTACTTGTCGGTATCGTCGGATTCCTTGCGTCTTGCAGCATCGTTATGGCCAGCCACATCATCTTCGGCCAAATCAATGTCTTCCTGATGGCCCTGGTACTTATCGACGTAGGGCGGAATTCTGAGAATCGAATTCTGCGGTTCATTCCCCGGGGCGTACTGGTGGGAGTTGCGGCGGCAGTGAAACTCACGCCAGCTCTTTTCATCGTTTACTTCGTCGTCACTGGACAGAAACGGGCTGCCTTGAATAGCTCCATGGCTGCTCTCACGGCGACAGTTGTTGCAGCATTCGCTTATCCAACCATGAGCATCGATTTTGCCACTCGAGTGCTGTGGAATCTATCTGATCGGGTCTCCCTCGACGGACTATTCGCCACATCGGGAAACAACTCCATCCAAGGCGCGTTCGCGGCTTTAGGGGATTGGACGGCCGTTCCAGCTCAGGCTACTACTCTGATCATTGCCGTGCTTGGACTCTATGCGGCTACGAGTATTTTTCGTCGGGGCGGCAATATCCAAGCAGCGATCGTCGTTGGCCTGACCGCTTGTATGGTCTCGCCAGTAAGTTGGATGCACCATTGGGTGTATCTGCTGCCAGGGCTACTAGTGCTCTGGGATCACGGCGGAACAAAGGTGCGGAATTTCTGCCTTGCCAGTGGGCTAATTCTTGTTGCGACCGGGCCAAATCTTGGCGACGTGCTTTTCAGCCTCAACGCGCCGGCATTGTTTCCTCTGGCGATGGTGTTGCGTGAATCATTGCTACTCATAGGGGTATGCATTGTTGCACTTTTGGTTCAACAAGCCCATACGCGGGTCACCGGCCCCATATTGAACGAGTCCGTAAGCCGTTGATTCAGCTTTAGTCGTTGGATCGGGTTAAGGCAGGGTATGAAGACGATTAGTTGATACATTCGTGTTCTCAGACCTTGCAGGCGCTGGAATGGCTGACCTTCAGTTTTGTGAACGCGCAACACCAGATCTCTTCCGCAGGTGTGCGAGATGTCCCGCAGAAGGTTCCTCTTGTGGCGATTCGAGCTAGGCTCATGCATAAACACGAACCGAACACCGAGACACGGAGGAACGTAATGCCTACCCATGAAGAAGCGATTCATACAGACGTGGAGAGCCTAAACAAGCTATCGGTGGCGTCCTTGATGTTGTCCGTGGTGGCACTCGTAGGCCTTTGGTTCTTAGGACTTTCAGGATTGGCAATCTTTGCCGTAGGTGCTGGGCATGTTGCATTGAACCAGATTGCGCATTCCGGTGGGAAGGGGCGCTGGCTGGCTATTTTCGCGTTGGTAATCGGGTATGGGATTGGTGTACTCGCGTTGGTCTCTGTCGCCACCGCAATTCCAGCGATAATCCAATCGTATGTAGTTTAGCGGCGCTGCCCATCTCAAGGTCGAAGGACAGGACCGAAATAACTGCTCAGTTGACCAATTAATATCGGGGACCACCGAAATAAGGTTCGGATGCCGCGTATAGGGTTCCGCTTACGGGACACCTGAATCGTTAAATAACGGTGCGGCACAAGTGACCGATGAAAATACCCGGTGCATCGCCCTAGGAATCTGCTTTAAGTGTGTCAAAAACGAACGATATTCACACAGTGAGAGCTACGCCCCGACATATTGTGCCCTGTATTGTGTGAAGTAACGGATGCGGCGCATTAATTGTCCAGTTGGTGACTGGACAATTTCGAGGAGCTTCATCATCGGCACTTGTGGTTGATACATGTCCCAGATCGAACGAGAACTACCCAATGATTACTCTGATGCTCTGTTTGCATCACGGTTGCTTGATGAGCCTTAGCGTCAACCAAACCTTCAGCAGACCCGCTGTTCCTCAGATGAGCGTCAGTTGACGTAAAGAACCGTTTGATACTGAGGCATGTAACCGATGTATTGCTCGCCCTTGCAATACCGCTGAATACTGACCGTGTAACCCTTGTTTCGGAGGTGCTTCACCCGAGCATTGGTTTCAGCTTTGCAAATTTGCAGGTTGTTGTACCACCGAGTCTGGGTGTCCGCTTGGGCTGCAGGAGCTAAAGCCACCATCCCGGCGGTCAGGCAGAGCGCTGTCGCCCCGGCGGTCACCATCTTCTTAATCTTCAGCACAGTTCGGTCTCCTATTCACATCAATTCGCTTTTATTAAAGACTAACTTGCTATTGGGTTCAGTCAACCCTAGCTTGGCCATTAAAGCCACAAGAATCAGGCCTACGCGAGCACGATTTTCTGACATGTTGGCATTCACCCCAGTTCGTATAGTCGAGGGGCTCGTTGCCGGTTTTTTTGCTTTGTTTGGCAAAAAATATGAGAAAACGTTCCGGGTGGCCCGGAACGCTTTGCTCGACCTCGCGAAAAGGTTATTCAGTTATGTGCGCCGTGTGAGTTCGCATCTCGATCATAAGCCGAGCAGGTGGAGCAACACAGGTCTACTCGGGGAGATTCAGGTAACTCTCAGAATTCTAATTGCAGCACGTGCAAGAACGCTGTTGCTGCATGTATCTATTGGATCGGGATAGTTACCGTGCAAGGTTGAACAGTTTGATGGGTTGAAGAGGGCGGCGAGACTGAGCTAAAGGGTTCCGCTCGCCGCCCTGATCTTGCACTTTACCTTGTTGCTCATTTTCCAGAAACGGGCGTCCGCTGGCGCGGCCGGCTGCGGACCGGCCTGGCGGCCGGTCTTCTTTTCTGTTTTTTGCTGCTGTCCTTCGGAGTATACGGGCCACCTCCAAACCCACAAGCCACTCGCTGCGCTTCGGGCGTGCTCCACCCAGAAATTCTTAGGTCCGCGCTCCTTCGTCGCTTCTTCCGGCCAAAGATTTTCTGGTTTCCGCACCCCTGTCGGGTTGATGGGTTTTGCGGCTAGCCCCGCTTCATGTCATTTCGCCAGCAGGCAAAAAACAACTGGGGGAGACGTTGGGCAGGTGGTTAGTTCCCTGTCCCTCTCACCCAAGGCGAAAGGAACCAAGAGATGCAGACCAAAACCAAAGACACCAAGGAAACTGTCACCGTCCCAGCCATTGTTGGACGGGACGTTTACGGCGAAGGGTATGACTGGATGGCGAGCCTGACGGGCACTAGCTGGAATGAACTTTCAGCATGGGGCCGGGACGGATGGGACCTTGGATCCTGGCCATACATTATCTTCGCCGTCGCGCAGGCTGAAGATGAGCAAGGAAAGCTATTCGGGTACTGCACTTATGTCGAAGGGGACGTGGCCGCGCGTTGGTATCGTACGCGTGACGCGCGAAGTCTGGCGATCAGTAAAGAGGCCTACTGGTATTGGGCGAGTGGCCAGGCCGACGGGCCGGAAGCTCTGGAAGGTTTGGACCCGCAGGAATTCCGGCCCATTGATGGACTGTGCGAACCGTTTAACCCCAGCTGGGCTCGATAAGGTTCAAAGTGCCCTTCGTACTTCCTAGAAGAAGTACGAAGGGCACTTTCGCGCGCGGCGCGGTAAACTTGCCGCGCTACGCGTTCCTGTGTGATTTTGGATCATTCCCAAAACGAGTCGGACAATCCAGAGCGTGCTTAGCTAAGAGACTGCTGAGGAAGTCAGCGGTTCGTGACTGGCGAGAGATCCACGGCTAAATATTGCACACGGTGTCCCGTTTAATTTTCTTCCGGTGACTTCGGGGCTACCGGCGGAATATACATTTTGAGCTCTGCGCTGCTCAACCCGAGACGTTCACCGATCGATTTCTTGGATTCACCCGTCTCCAGCATCTGGCCCACCACCTTCATGGCTTCGGCTTGCGTGGTGGTCTTTTTCTGCTCAGCTGCCGCGCGAAGTTCCGCAATCTTCTGTTCGGTGTCTTCGTCAATCTTGGCGAGCTGATCCTCGTGGACGAAGAACCCCGCAGCCAGCTCGATCAGCTCCTCGTTACGGCGGGTGATCTCCTCGGCCTTCGCGCGTGCTTTCTCCCTCGCGGCTAACGCGGCGGAGGATTTGCGTGGCTTACTCATCTAATATCTTTTCCTTCACCATCTACAACAACAACTTTTTGGCGAGGGGACACCCCTCGCGCACCCCGGCCCAAAAATGCGTTAACGGACTTCGCTGGCGCTCAGGCTCTGTCCTGCGTGGAGTTTCCCACCTGTGGACGGCCATGAGATCGCAAAACATCTCCACCCGCCCACACGTGGAAAACTCCACGCACGGTTTTACACAAGAGACTTACCCGGGCACAGCTGCGACCCTATTAAACCCACCCTTGGCCACACCCGCACACAGCCAAGATCGCATGTGCAAAACCGCACCAAAAGAAAAAGTTTTGATGGTCAGATCAATCATCCTTCCCGTGTACCCTCCATCCTCGTCCCTCAGCTGAACACGTCCAGTCGACTTTGCGAAACGGTCAACGACCTCCGGCCAGTATTTTTACCCGATTCTCAAAGAATTGATCTGTCACACCTCTTGCATCCTCGATAACTTTGGCCAGGATTGCTAGAATCGTGTGTGTGATGACCCTGCATAAGCTCAGCGCAGGGGACGGGTATCAGTACTACACCCGTGAAGTCGCCTCGGCCGATGAGCTGCGCACAGCAGGCCGGGCCTTGGGGGATTACTACACCGTGACCGGTCACCCTCCAGGGATCTGGGGTGGGCGCGGAGCCACGAATTTAGGTGTGGCCGGTGTTGTGACTGAAGAGCAGATGGAACTGCTTTACGGTCTGGGTCAGCACCCTCTCACTGGGCAGGTCGACCCTGAGACTGGTGTGAAGATTGACGCGAAACTTGGTCAGCGCTATAAGCGTTTCGACCAATTCGACGCAGTGCTCACCAAGAAGATCACTACGGCGATGGGTGACTTCACACGCCTGAAGCACCGCGAACCTACTGCTGATGAACGACGCATCATCCGTGCCAAAGCCGGCGGGCAGCACTTCCACCAACTGCATGGTCGCAAGCCAAAGAATAAGGAAGAGCTCTCCCAGTTCATCTCCCGGCAGACCCATAAAGGGTCCAACGCGGTCGCCGGATACGACATGGTGTTCTCCCCGTCAAAGAGCATCTCCTACCTCTGGGGTGTCAGCGACCGCAACGTCCAATCCGCCATTGAGAAGGCCCATCATGCGGCGATTGAAGACGCGATGACGTACCTGGAAACCAACGCGGTATTTACGCGGCGTGGGAAGAACGGGGTGCGGTCCGAGGACGTGGCGGGAGGGTTGATCTACACTTCCTTCCGGCACTACGACTCACGCGATGGGGACCCGCAGCTGCACGATCACATCGTGGTGTCCAACAAAGTTCTGGGCATGGATGGCAAATGGAGCGCCCTGGACGGGACGGTATTGCATAAGTACGCGGTGTCAGCGTCCGAGCATTACAACGCCAAAGTGATGCAGTACGTCTGCAAAGAACTGGGTGTTTCCCCAGTCGCTCGGGCGGTGGAGGGCAAGCGTCCGATCATCGAAATCGGCGGGGTGCCGATGGCCGCGATCGAAGCGGCCTCCTCACGCCGGAGCAGCATCAAAGAGAACCTTGCACAGTTGGTTGCTGGCTTTGAGGAGCGCCACGGACGTGCCCCGAATGCGAAGCAGCTGATTAAACTCTCCCAGCAAGCGACGCTGGAAACCCGTGCAGTGAAGAAGAAAGGCCGTTCCCTGTACGAGCTCACCGGGCACTGGCAGGCCAAGTTCAGCGCTGTTCCTGGAGCGCTGACAGGTGATGATTTGTTCGCTGCGGTGCGTGCCTATTCGAAG
Source organism: Glutamicibacter sp. BW80 (assembly GCF_002332385.1). Taxonomy (NCBI): domain Bacteria; kingdom Bacillati; phylum Actinomycetota; class Actinomycetes; order Micrococcales; family Micrococcaceae; genus Glutamicibacter; species Glutamicibacter sp. BW80. The sequence goes on along the minus strand of NZ_NRGV01000077.1, from coordinate 5,611 downwards.
TCACAGAACCCGGACTACGAGCCCATAAACGTGCTGCCAGCGGAGACGATTGAAACGCTGGCGCAGTCGACGATCACCCGTCTGGAACAGAACCGTTCCACTTGGACACCGGCGCATGTGGAAGCCGAAGTGCGCCGACAACTCACCAACGAGTACCAAGCCCAACCAGTCGCAGACAGTGTGATCGTCAAGATCCGGACCGCGGCGTTGGACTCGTTGAGCCTGAAAGTCACCCCTGATCTGCCCGTCCCAGCAGCCGTTCCCGGGGCAGTGACCGCGGTGTATCGGTACCAGAAACCCCACGCAGCCCTCTACACTTCCGAGACCATTCTGGAAGCTGAGCATACCGCCGTGCAGGCCGCCCGCACCGAGGTCATCCCCGCGGCGACGCAGGGTGAATTCACCCGCGTCCTGGAGAACTTCGGCGGCCGGCTGAACGCCCAGCAGGTCGCCTTGGCTCAAGAATTCTCCTGCAGTCCCAAGCTGCTGGTCGCCGGGATCGGGCCGGCCGGCACAGGCAAAACCACCTCCATGCGCCTGGCTGTCACGGCAATGCAGCACGCCGGTCATCATGTCGTCGCCGTTGCTCCGTCAGCGAAAGCAGCCTCCCTATTAGGCAGCGAAGTCGGCGCGGAAGCAATGACCGTTGACCGGCTGTTGCGTGCCCCGGACAAGCTGAACCCCGGCGACATTGTGCTGGTTGACGAGGCCGGGATGCTTGGCACCCCGCAGTTCGTGACCCTCATCCTGCAAGCGAAAAAGCGTGGTGCACTGGTGCGGGCCATCGGCGATGACAAGCAACTTTCCGCGGTCGGAGCTGGCGGACTATTGCGTCTGCTGAATGCCGAAGGGCAGCTGGTGAACTTGGAGGAGATCCACCGTTTCCGCAACGCGGACGGCACTCCGAATCTGGAAGAAGCTGCCGCTTCGTTGGCGCTGCGTGAAGCACCTGCTGTGGGTAAAGATGACCCGTGGGCGTACTACCGCGCCGAAGGAAAGATCCAAGCTGGATCCGTGGACCATATGGCTGACCAGGTTTTTGCTGCGTGGCAGAAAGATACCAACGAGGGACTGAAATCCCTCATGCTGGCCGGAACCAATACGCAAGTTGATCGTTTGAACCAGAAGGCCCAAGCCTACCGACTGCATACAGGCCAGCTTGATGAGGTTCAGTCGCTGACAGGTCGGAACAACGCTCAGATCTATGCTGGCGATGTCATTCTGACGAAGAACAATGACCGCCGGATCAGTGTCCATCAGGGCAAAGACTTCGTGAAAAATAACGATGCCTGGGTGGTGGAAAGCATCGAAGGCGGCAACCTGCTGGCACGCCATCAGCAGCATCAAGGACTCGCAGTGATCCCCGCTGCCTATGCGCAGCAGCACGTAATTCTGGGTTACGCCGACACCGTGCACACCGCCCAAGGCGCCACCGTTGATACCGCCCACGCACTGCTCACCAACCAGAGCGATCGCGCCGGAGCATACGTGGCGACCAGCCGCGGCAAAAACAACAACCAGATCTATGTGGGACTGGCCGAGAACGAGCACCCCGATGAAGTATTGAAGGGCATCGCGGAACGTACTGACCTGAATATCACCGCGCACGAGTCGATTACCCGCGAACACGACAATGCCAGGGACCTAAACGGACTGGGAGAGATCTACCGCGATCTGACAGATCAAGCACGCAACGCGCGCTTTGAGCAGATCTTGCGCACCGTTGTAGGAGAAAACACTGCCAGCACGTTCCTTGCCGATCCAGCGTGGGGTGCTGTCACCCACCACCTGCAGAACGCGGAAACCCGTGGGATCAAGCTTGAAACGCTGCTGGCTGATGCCTACCACCAGCGCGAATTCGCCAATGCTGACCAGCCAGCAGCAGTGCTGGCATGGCGCATGGAACCCCTGATCGAAAACCGTGCCGAAGCACTGGCACAGGAACACCGTCCATTGCGCGACATAGCCACCAAGCACTTGGAAGAACTCGAACGCCGAGCTACTGAGCAAGCAGACCTTCTGGCTGTTCCGTACCGGGAGACCGCCACGCAACAGGCCGCCAAGGAAGACCTCAGCCCTTACACGCGCCGGTTGTATGGCCACCTCACCGACGACGCACTAGCCAACCGGATCAAAACCACCGGCGATGATTTGCTGCGTCAAGTTCCCTCCGACCCAGAAAACAACGAAAAACTGCTGTCCTGGTCGCTGGACAAGCTGCGCGAAGAGCAACAACGACGGGAGGACATGCCAGAGCTGCTGCGCCAAGCAGAAATCCTGGACCGTAGCCACGAGCTACACAGCACCGCTGCCGGAACGATTCTTGAACGCATCAGACGGGAGCTGGAACTACGCGAGCTCGAACAGCCAACCCTTCAACCAGCCCATACACGCAATGAACTGGGTGAATGGTACGCGCCCACCGCCGAGCTGCATGATCCGCGCACCTCGGACGCGTGGAAGCAGCAGCTGACCGGTTACCGCCAGGTGCTGGATACCGAGCATCAGCGGGTCGGCGCGGATCTGGCGCAGAACCCACCGGTTTGGCTGGAAGCGTTGGGTCCTGTGCCAGAACGCAGCGACCGGGCCGAGGAATGGCGCCGGGTCGCGGCCGAAGTCGCAGCCTACCGTCGCACTTACAACATCGCTGACTCAGAACCAGCACTACTGCCTAAAACACACCTGAAGAAGAGTGACGTGGCGCAAAGTCTGCGTCGCCGCGCGGCCGCGCTGCATAAGCATTCGGAACTGACCGCGCGTGCGCCGATGCCAGAGGAAGCTAAAGAAGAGATGGCACAGCAGAAGAATGATCAAGCCAACACTACGCTCAGCCCTACGAGCGCTGAAGCGAAGCTTGCTGAGCTGCGCCGACTCAGCCAAGGTACTGCGCAACCCACGATCGAACAGGAGAACACCGTGCCGGCAGAGCCAGAGCATGAAATGAGCGGTAAGAAGCCAACCCCAGCAGCGGAGTCGCTGCTTGAAAAACTACGCAGAAACCGCACTGAACTGCAAGATGAGCAGAAGAGCCGTGTTCAGGATGACGAGCTACGCCGCAAGGGACCTAGCGGACCGACACTTGGTTAGGGAGGTCGGACGTAGTTGTGGGTGGACGAGGTCACCGTCAGCGCAGGCATGAATTATGAATGGTCAGATGATCCTAAATTGATGAGCCCGTCCGTGCGAACGTGAGTGTTCTCTGTGAACATGGCCTTTGCGAATGTCGGCACTCTAGTGAATTTGTCCCAGCATTAGAGCTGCTCGGAAAGTAGTCGATCGAAGGACTTGAAAAGAATCTCCTATTCTTAGCAGTATGCAGGGGAAAAATCTGGTTCGACGACAGCATGTGGTTTCTAAGTTTTATCTCAAAGGTTTTGCGAACGATATAGGTAAAGGACAGCTCCTGCGGGTTCCGCTACCTGGCGAAAATTCATATCGTGTCTCCGTCAACGATGCCACTGTCCAGAAAGACTTTTATTCTCTTACGAATGACAGAGGCGAACTGGACGACTCTCTTGAAGAGGCATTTTCCAGAATTGAAGACGAAGCAGCAAAAGCACTCCAGGCAATCTTGATCGAGCCGGGCATGCCTATTGGTATCGATGATAAAAGAGATTTCTCCTATTGGCTTGCTGTTCAATATCTACGTACCGTGGGATTCAGACAATTAGAGCAGGAATCAGAATCCCAGATCATCAGAGCCGTTGTAGGGCAATCTGGGAAGGCTGTTCTAAAACGACATATCGAACGCTTCGAAGGTCATCAGGTGTCCCCAGATCGCCTTGAATTCGAATGGACTGAACTAACCAAAGATGGCGGACCGACATTAAAAAGTGGTGCGGAATACCATCAAGAATCACTGCTTGATGGCCTCTACGAATTCTCCTGGCGAGTATTCCAATCGCAATGGGTCCTTGAGAGCTATTCAGATGAAGTGCTCTTGACCGGAGATCATCCGGTAATACTGCTTGAATCAGGTAAAGTACACGGACGCGACCTTGTAGGAACCCTCTCCGCCCGGATACTCAGTGTTCCTTTGAGCCGCAAGCTGGGTCTGACTGTCTATTTGGATTCAATTTGGAACGACCGTCAAATCACTGGTGATTTGGCATCGTCGAGAGAGCGGAACCAACTGCTGATCGATAACACCCGCCAGACACTGCTCCTGCATCCGGAAGATAGTTCCTTGGTAGATGAGTACGAACTGCCGGCAGAGCGGAATTTCGAGCTCGATCCAAGTATAGGAAGAGCGCTGATACGAGAAGAGGGTAACTTTGGAGATGTGAGCCCTGAAGAGGCGCATCGCCGGAATCTCCTCCCCGCTATCTGGAATCGGTACGGAAAATCTTTGACGATCGAAGATATTCCCTGGCCAATTTCGCGACGAGTCAATCGATGGATTCATAGAACTACGCTCGATTGACACAATGGTTGTCTTATCAGTACCTATGTGTGATCAACGAAGCGAAATAAAATCTGAGTTCGGCGCCTGCAATGATCATAGTGATACCTTGTGGCTTAACTACCAGGCTTTTGGGACCAATGTTCCATGAGCATTTTTTGCGCTTGTTGTTCTGTAAGCCTTGAGATTTCTTGCGACGACAGGTGCAGCTGATCTTTCAGCGCAGTTTCCATCCATTCTGGAAGGCTTGGCGCTCGTGATGGTTCGGCAGTGGCTTCGACCGATTCGTAGAGTCTTCCCATTTGGATGATCACATCTTTGAGTGGCCGAATCTTCGGATCATCGCCCATACGTGCAACGCGGGAGGTCAGTTCGTCATAGACAGCACCGTCTGAACGTGCCCCGACAGCCCACACTTCAGAGATATCAAGTATGGGGATTCCCGTGGCATCTTCAGTGATGCGCCAAACGATTCTCCAGTCCCGATCCCCGACGACTAATTTTCGAAAGCCGACCAGAGCGCCAAGAAGAGGTTCTCCGGCAGTAGGTGATTGCTCCAGCAGTAACATTTTTTTAAACACGGCACGAAGAATGCTCGGGTCTTTTTTGTGTAGCCGGTACAGGTCAGCTACTGCGTCTTCGGTTAGTCGGACGATGCACAACCGGTCTTGCGGTTGCTTCACGAACTTTTAGACGCAGTCTCTTGGGCGTTTTCTGCTTCCAGTTCTGCACGGTTCAAGCCAAAAAATTCCATAGCTTGATCCAAGCCAGTGCGCACGCCACTATCAGTGGCGAAGCGGGCCATGACTAGCGCAGCGTCGCGTAGAGTATCCCGATCGTGGCGTAATTCAGCGATCTCTTTGGCAGAGACAACTTCGGCCACGACTTTTCCATGCCGTGACAGGGGAACATCACGGCCTGCTTCTGCCGTAGCGATTAGCGAGGAAAGTCCTGCCTTGGACGCTTCGGTGATACTGAGAGTGGTCATACAAAAACTATATAGATTTCTACCTAGATTTTCAACAGAAGGATACTGAAATTAGGCAAGTGCAATGGAACAGTCTTCTGCTCTATCCAAAGCAGATTTATCCGGATGATCAATCTTGGGATTAATCTCTGGCGTGCGCCTTGTCTACGTGCGGGTTGACTAGTTCCTGCTCGTTTTTTCCTGCCTTCAGAGAGGCTGAGGTCAGGGCTCTGGACATCGGT
>NZ_NRGV01000076.1:0-13678 GCF_002332385.1 Glutamicibacter sp. BW80 | reverse complement strand
TCGGATAACGCTGACGCGAATTCCGGTGATAATGACGGAACGCAGAAGGATAAGCAGTCCAATAAGGACCGTCTTGCAGATACCGGAACCAACGGTTCACTGCTGATCGGTGCGGGGGCACTGTTGCTTCTGATGCTTGGTGCTGGAGCTACATTGCTAGCTCGTAAGCGCAAAGCCTAAAGCAGTAGTTATTTAGTCCAGAAATAGGAAGGGGCATCCACGGATGCCCCTTCCATTTCGCATTAAGAATTTCATCAGGTATGAAATTTATAGGAAGGTCCGAATGGGAGAGAATAATCAGATGAGGCAACAAAGAACGAAGCCAAAAGTAGCTACACTGATGGTTCTCCTTTTGGCTGGAATCGCCGCCCTTGGCCATATTGGGGCAACCATGGCATTCACCGGACCTTCAACTCCTATCAAGACCTCGTTGCAACCTGAACTTAATAGGTATTTCCTTGGGCCCTTAGATCAAGGATGGAGCCTCTTTGCACCTGGTCCGTACTCGCAGGATGAATACTTCACGTTCCGTGCGTGTCTTTCTAGCATGGATGTTTGTGCCGGAGGGCAGTCAAAGGGTGCAGAATTTACTGAATGGCGTAACGTGACTGCTGAAGAAATGGCCAAACGAGCAGGCAATATGTTTGCTGATCGGGAAACTAAGCAATCTAAAGTGATTCATGGTCGTTTGTGGGGCGCTACATCAGATTTGAGCAGCGACGCACGCTCTGAAATTGCGAAGCCGTTCATCCAGGGAACCCCCGTTTTCGGGGTGGATCTTAGTTCTCCGGAAGCTATGGATAAATATTCTACGTCGGAGCTATCAAACCTTCGCGCTTATAAGCGACTTGAAGACACAGCGGTTGGATTTGCATCTTTGTACGCCATCGAACAATGGGGTGGGGCCGCCATCGTTGAAATCAAACTGCGACGAGAACCAGTCACATCATTCGCGCAACGGCATAATCTTGATGCAGAAAGCACCCCCATAGAGACCAATATTGGATGGCGTGATACAAAAGAATTTAGCGAAGCGGCGGTAGCGGCATGGAAATGAAATTAGATCAGAAAAATGATCCGTCCATTCGAAGCTGGATTTCTAGAAACAAGAGTTTGCCTGCGGATTCGTTTGCGTGGGTCTATCGTTGGTTCGTCAACGAACGCCATGGTGCATATGGGTTAGCCGTAATGAGAATGGCTTCTGGGCTCATCATTCTGGGATGGTTGTTGATTAATGCACCTATCGCAGTCAAGATTTGGGGTCCTGGCTCGGAATACCTTGAACCTTATCGAGCTGTTCTGGGGTACAACTGGCCACTTGATATCCTTCGTGACGCTGGCCTTGGGTTCTTTGTCAGCTGGTATGTCGTCGCAATCCTCTTGGCTGTTGCATTCACAATCGGCTGGAAGACACGGATAATCACACCCCTGTTCTTCATTTTCTACACCGCTATTAATGCGCAAAACACGCCGATATCCGACGGTGGAAATTATTTCATTCGTATCATGCTGATCTACCTGATTTTTGCGGATCTTTCGAAACATTGGTCGTTCGACGCGTGGTTGAAAAAGCGCAAGGGTAAAGCGAACCGTGAGTTCGAAATAGTAACGGTACTCCACAACATTGCGTTGTGCCTCATAGTTGCTCAGCTATGCATTGTGTACCTCGAAGCTGGCCTCTACAAGGTGCAGGGAAACCTGTGGCAGAACGGCACAGCCATGTATTATCCGATCAGTTCCGAGGCCTATGGTGTATTCCCATGGATGAGTGAGTTGCTATCCTCCAACTCATGGATCGTTGCACTGATCACGTACGTTACGGTCATTGCGCAAATAGCATTCCCATTCATGCTCTTCCATAGGATCAGCCGAAGAATTGCTCTGATTACAATTCTGGGCATGCATATCGGAATTGCTGTGGTTATGGGACTACCATTTTTCTCCGGAATCATGGCTTCCGCAGATGCCGTCCTAGTTTCGGGCGCGACTTGGATCACCATTCAGGCTTGGTTGGCAGGATGTTGGAGGAAGGTCATTCGTCCGCGCAATCGAGATGCAGTCATAAACGAACCGGAAGATTTGAAGACCGAATCGAAGGACGAAATTTCAGCATCCGTGTAGAAAATTAAAAAGATAAACTTGAGGGTGGGCTTCCGATCGGAAGCGCACCCTCAAATTTATCTGCAGTACGGGTCTAGAATCCGTAACTCATTATTCGCCGATGTAGAACAGGCGCTTGTTCACAAATTCTTCCATGCCCAGCGGCCCGAGTTCGCGGCCGAAGCCCGAACGCTTCACGCCACCAAAGGGCATTTCTGCACCCTCGGCAGCTGCAATGTTGACGTTCGCCATTCCGGACTGCAGCCCCATAGCGACCTTCGCGGCGCGGGCCTCGTCGGTGGAGTGCACCGAACCGCCTAGGCCGTAGATGGTGTCGTTGGCGAGCTCCAGCGCTTCGTCATCGCTGCTGACCTTGTACACCACGGCTACCGGGCCGAAGAGCTCTTCATAGTAGGCGCGCATGTCCTTGGTGACACCGCTGAGTACCGCGGGGGAGTAGTAGGCGGTTGGGCCCTCGTGCAGCACGCCGCCGGCGTGCAAAGTGGCGCCCTTGGCTACCGCGTCCTGCACCTGGGCGTCAAGGTCTTCGGCGGCCTTGCGCGAGGAGAGCGGGGCGAAGGTGCCTTCAAGTTCGGCCAGCGGGTCACCCGGGGTGAGCCCGTCGGCGCGCTTGGTCAGTTCGGCGACGAAGCCGTCAAAGATATCGTCCATGACGATCATGCGCTTATTCGAGTTGCAGGCCTGGCCGGTGTTGTCGATGCGGAAACCCCATGCGGTTTCGGCGATGCCGGCAACGTCATCGGCGTCAAGAACGACGAACGGATCCGAGCCGCCCAGTTCCAGCACGGCTTTCTTCAGATTGCGTCCGGCCTGCTCGCCAATGATTGCGCCTGCGCGTTCGGAGCCGGTCAGCGAGACACCCTGAATGCGCGGGTCGGCGATGATCGTGGAGATCTGGTCATGGGTGGCGAAGACGTTGTTGTAGACGCCGGTGGGCACCCCTGCCTCGTCCATGATTTCTTGGAGGGCCAGTGCCGAACGCGGGCAGGACTCGGCGTGCTTGAGCACGATGGTGTTGCCCAGCATCAGGTTTGGGGCGGCGAAGCGGGCCACCTGGTAGAGCGGGAAGTTCCACGGCATGATGCCAAGCAGCGGGCCCACTGGACGGCGCTGGACGACTGCCCGGCCTCCGGAGAAGGACTTGATCTCCTGGTCTGCGGCCAAAGTTGGACCTTCGGTTGCGAAGTATTCGAAGATCTCCTTGCAGTATTCTGCCTCGCCCACGGCTTCGGACAGCGGCTTTCCCATTTCAATGGTCATGATCTTGCCAAGTTCATCTGCGCGATCGGCGAAGAGCTGTGCGACCCGGTTGACGATCTTCGCGCGTTCGTTGATGTCGACGTTCTGCCACGATTCAAAGGCTGATTGCGCCGCGGTGAGCGCCTGCTCGACCTGCTCGTCTGTAGCCGCCGGGAATTCTTCAACGATCTGACCGGTCGCTGGGTTAAGTACCTTGTAGGTCGGGGCGCTCATGATGCTCCTGTCTAGTCTGAGTTGAGGTCTGGCGCGGGTACGTGGATTCCACGATACGCACCACGTCCGTAAAATGAATGTGAATCACTTCACGAAGCGTCTTATTCGAGCATATCCTCAGTTCAAAAATTCAGCCACACGCAGATCCGTTGGAACGTCTGGAATTTATGACTGATTCCTCGCGAATGTCTCCTATTCGCCGAGCAATGCAAAACACCCACAATACGTTTGAAGAAAGCGTCTTGTGGGTGTTTTGGCCGAACGCAAGAGTTAGCTGATTGCGGAGTTCTTCCACCAGTCGATTCCTGCGTCGCCCTGGGCGATCTCGGAAATCTCCTTGAGCTCGGACTCGGTGAACTGAAGGTTGTTCAACGCGCCAAGGTTCTCATCGAGCTGCTTGGTAGAGGACGCTCCGATCAGCACCGAGGTGGCCGCGCCCTCGCGCAGCAGCCAGGCCAAGGACATCTGCGCCAACGACTGGCCGCGGCGCTGCGCGATGTCGTTGAGCTTGTGGATCTTGGTCAGGTTCTCATCGGTCAGCTGGGCTTCGAGGGAGCGGCGCCCGCCCTGGCGCTGCACTTCGGTGCCGTTGAGGTACTTATCCGTCAGCAGACCCTGTGCAAGCGGAGTGAAAGCGATGGCTCCCATGTCTTCCTTTTCCAAGGTAGCCAGCAGGCCATGCTCAACCCAAGGGTTCAAGATGTTGTAGGACGGCTGGTGGATTACCAGCGGGGTGCCCAGCTCGACTGCGATCGCTTTGGCCTGCGCGGTGCGTTCGGCCGAGTAGGAGGAGATGCCCACATAGCTGGCTTTGCCCTGGCGCACCAGGGTATCGAGCGCGCCGATGGTTTCCTCCAGCGGAGTCTTCGGATCGTAGCGGTGCGAATAGAAGATATCCACGTAGTCCAAGTTCATTGCCTTCAGCGAAGCTTCTGCCGACGCCAGCAAATACTTGCGTGAACCGTAGGTGCCGAAAGGCCCGGCCCACATCTCGTAACCGGCCTTCGAGGAGATGATCAGCTCATCGCGGTACGGCATGAAATCCTTGCGCATCATGCGCCCAAAGTTTTCTTCCGCCGAGCCGGCCGGTGGGCCGTAGTTATTGGCCAGGTCGAAGTGGTTGATGCCATGGTCAAACGCGTGGCGTAGGACTTCGCGCTGGGTTGCGAAGGGGCGGTTGTCGCCGAAGTTCCACCACAGGCCCAAAGAAAGGGGAGGCAGCACGAGGCCGGAATCACCGACGCGACGGTAGCCGAAGTTCTCATAGCGGCTGGCTGCTGCGACGTAGGGGCGGTGGCTGTCTGGATGCGGATTAACGAGTTCGTACTCCACGTAGAACCTTCCTGTAGAAAGACCTGTTGCTATCTGTGCACAACTCTATGGCAGAATTGCCGGTTCATCACCGATTTAAGGGCCACGAATAAAAGCGAACCCGAGTTCCGGGGGAGGGGCAGCCGAAAACTGCAGAGCATTTATTGGCATGCGCCGCGGATTTTTGCGCGGCGCAGAAGAAGTCACGTCAGCGGAGAATAAGCGAGCCCGCGATAGGGTGAAGTTTGGATATGCTGCAAATAACTGTGAGGACCTTCGTGATTTCCAAAGCGACAAAATCCCTTGCCGCCATGTTGATCTGCGGCCTGTTGGCCGGCTGTTCGTCGGGCGGGTCGGGGCAGAATCCGCAAGAGCCCAACGCCTCAAATTCGGCGGTAGCTTCTCCGCCCAAGCCCACACCCGAGCCGTTGCCGGAGTTCGCGCAGGAGTTCAATAAGCGTTCCGCTGGCAAGGCGGCCACCCTCACGGTGGGAGCCTCGAATCTAGGCACCAGCCTGAGCGATGACAATATCGGTGTGTCCTTCGAGGCAACCGAACTCAGCGACCCGCGCTGGGACCCCGCTGCGGGCAACCTCGATGAAATGCTCATCGGGTTGGGGCAGCCCGGATTGCGCTTCGGCGGCAATGTCCTGGATCGGGAGATGTTCTGGACCTCCACCGGTGAAAAAGCTCCCAAGGGCAAGACCCTGGTTACTCCACAAGACCTTGAACGCGTGATGAAAACCGTCGAGAAGATCGACGCGAAGGTGACCATCGGCATCCCCCTTGGCACCTACGACCCGAAGCGCGGGGCCGATATGGCCAAGTACGCAGTAGAGATTTTCGGTGATCACCTGGTGGGAATCTCCATTGGCAACGAACCCAACGGGTATACCAATGATGCCCGCCCGGGACTTCAGATACGCGAACCTTCCCAGTGGAATGAGAAGAAGTTTGTCACCCAGGTGCGCGCCTATGCCAAGGAAATTGACCAGGAGACCGGACCCGAGGTTCCGCTCGTTGGTCCCGGAGTCTTCGACGGTTCGTGGATGAGCGCATTCCTCGACGCAAAACTGCCCAACACCACCGCGCTGACCCAGCATTACTACGCGACCTACGATTGTTCCTCGGATAATATTCCCGGCCGCGGCCCAGAGTGGCAGAACCTCTTGGACCCGGTGGTGAGCAATAGCGCCAAGAAGATGATTGGCATCGGTTTGGAAAAGGCCGAAGCGAAGAAGCTGCCGCTGTGGGTGGAAGAGACCGGTTCAACCAGCTGCCCGGGCACAAACAACACCTCCCGCACGCACGCGAGCGCGCTGTGGACGGTGGACCATATCTTTGACACCGCAAGCATGGGCGTAGAGCGCATGAACATGCACTCGATGCTCGGAGCCTGCCGCGGAGGCGCACCGATGTCTGTGGTTTGCTCCGCAGAAGGCACCGGGGAACTGGGTGCAGGGCAGGTGCTGGCCCAGCCGAACTATCTTGCCATGCGCTTGGCGCGTTTGAGCATCGGTAGCCAGTTCATGAAAACGACGCTCTCCGGAGACAAAAACCTCCAGGGCTACGCGGTCAAGGCGAAAAACGGCCGAGTGCTGGTCACCGTCGTCAATAAGAACGATGCGGCGAAAAATTCGAAGAACCCGGTCACGGTGAACGTTCCTCAGGGATACAAGGCCACCCGGGCGGCACAGATCCATGCCCCAGGCAACGGTGAGATTGAAGCCACCGAGCTGACGGCCATAGCGCCATTCGCCGCCAAGGGCAGTGGCGTGACTAAGAATGCGGCAGGAAAGCTGCAGCTGGATGTGGCGGCAAGCAGCGCCACCACCATCGAGTTCACCAAGTAGCGGGGCAGCTGATTAAAATGAAGAACCGATCCGCGGGTTCAAGGAGGTAACGTCCGCGCGGACCGGTTCTTCTAATTCACTCGCACCCTTGAGAAGGTAATAACCACTCTAGGAGGGGAAACTTACCGCCAGCTGGGTGCCAAGTTAACGCTTCCTAGGATTTAGCGTGCCTAGTAGTTTGATGGTGGGTCGGAGGCAGGGAATGATTCGTCTTCCCATTCCTCCACCATCTCCTCGTCATGATCGTGCTTCACGTGAGCTTTGGCTTGTTCTTGAGTCTCGGCGCCGACTTCTTCGTCTGGATGGTTGCTCATGATGCTCCTTCCCTCGCAGGTCTAGGTGTCTGGGCGGTCAAACCGCCGACCACATACCTTCAGTGTCATACTTTTGCCGGTCAATGTCGATAGAAAACCGGCAACGCCGCCCGCACCGCGCGGCCGTAAATTGCCCGCTGGCCCCCAACAGGATTTAATCGCTAGTATGCCAATGATCAATAACCCCGCAGATAATTCCGAGATCTTCTTTGATGACGACGGTGCCGCGGGCGAGCCGATTCTTTTCCTGCACGGGTCGGCGCTATCCCGCTCGATCTGGCGCGGGCTGGGATACACCAAGGCGCTGGGCTCAAACCGCCGCACCATTCGCATGGACCTGCGCGGCCATGGCAAATCGGTGAAATCCCACCGGGCCGCCGATTACACCATGGAGAAAATCGCCGGCGACATCCATGCGGTGCTCGATCATCTAGGTATTGCCGCCGCACATATCATCGGCTATTCCTTTGGCGCCCGCAGCGGGCTGCAGGTGGCGATGCAGAGCCCCGAACGCGTGCTGTCCTTAACCATGCTCGGTGGCACCTTCGAGATCACCGACGGGGAAATCGGCAAGCTCTTCTTCCCCGGCTACCTCGACGTGCTGCGCCAGGGAGACATCGAAGGGTTTGTGACCGGTCAGGAAACCAGAGGACGGCTGGATCCGGCGACCAGGTTTGCGTTCCTTTCCAATGATCCGCTGGCCTTGGCCGCCTACTATGAGGCAGCGGAAACGGTGCAGAATATCGCGCTGAACCAGCTGGCTGAGATCAAGGTTCCCACCTTGCTGCTTATCGGCACGCGCGACCAGCCGCGCTTCGACCAGAACAAGATCATGGCTCGCGCCATGCCCAACGCCCGCATGGTGGCTCTGGCCGGGCGGACCCACGGCAGCACGCTCTACCCCATCGAACCGGTGGTGAGTGCGATCGAAAATTTCTGGACGGCACCGCGAGCATGAGCCGGGCAGCCTTCAACCTGGAACGCATCGCCGCGGGGTTGGCCTTCGGTCCCAGCCGCGCGGAACTGCACGCCGCGCTGTGTGCCCATCCAAACCAGCCGCTGGTGATTCAAGCGCCACCGGGCTCGGGCAAAACCACCATCGTTCCACCGACTGTGGCTGAAGCGCTGGCGGTGAAAGGACTCACCGGAAAGATTATCGTCACCCAGCCACGCCGGGTGGCGGCACGTGCCGCGGCCCGACGCCTGGCCCAGCTCGATGGTTCGGCCCTGGGAGACCGGGTAGGTTTCGCGGTACGCGGGGAACGCCAAAGCTCCGCGAACACCCAGATTGAATTCGTCACCGCCGGCCTGATGCTCCGCCGGCTGCTAGGGGACCCCGACCTGGCGGGGGTCAGCGCGGTCATCATCGATGAGGTCCACGAACGGTCCATCGACACGGACCTCTTGCTGGCCATGGTCAACCAGGTCAGCGAACTGCGTGAGGATCTCAGCCTGATCGTCATGAGCGCCACCCTGCAAGCCCGAGAGCTGTCGCAGCTGCTGGCCCGGCAGACCCCGGCCCCGGTGCTCACCGCCAACACCGCGCAATTCGAGGTGGCCGAGCTCTTCGACAGCTTTTCCGGTAGGCGCAACTCCGAGCGCGGGTTGAGCGACGAGTACCTGCGCCATGTCGCTCAGGTGGCGGTGAAGCATTCGCGCCAGCAAAACCACGGTACCAAGGCAACGGTAGATACCTTGGTCTTCGTTCCCGGAGCACGCGAGGTTGACCGGGTCTGTGCCCAGATCGGGGCCTCGGGCATCCAAGCCTTTGCACTGCATTCGCAGATCCCCACCAAGGCCCAAGACGAGGTGCTCAGCGAGCCTTCGGCTGCACAGGGACCGCGAATTATCGTTTCCACCTCGATCGCCGAATCCTCGCTGACCGTACCGTGTGTCCACCTGGTGATCGATGCCGGCTATGCGCGCGAACCACGCAGGGACGCGGCACGTGGCTTTGGCGGCCTGGTGACGGTTGTCGCCAGCCGTGCCGCGGCCACGCAGCGTGCCGGCCGTGCCGGGCGGCTCGGGGCAGGAACCGTGGTGCGCACCCTTGATCCCAAGTCCTTCGCGGCCGCACCGGCTCATTCGGCCCCCGAGATGCAGACCGGAGACCTGGTGCAGGCCGCGCTTTCTCTGGCCGCTTGGGGTACCCCGCGCGGTGAAGGGCTCGCCCTGTGGGAGGAGCCGCCGCCGGGCACGATGCGCACCGACGAAGAGGTGCTGCGCAGCTTGGACGCGGTGGACGAGCAAGGAAAAATCACCGCCCTGGGCGAACGGATGGTGAAGATCCCGGCCGACCCGCGCACCGCACGCGCATTGCTGGCCGGGGCCGAGCATTTCGGCTCGCGTCCCACCGCGGAAGCTGTCGCTCTGTTGGCGAGCACCGAACGCATCGACAACGCCGATCTGAACGAGCTGCTGAGCTCCATTCGCCGGCCTTCGCATCCGGGACACCGGGCCTGGGTGCAAGAGGCCAAGCGCCTTGAACGCCTCGCCGAGCAGGTTCCGGCCGTGGATCCTGACGGTGCGCTCGCCGGAGTCTGCGCCTTGGCCTACCCGCACTGGGTGGCACGAAAGGTCCAGGACAATGACTACCTGCTGGCCTCGGGCACACGCGCTTCGCTGCCGGGCGGAAGCCATCTGGCCCATTATGAATTCTTGGCCATCACCGAGGTCACCCGGGCCGGGACCAGCACCGGAGCGGTGATCCGCCGCGCCGCGGGTATCGAGTGGGAACAAGTGCTCGGCCTGCTGGGCCACCTGCACCGGATCACGGAGAGCGCGAAACTGGTGGACGGGAAAATTTCGGCACGCAAAGTTGAGTCCTTCGGTGCCATCGAGCTTTCCGCCCACCCGATCAAGGCCACCAAGGAACTCGGCCGGCAGGCGGCGGCAACGGCATTGCGCGAGCAGTCGCTGGCGCTCTTTGGCGAGCAGCCGGCCTTTGAAGCGCTGCGGCGCCGGATGGCTGTGGCCTACCGATTGTTGGGTGCGCCTTTTGTGCCGGTAGATGAGCCGACGCTGGTGCAGACGGCGCAGCAGTGGCTGGCCTCCGGCCTGGAGCAGATCGCCGCGGGGAAGCCCGCGGGGAAGGTCGACCTCGTCGGCGCGTTGCGCACCCTGTTGCCGTGGCAGCATGCGCACGAATTCGACTCGTTGGTGCCCGAGCGTTTGCAGGTCCCGTCCGGATCGCGGATTCGCATTGGCTATCCGCCGGTGGATGAAGGCGGTCCGGCGGTGGTGGCGGTCAAGCTGCAGGAGTGCTTCGGGCTTAGCGAATCCCCGCGGCTGGTGCGCGGGATGCTTCCGGTGCAGTTCCATCTGCTTTCACCGGCTGGCAGTCCGCTTGCGGTGACCGAGGATCTCATCTCTTTCTTCAACGGACCCTACGCGCAGGTACGCGCCGAAATGCGCGGCAAGTATCCGCGGCATCCCTGGCCCGAAGACCCGTGGGAACATCAGGCGACGGCCTACACCAAAAATCGTCTGCGCCGGGAAAGCTCAAAATAGCAGCAATAACCTCGTTGGCCGGCACCGCTGATGCGGTGCCGGCCAACGAGGTTCTCGTATTTTCGGGATCGCGGGTTAGGCGAAGGCCGAAATGCCGGTGATGTTGCGGCCCATCAGCAGCGCCTGCACGGTTTCGGTGCCTTCATAGGTGTGGATGGCCTCGATGTCGGCAAAATGGCGGGCCACGCGGTTGCTGGTCAGGATGCCGTTGCCACCGAGCAGGTCGCGTGCATTCGACGCGATCTGGCGCGCGGTACGCGTGGCGGTGTACTTGGCCAGCGAGGCCTGCGGACCGGTCAGTTCGCCGCGGGCCTCGCGTTTCGCGGACTGCACTGCGAGCAATTGGATGGTCGCCAGTTCGGACTGCATCCGAGCCAAGCGTTCCTGCACGATCTGGCTAGCTGCCAGGGGGCGGCCGAATTGGATTCGCTGCTTGGCGTAGAGCACCGCGGATTCGTAGCAGGCGGTGGCATGGCCCACGGCCGACCAGGCGACCCCCAGCCGGGTGGCGAACAGCACCCGTGCGGTGTCCTTGAAGCTGTGCGAATCCTCAAGCACCTCAGCGTCGGCCACGAAGACGTTGTCCAAGCGGATATGCGCCTGCCAGATGGCGCGTAGCGAGAGCTTGTGCTTGATGGTCGTTGCGCTGTACCCCGCGGTCTGTTGATCGACCAGGAAGCCGCGGACGTTGCCCTCGTCGTCGCGAGCCCAGATAACGGTGATGCCGCCGATGGAGCCGTTGCCAATCCACTTCTTCTCACCGTTGAGCACATAGCCGCCCGCAACCCGATGCGCGCGGGTTTCCAAGCCAACCGAGTCCGAGCCGTGGGTTGGCTCGGTCAGTGCGAAAGAGCCGGGAAGCTCCCCGGCGAGCATCGGCAGGCCGTATTTGGCTTTCTGCTCCGGGCTGCCGCAGTACATGATCGAGCGCAGCGCCAGCCCGCCCTGGACGCCCACGATGGTGGCCACCGAGCCATCCCCACGGGCCATTTCCAGATTGATCAGTCCGGCGGCCATGGGGCTCATGGAAGGCAGCCCGTCCACGTCCAGGCCATCGCGCAGCAGGCCGTAATCGCCGAGCTTCTTGATCAGATGCACCGGGTAGTCTGCCTTGTCCCAGTATTCGTGGATGTCGTCCTTGACCTCTTCGAGGATGAACTTGCGGGCCCTAGCACGCCATTCGGCGTCGGCCGGATCGACCTCGGCCAGCACTCCGGTGGGGTCGATATCTACCCCGTCTGCCCAGAGGTCGTACTCGGGCTCCACAACACCGGTGGGAAACTCGAATTCGGTGTGCTGCTGGGTCATTTGGGTGCGCTCCTTAGCGGAAGGTCAAAAACTATTCTTCAACCAGCCTAATGGAACGCAGTGTCATGTCAAGAAACTAGGTGTCACTGCTTGTGTTCACGCAGGGCTTTGGCCACCGCATCAAGCACGGTCTGCTCATCGCTGCCTTCGTCGAGCACCGACACCACCACCCGAGGTGACCTGGCCGAGGACTTCGGAGCATTGCCCGGATCGAGCAAGTCGGCGAAGCGGTCCAGGAATAAACGCACATCCCCGGCCAGGCGCTCCCTGTCGGTGGCCGAAGGGTCGCGCAGCCACAACCGCAGGTGGTCATTGTGGATGGCGACCAATCCGGCACTGATGCCCAGGCAGAGGGCTCGGTGCGGGGCGCTGGCGGCAAGCTCCCGGGCGGAAAGGAAATCGTAGAAGGCCCGCTCATAGCGATGGGTGGAAACTAGTTCGCGTTCCCGCAGCGAGGGCACCGAAGACAGCAGGCGGTGGCGCAACTGCGCCGCTTCGGGATTCATGGTGTACTGGTCGAAGACCACATGCGCCGCATCGATCAGCGTTTGGGTTGCGTTGACCGAAGAGGCCGCGAGGGTCGTTTTGATGTGGGTGATGATCATTTCCTGATCCGCGAACACCATGTTTTCCTTGGAGCCGAAACGGCGGAAGAACGTGGAGCGCGACATTCCGGCGGTCGCCGCGAGCTCGTCGACACTTGTCGTGTCGAACCCTTGGGTGATGAGGAGGTCCAGGGCTGCTGAAGGTACGGCGGATGAAGAGATCATGATTCTTGAATTTAGCATGTTTCCACTTTTCAGCTCCGGCTCACGGGACTAAATGATTGTGATCATTCCCCGGGGTGACTACGCTGAGGTCTAAGGCCACTCATTTCAGGAGTGTGGCCGCAAAACAACTTGGAAGAGAAGTGAGGGCCCATGGGAATCTCTATCGCAAACGCCGCTCTACGTTTGGTCAGTGGCGCATTCATTCTCAACAGCGGAATCAACAAGCTGCGCATCGATGAGGCTAGCGCCGCCGGACTGCAGCAGCTTGCCTCCAACGGCATTCCTCAGCTGGGCGAGTTGGAGCCTGCAGCATTCGGCAAGGCGGTCTCGGTATCCGAAATCGCGCTGGGCAGCGCCTTGCTGTTGCCCATCATTCCCTCGCGCCTGGCCGGCATGGGTCTCGGGGCCTTCTCGGGTGTTCTGCTGTCTTCCTACCTGCGTACTCCGGGAATGACCGAATCCGATGGCATTCGCCCAACGAGCGACGGTACGGCCCTGGCGAAGGATGTCTGGCTTGCCGGCATCGCCGTGGCCTTGATCTTTGGCCGCCGCGCAGTCAAGCAGGCCAAGAAAAAGAAGTAGTACTCTCAAGCTATTGAGCAGAGCATTGGGTTCGACGTAAGTTTGACTTAGGGTTGCAGGTTTTCAGTAGTCACTATCAAGTTCCTAACAAGAGGAGAACCCATGGGTTTCTTGGATAACGCAAAAAAGAAGCTGGGCGAAGCAGTCGAAAACGTCAAGGAATTTGCTGGTGATGCATCCGAGAACGTCAAGGAATTCGCTGGTGATGCATCCGAGAACGTCAAAGAGTTTGCTGCCGACGCCACGGAGAATGTGAAGGACCTCGCTGCCGACGCGCAGGAAAAGATTGGCGAGACGGTCGAGAAAGCCAAGGGCGAAGATAAGCCGGACCAGTCCGCATAAGTTTCCTCAGGACCTGAAACAGGTGTGGCTCCGCGTAAAAAATGCGGAGTCGCACCTGTTTTTATTGCCTTGGATGGCTAGCCCGGGTATTTCA
>NZ_NRGV01000075.1:0-166813 GCF_002332385.1 Glutamicibacter sp. BW80 | reverse complement strand
GCCGATGTCCAGAACCCTGATTCGCGGCCATTGACCAGAGCTTCCGGATCATTGGCGGCGCTCCGACGTACGTGCTGACCGATAATGAAAAGACGGTCACCACCATGCATATCGCCGGGATCCCGGTACGCAACCAGCAAACCGTTACCTTCGCCAAGTACTACTCGGTGAGCCTGTTGACGTGCGAACCGGCAGATCCAGCCAGCAAAGGCGGGGTGGAGAACGCGGTGAAAGTCGCCAAAGCCGACCTGGTTCCCAAGGACACGAACCTGCGCGCAGAATATGACTGCTTCGCGCAGCTCGAACAGGCCTGTGATGAGTTCATGGCGATGATCAATGACCGCGTGCACCGCACCACCAAGCGTCAGCCAGCGGTGATGCTCGCCGAGGAACGCGCGCAGTTGCACACGCTGCCGGCACAGCCTTTCACCATTGCGTTCGGAGTGAGCCGTATGGTTCCGGCAAAGTCGCCGATGATTTCTTATGAAAACGTCCAGTACTCAGTTCCATACCGGTTGCTCGGCGAACAGGTGTGGGTGCGCACCCGCGGGATGGGTGCGAGCGCCGAAGTGATTATCGTGCACCTTGGTGCAGATGGGCCGACCGAAGTTGCTCGGCATGCTCAAGGAAGCCCGGGAGTGATGCAAGTGAACGGGTCGCACTTCCCTGACCGCGAAGAGAAAGTCCCAGGCGTGAAGCGTCCCAAGGCCCGAAGCCAGGCTGAGAAGGAATTCCTCGCCTTGGGCGAAGGCGCCCATCAGTGGTTGATGGCCGCCGCTGCCGCCGGTGCTGAACGGGTGAATTTGAAGATGGCTGAAGCAGTGACGTTGGCCAAACTCCAAGGATCAGCCCCGGTGGACCGCGCGCTGGGTTTGGCTGCGGCGAATGGGAGGTTCGGGCACAGGGATCTGCTTTCCATTCTTGAATCAGCTGCACCCGGGCAGCTGCGCCGTCAAGCTCCCGAACAGCAGTCGTTGAGCCAGGGAGCCTCGCCGTGGGCTGACTACGGCTCCTTATTGAAGGAGGCGAACTAGCTGATGATTGCCACGAATGCCGGTGCACCGCCGTTGGCTGAAGAGTTGGAACAGCTGATGCGGCAGTTGAAGATGCCTCACGCCAGAGCTTTAGCGCCAGAGCTGCTGGCCACGGCGAAGTCGCAGCGGTGGGACCCGGCGGAGGTGCTCAAATCCTTGTTGGAGGAAGAAATCAGTGGCCGGGCACGCTCGATGCTCGCTACCCGACGCAAAGCCGCAGGCTTCCCTACGGGGAAGAGCTTCGGGTCGTGGGATCCGTCGCTTTCGACGGTCCCGTTGCCGACGCAGCAGGCGTTGCGCACGTTGGAATGGGTGCACCGCAAGGAGAATCTGGTGGTTTGCGGTCCGTCGGGCACGGGCAAGACGTTTTTTCTTGAGGCTCTGGGACAGCAGGCTGTTGAGGAAGGTCGGCAGGTCGCGTGGTTCACGTTGGAGCAGCTGGGCGGGATTGTTCGTTCGCATCGGGTTGATGACAGCGTGAACAAGGCGATCGCGAAGGTTCTGCGTGCTGACTTGATCATTATTGATGATATCGGCTTGCTGGCGGTGCCTGATGATGCGGCTGAAGCGCTTTATCGGGTGGTTGATGCCGCGTATGAGAAGCGTTCCATTGCGTTGTCTTCGAATCTGCATCCGGCGGGGTTTGACGCGTTGATGCCCAAGACGTTGGCTACTGCCATGGTGGACAGGTTGTTGCACCATGCTCATATTTGCCAGACCAGTGGTGAATCGGTGAGGCTTACGCAGGCCATGGCGGGTCAAGGGGTGAGTGCGTTGAGCTAGCTTTTTCTTGGACGGTGGTGAGCGCTATTTCTGGAATTGATCAGTGGGCAGGAATAGTGGCCGCCAGTGGGCATTTTAGTTGGCCATGCATGGGCATTTTTGCTGGCCGCCGGTGGGCAGAAAGTATTGGCCGTTGACAATCATCCAGATGATGTCTGGACAATTGGCCAGGAGCCACCGTGCCTCTTTTCTCCACAAGCTCAGCGATCAAGGACTACGCGAACATCATACGATTATCTGCTACTGGAACGTCTGCGTCCTGTAATTAGTACGTCGTTTGAATCATGTTTGCATGATGCCTCTTTTGTTCTAAAAATCAGGCTCTTGGAACACCTCCAGTAGTCACCCTCGACCGGTCCATGGTCGTCTGTTTGATGAGGATTTGCCGCGATTCCCGGGATTACAGCGCCTTTTTCTGATCAGGATGCTCTTAGTTGGGCCAACTCTGATGGATGACATGCTTTCCTGCATTGGCGGCTGCGGGTTTCTTGCCCCGCTAAGGGCATCAGTCTGGTTCCATCTGAAATAAATGGTGAATCGGCTGGTTTAACGGCTGGCCGATGCTCTCAGCGAGGAGGCCACAGCTGCCACACTGATGTCGAATATCAGCCCGAAAAACGTTGCGAGTAAAGTACTTCAAGACCTTAGCTATGTAGTCGATGGCTTGTGCCCTCGGACGAGGCTAGTTTAGTAAGTCGGGCGCATCGGGCGCATCGGGCGGAGCGTCTACATGCAAATAATTTGTAGCTAGAAATTCTATCTAGTGAGATATACAATGTAGATATGGGAATCAGACAATGGAGGAATGACTTTGCGAGAAGCGCGCTCCCTTATGCAGCGCTAGCCGTAATCTCTAACGAAGATATACATGGCTACGAATTAATAGTGCGGCTCAAGGAGTATGGGTTTGGGCATGTCAAAGGTGGAGTAATGTATCCGATCCTTCGTCGCTTTGAAGATGATGGGCTTCTTGAACATTACTGGGATACGACGTCACATGGTCCGGCAAAAAAGATGCTTCGGCTAACAGATGAAGGTCGGAATGAGTTGTCAGGCGCGGAGAATGCTTGGCAAGACATATCGCGGAGTTTATCGATGATCAGCAAAAGGGGAAAATGATGCTTGACTATGAAACGCGTTTGAAAGCAGCTTTGCGATCTTTGGGTGCTTCTCCGGAAGTGGTCCAGGATGCGCTTTTGAGTCTGCAAAGTTATGGCTCGAAGGAGGACCAGCTCGTTGAAGAATTCGGAGAGCCGGAGGAATACGCCAATGCTTTGATGCCTGATGCAAAAGTTCGTTCCAAGGCTGGTTTCATTATTTCCGGGGTCGTGTTGGCTGTCCTGATATGGCTAGTCCTTCGTCTGGCCAAGGAAGCTGAGTGGATGGCGTTTGAGCCGTATTGGAACTTTAGTTTGCTATTTAGTCTCGGGGCTGTGGTCCTCGGTATTGGTATTGAGTTCATCAGATATTTACGCTCAGGCAAGTAACAAAGGCTCGACTTCCTGATTTTCTAGGAAGTCGAGCCTTTTGTTTGATGGCTAAAAACCAAATACCCAAAGCAATGCATCATAGAGAGCGTTGCCGCTCAATCCACCTGTCGTCACGTAAAGGACGTTTTTTACGTTCGCTGGTACCGAAGTATTCCACCAGTTAACGAATACCGTGCGTCCCTTATTCAGTTGGGACCTGATGGCGTTGTACCATTTGACGTTGGTTCGTTTGAGTACTTGCATGCCTGCTTTGACGGCTAGGCGTATCGCGATTGGTACGGCTGCTGGAGCAGCGACGTTGGTCTGGGTGGATGCGTTTCCGGCGACGCTTTTGCGTTCGGTCGAAGTGAGCTTGCCGGTTGATGCGGTTCCCGACAATGTGGTGCTTTGGGTCGAGGAAACGCTTGTCAGGGTAGTTGCGGATGTGGCGGGTGCGGTTACTGCTGGTGCTGCTGCGTGTGCTCCGGCTGCACCACCCAAAGTCATTGCACTGACGATCGAAATTGACACCAGCGATTTAGTCATCTTTTTCATTGATGGTTCTCCCTATCTAACTTTGACATAAACGGATCTGATTTGTTTCACCTATGGTGCAAGCCTTTTGGTCTTCAACTTGTAGCTGGAGAGCGCTTAGTTGAACCCGAGCACCCATAAAAGAGCGTCGTAGAGTGCATTGATTCCGACCCCGCCCGTGGCGCCGTAGACGATCGTTTTGATTGGACCTGGAACTGTCGTGTTCCACCAGTTTGCGAAGGCGGTCCGCCCTTTGCCGAGTTGGGCTTTGATGGCGTTGTACCATTTGACGTTGGTTCGTTTGAGTACTTGCATGCCTGCTTTGACGGCTAGGCGTATCGCGATTGGTACGGCTGCTGGAGCAGCGACGTTGGTCTGGGTGGATGCGTTTCCGGCGACGCTTTTGCGTTCGGTCGAAGTGAGCTTGCCGGTTGATGCGGTTCCCGACAATGTGGTGCTTTGGGTCGAGGAAACGCTTGTCAGGGTAGTTGCGGATGTGGCGGGTGCGGTTACTGCTGGTGCTGCTGCGTGTGCTCCGGCTGCACCACCCAACGTCATTGCTGCAACGATTGAGATGGATGTTGCGGATTTCAGGAGAGTCTTCTTGATCATGTTTACTCCGCCGATGGGCGGATTCGTTCCGCTTCTCAGAACGATTGATATATGAATCTTTACACGCCTTAAGAGTAAAGTCACGAGTTTTATATAAAAATTTTGGAAAACGATGGTTTGCGATGTCTGGCCATCTTCTTGTTTCAAATACGTTCATATTCGCGTGTAAGTTTGGCCATGAGAATTTTATAGACCGTTTGACTAAGGTGAAGATATTCATTTAGTCGAGAGAACGTATCCCTGGGCTGTAAGTGTCTTTTTCTCGAACGTGCTATGAAGAGTTAGTCGCCGAGGGTAGGTCGATTATGTCGCGGACGAACTCTTGCGTTTGCGGGTAAGTGAGTTCCTAAATATTCGTTGGCTCTGGTTCGACCAGCACGGATGGGTGTCCTGAGAATGGAGAGCTTTGGCATGTTGTTGCTACTTTTCAAAAATCCATAAAACGGGCGTCCGCTGGCGCGGCCGGCTGTTGCCCGGACTGCGTCCGGTCTTTTCCTGTTTTTTGCTGCTGTCCTTCGGCTCAATGATATTGAACTCACTGGCCAGAATTTAACTTCAATCAACGTACATACAACTCCGACAGACAGCTGCTCACGCCGGCCCTGAGCAATAAACTTTGCAATATAAGCCGTTCTGCCGCGGCGAATCCGAATCAATAAACTCGGCGTTGACGCAGCGCATATGGCAGCAATCGATACGCGCTCGGCGGTCTGCACGCATGTCCTGTACCGGCTCAGGAGTCGGAGGGCGGGCAGTGTCTATCAGCTGCACAGGCTGCAACCGAATTGTATTTAGTGTGGCGAAGGGCACCGTCGGATAGGAGCCTATCGATTGGCCCTTAGAAGCCTGGCCCTGTTATAGTTATTGAGTTATCGCAACTGCGAATGACACTGTAATTTTCCCACGGTTTGACCGTGAGGGTTAGAGTTACGGCGATCATAGCGTGGGGGAAACGCCCGGTCCCATACCGAACCCGGAAGCTAAGACCCACTGCGCCGATGGTACTGCACTCGGGAGGGTGTGGGAGAGTAGGTCATCGCCGGGCATATTTTGCCGAAGGTCCCGAGAAATATCTCGGGACCTTCGATGTTTAACCACCGTTCCACGTCCTCCCGTACGGACCGCAAAAGACCGGTTGTGAAACTCTAACGAGTCCTACAACCGGTCTTATTGCTTTCGGAGACTAATCAGCTAGACGCAGGCCCGAGGCGGTGTCGAAGAGGTGCACGTGCTGCCCTAGCGGCAGGATATGCAGTTTCTGGCCGCGGGCAGGCGGGGTGCGGCCGTTGACTCGGACCACGATGGTTTGGCTCTTGCCGCCTAGCTGGGCCGTGCCATAGACATAAGCATCTGCACCCAACTCCTCGACCACATCCACCATCAGCTCTGCACCCTCGCCTGGGGTGGCGAGAGTCAGATCCTCCGGTCGGATGCCCATGGTGGTTGCACCCTGCGCGCCAGGAGCGGGCAAGGAAGTGTTGCCAAAGGCGACCTGACCGTTAGAGGCTTCCAATTCAATGAGATTCATTGCCGGAGATCCGATGAATCCGGCCACGAAAACATTGCGTGGGCGGTCGTAGAGGTCACGGGGAGTGCCAACCTGTTGGATTTCGCCGTCCTTGAGCACCGCCACGCGGTCACCCATGGTCAACGCTTCCACCTGGTCGTGGGTGACATACACGGTGGTGACACCGAGTCGGCGGGTCAGCGATGCGATCTGTGTGCGGGTCTGCACGCGAAGTTTGGCGTCCAAGTTCGACAGCGGCTCGTCCATCAGGAAGACCTGAGGCGAGCGAACGATTGCTCGTCCCATGGCGACGCGCTGGCGCTGGCCGCCGGAGAGCGCCTTCGGCTTGCGGCTTAGATAATTTTCTAGATCCAGCAGCTTTGCAGCTTCGAGGACGCGCTTATTGCGTTCTTCCTTATCGACGCCGGCGATCTTCAGGGCGAAGCCCATGTTTTCAGCGACCGTCATGTGCGGGTAAAGAGCATAGTTCTGGAAGACCATGGCGATATCGCGGTCTTTTGGCGGAACGTTAGTCACGTCCTTATCGCCAATGAGAATTCGCCCGGAGTCGACTTCCTCGAGACCAGCTAGCATGCGCAAGGTAGTCGATTTGCCGCAGCCCGATGGGCCAACTAGAACAAGGAATTCCCCGTCTTCAATCTGCAAATCAATTGCGTCGACTGAAGGCACAAGTGCGCCCGGGTAAATTCGGGTGGCCTTTTCAAAGGTCACAGTTGCCATGATGACAATCCTTTCACGGGCAGGTACGTGCCCGACGATCCGTAGTGAAAGTGATATGGGACACCTTAGTCTCGCATAGAAAGCAGCAATTCCAAAAGTTCGGACAGTATCTCCGGCCCAGAAATGCGGTGCGCGGCCAGTGTAGGGCCTGGACCTACCTTGATTCCGAGGTCCTCACGGGTGAGGATCCGGAAGCCATCCTCGTCGGTGACGTCATCTCCGACGAAGAGCAGCGCATCAACATCGAGAACCTGGCGCAACCATTGCAAAGCCTGTCCCTTGTCGCCTGCATGGACCGAGGCCTCTAGCACGGCCTTTCCTGCCATGAGGCGCACTTCCGGCAAGTGTGCGAGGGCGTGGTTCCCCTCGGCCAAGGCGGCCTCGGCAATGCCAGGACTTTGGGCTTGGCGTACGTGCAGGACGGTAGCCGAGGGTTTGTGCTCCAGATTGACTCCCTCATGCCGCTGCGCGACTTCGCTCAATCGGGCGGTGATTTCCGTGAGGTTCTCCCGCTGGGCATCGGTGAGTTCCCGTTGTTCTGGCGCATCCGGGGTTACGGACGGAACGCGCCGTTCGGCTCCGTGGGAACCGATCAAGTTATCCGGTCTGGGGGCCGGATACACCGCCGTGAGCGATTCAAGGTTCCGGCCGGAGACCACCGCCGTGTGCACGCCGGATTGTCGCGCAAGTTCGTCAAAGGCTTGTGCGGCCCGCGTGGAAGGCCTGGCGTCTTGGGGGCGGTCCACGAGCGGCGAGAGCGTACCGTCGAAGTCCAAAGCAACCAGGATTCGCCGGTGCCCGGCGAAGGTGGAGAGATCGGCGCGTAATTCGGGCGCGAGATTCGGCACTGTCGTTCCGTTCAGACTAGGCGATGTTATTAATGGCTGGCTACGGCGTTGATTTGGTTCGCTCGCGAATTGATTTCGGCGAGTTCTTCCAAGAAGCGAGCGGACCAACGGGTCACGTCATGTTCCAGCAGATGGCGATTCATTCGACGCATGCGTCGTGCCTGTTCGGATTGGTCCATGTTGACCGCCTCGACGATCCTTGCCTTCATGCCATCGATGTCATGAGGGTTGACCAGCACCGCCTGGGTCAACTGATCGGCCGCACCGGTATATTCGGAAAGCACAAGGACTCCACGACCATCCTGATGGGATGCCACGAACTCCTTGGCCACTAGGTTCATCCCATCGCGCAGGGCTGTCACCAGTAGCACATCGGCGGCTAGGTATAGGGCGATCATCTCGCGCAGCGGATAGGAGTGGTGTAAGTAGCGAAGCGTGGTGTGGCTCAGCGTGTCGTGTTGGCCGGTGATCTGGCCGACCATCAGTTCCACCTGATCGCGCAGCTCCATATAGGAATCTACGTTTTCACGGCTTGGGCTGGCTACCTGGATCAGACAGACATCTCCGGCGCGAAGTGCCTGATCGTTGAGCAGCTCGCCATAGGCTTTCAGCCGGTGCCTGATGCCCTTGGTGTAGTCCAGCCGGTCCACGCCAAGCATGATTGTCTTCGGATTGCCCAATTCCAAACGAATCTGTGCAGCGCGGGCAATGATCTGCGGATCACGCGACAGCTTGGCGATTTCTTCGGTGTCGATTGAGATCGGATGGGCCACAGCGCGGCACAGATTCTGAATCTTATGCGTCGACGACGGGGTAGCTTCGTGCCCCTTGGTCGAATAGTCGGTGAACCGTCGCAGGCAGCGTAGAAAATTGGACGCATCGGTCTCGCGCTGGAAGCCGACTAGATCGGCTCCGGCCAGACCTTCCAGGATTTGGGTGCGCCAAGGCAGCTGAGAAAACAGGCTGGCGGCGGGGAAAGGGATGTGCAGGAAGAAGCCGATCTTCAGATCGGGGCGTGCCATCCGCAGCATCTGTGGAACCAGCTGCAGCTGGTAGTCGTGGACCCACACGGTGGCATTGTGCGCGGCGGTTCGCACCACCGCGTCAGCGAAACGTTGGTTGACCTTCTTGTAACGGTCCCACCAGGTGCGGTGGTACTCCGGAGGTATGATCACGTCGTGATAGAGCGGCCAGAGGGTGGAATTCGAAAATCCGCCGTAGTAGAGGCTTAGGTCCTGTTCACTGAGCGGGACCGGAACGAGGTGGATGCTGTCCTTGTCGAACTCTTCGAGCTCTTCGTCGATTCCGCCATGCCAGCCGACCCATGCGCCATCCGCGGCAGCCATGATCGGTTCGAGCGCGGTGACCAGACCGCCAGGAGAACGCTGGAACCCTTGGGTGCCATCCGGAAGCGTGATCCGATCCACCGGCAACCGGTTAGCCACCACTACAAAGTCATGGGAATTGCTTTCCGCTACGCCTGCTAGTTCATTACCCACCGTAAACCTCCTGGCCACGTACTTACTGCGAGAAGAAAACCTCGCAGCTTTGTCGGTTGTAAGTGAATGACCTCTTTGTCAGCTCAACTTCACTGTCATCCCGGATTCCGGATGCTAGCCGGAAGCGGAAGGAAACTGTGTTCCATCACTCAATGTACGTGAGAAGCGGCGCGGATGGGCTTTTAACGCCGAATGAGGCCCAAAGATGAACTTATCCGGCATGACTTGGTTGAAGTCTCAAATAACCCCAAAATGGGGCTTTGCATCATGTTGGCGAATGTTATGCGCAACCTGTGAAGGTTGGGGAATCTGGCAATTACGGGGGAGGGCGGCCATTCCATTGGCTAAGCTTGGAAGCAGATTACAGTATTTCCGTTGAGCCAAGGAACATTCGAACTTATGTCTACAAACAACTCGCGTCCGTCCAAAGCGGAGCGCAACGCTAGCGCCCGTGAAAAGGCCGCGCAGCTGCAGGCTGCTCAGGCCTCGGCCCAGAAACGCAAGTCGCTCTTCGTCAAGCTTGGCGTGCTGGCTGCTGTCGTTTTGGTCGTGGTCCTGGTGGTTGTGCTCATCGTGCAGAATAACAACGCCAAGGTTCCGGACGCCGGAGCCGCGCCTCAGGGCGGCAACGCCGCTGGCGGTATTCTGTTGACGTCGCCGACCACCGTTGCAAATACCTCGGGTGTGAAGATCGACAACACCAAACTTGTCGCTCCCGATTCGAAGCCGGCGACTCCCGAACCACGCGATCTGACCGTGGGCGCCAAGGGCGAGCCGATCAACGTGACCTTGTTTGTTGATGCGAACTGCGTCCACTGTGCTGAATTTGAAAGCAAGTATGGGCCGCAGATGAAGCAGTGGTTGGCGGACGGCAAGATCTCCTTGGAATACCGCAACGTCGGCTTCCTCGATGGAAACTCGCCAACGAACTTCTCCTCGCGTGGGGCCAACGCGCTGGCCTGTGTAGCTGACCAGAGCCCAGCAGCCTACTTGGACTTTGCCAGCGCTCTGTGGGGGCACTACGATCAGGGCGAAATGAAGAATGCTGAGATCTCCGAAATGGCGATTGCCGCCGGCGCTTCAGACTCGGTGAAGTCCTGCATCGACAAGGGAACCTACCGTCCGTTCGTGGAAACTGCAACACTAGCTGCCGGCTACGACGGTGTTTTGGGCACTCCGAGCATCTTCATCCAGGGCGAGGTTATGGACCTTGCCAATCAGGACTTTGTCGAAGCAGTTGAGGCGGCCATCAAGGCCAACGCCTAGACTGCCTAAAGCTGCGTGAACTGTGGTCGATAATTTTCTGCCGCTCTGACACGATTCCCGTGGGGAGTGCATCGCTAGCGGTGCGCTCCCCACGGGTGGTTAACGCCGCCAAAGTCTCGATTCGCAGTCGGGCGCAGTCTTCGGATATTCTTATGCAGTACGCCTCCTTAGCTCAGCTGGCCAGAGCAACGCTCTTGTAAAGCGTAGGTCATCGGTTCGAATCCGATAGGGGGCTCGGATGGCCCTCGCCGATGTTCAAGCTTGAACATCGGCGAGGGTCTTTTATTTCCCAACCGCATCTGCGGATCGACCGTGGCTTGCCCCGAAAAATTCGCATTCTTTTGGTGTCTCACAGTTTCTGGGCAACTCAGGGCGCTAAACTTCAGGTGTATTTCCTTGTCGATTCTGGCGCCTGTACGGTGGCACCAAAACGACCGAACAATATCTCAAGGAGTTTTGGCATGGCCGGTGGACTCGTGGCTCTTCTGGATGACGTCGCAGCCCTCGTAAAGGTCACGGCGGCGTCACTCGACGACATCGCTATGGGAGCTGCGAAGGCAAGCACCAAGTCGCTTGGAGTCGTCATCGACGATGCGGCTGTCACCCCGCAATACGTGGCCGGGCTATCGCCCAAGCGGGAGCTTCCGATCATTTGGAAGATCGCCGTTGGGTCAATCCGGAACAAGATGCTGTTCATCCTTCCGGTGGCTCTGATCCTTTCGCAGTTCGCTCCGTGGGCGCTCACCCCGATCCTGATGCTCGGAGGTGCCTATCTTGTTTTTGAAGGGGCCGAAAAGCTGCTTGAAGCGATGGGCGTGGTCAAGCACCACACACCGGGCGGCAAGGAGGGAGTGCGCGACGAAAAAGCGATCATCGGCGCGGCGGTGCGGACAGACCTCGTGCTCTCAGCGGAGATCATGGTCATCTCGCTGAACGAAGTGTCCCACGAACCATTCTTGAATCGCGCGCTAATCCTGATTGTGATCGCTATCCTGATGACCGTGGTGGTCTATGGTGCGGTGGGGCTGATCGTGAAGATGGATGACATTGGACTGCACATGGCGCAGAAGGCATCCAAGCTGTCGCAGAAGGTTGGCCGTGGCCTGGTCAAGGCCATGCCGATCGTGATGTCGATCCTCGGCAAGGTAGGTGTGGTGGCGATGCTCTGGGTCGGCGGCCACCTAATTCTGGTCGGGATGGACGAGCTGGGCTGGCACGCCCCCTACGGTTTTGTGCATCATATGGAACTGCTGGTGCACGAGGCTACCGGTTCGGCCGGGGCGATCTTGGGCTGGGTGACGAATACCGCCTTTTCTTGCATCGCCGGATTCTTGATTGGTTGCGTGGTTGCCGCCGCTGTCGTGGGCATCAACAAGCTGCGTGCCAAGCACTAACGAGCTTTGCAGGCCGGCCACGTAGAATAGGCAGATAAGAAACTTGCCCCGCCGTAAAACCTGCCAGTCGCGAAGTCTGCCGGTGTTTCGCACGGTGTGCGGCGATCGTCTTGGCCCTGCCAAAACGTCTGGTGGCCATGGAAAGATCGATGTGTGTTGAAGAGCAAGATAAATATTGTAGGGAGCGCCGCTCGGCATGAGCGGGGCGCCTACTTCACCCCCGAGCCGGTAGCCCGGTTCATGACCGAGTGGGCGCTAGGCGAACAGGGTCGTCGTGTGCTTGAACCCTCATGTGGCGAAGCCCAATTCTTGGCGACCGCTGCCCAAGTCACCAACGATGGGCGCGGCGCCAGCGAATTATTCGGGGTGGAGCTTCACGAGCCTTCGGTGCTGGCGGCACGCGCAATCCTCGCGGAACAAGGCGCACAGGCTAGGATCCAGCACGCAAATTTCTTTGATATCCCAGGCACCGCGGATATGGATGCGGTGATTGGCAACCCCCCGTACGTGCGTTATCAGCTGCACCGCGGAGCCCAGCGCAAGATCTCGCGCGAAGCCGCACGGCGCTCCGGAGTCGAGCTGAACGAGCTTGCCTCCGTGTGGGCGGCCTTCGTCGTGCACGCCACCAGCTTCCTGAAGGTCGGCGGTCGTCTGGCCCTAGTGCTCCCGGCAGAGCTGATGTTCGTGAACTATGCGGGGCCCGTGCGTGCAATGCTGCTTGAACGTTTCGCCAAGGTGCATCTCGCGGTCTTCGAACAGCGGCTATTCGTCGACGCGCAGGAAGAAGTGGTGCTGTTGCTTGCGGAGGGTTATCAGACCGGTTCCAGCGACTCCTTCAGCCTGCACCAATTTCGTAATGCCAAGGATCTGATTGGACTCGGCGAGGGAGCAATCCACACTCCGAAGCGTCCAAGTGACCGTTGGACCGGGTCCTTGGTGACTTTTGAAGCTCAGGGGATACTCAACCAGGCGCATGCTACCGGCGGGTTTATTGATCTGCAGGGCTGGGGAGAGACCTCGCTGGGCGCGGTGACCGGCAACAATAAATGGTTTACGCTCAGCCCGGCGCGGGCCGAGGAATTAGGTTTGGACGCGAGCGACCTGGTGGAAATATCGCCTCCCGGTTCTAGGCATCTTCGCGGCTTGGAACTAGACGCTAAGCAATGGCAGCGACTCGGGGAGCACGGCTTGGCGACCTTGATGTTCCGGCCCCAGGGTGGCGCCTCCACCGCGGGAGAGCGCTTAATTGGCCGCGGCGAGCTGGAGTCGGTGGACCAAGCCTATAAGTGCCGGATGCGTACTCCCTGGTGGCGGGTCCCGTTGTTGTCGGTGCCTGATCTGTTCATGACCTATATGAATGCTGACACTCCCCGGCTGACGACTAACCATGCAGGTGTGCATCACATCAATTCAATCCATGGGGTATACCTCGGGGCCGATGTGCGTGAGCTGGGACGTGAGCTGCTGCCTCTGGCTTCGTTTAATACCTTGACTATGCTGGGTGCCGAAATGGTGGGACGCTCCTACGGGGGAGGCATCTTGAAGCTGGAACCCGGCGAGGCGGATAAGCTTCCAGTGCCCTCAACCCAGTTGGTCGCCGAGCATGCAATACCGCTGCGATCCATCAAAAACGAGGTCCGCGAACATCTGCTGCATGGCCGTAAGCAAGAAGCTACGGAGCTGGTAGACGAAATAGTGT
This sequence comes from Glutamicibacter sp. BW80, assembly GCF_002332385.1. NCBI lineage: Bacteria > Bacillati > Actinomycetota > Actinomycetes > Micrococcales > Micrococcaceae > Glutamicibacter > Glutamicibacter sp. BW80. The sequence continues at coordinate 153,427 of NZ_NRGV01000075.1, read as the reverse complement.
TGGGAATGATGCTGGAGCTAGACGCTGCCGCGATCGGTGCGCTACGCGGCGCACGCCAAGACATGCTGGAACGACGCAAGTCCCGAGCTAAGGCAGTGGAGAACTAATCATGGGATCAGGCACAGTCGAGAAATCCCTGGCCTTCGCCGAATACGACGCGACGTTGATATCTGCGCTCAAAGATTCGCCGTGGATCCTTAACGGCGCCGTCACCGAGGAGTTCAACCCTTCTTTCGACGTCCTCGAGCGGTTGCTAAGCATTCCGGTGCGTTCTAAGGCCGCGACCCGTTCCGGTCGTTTTGCCCAGGGCGTCGACGCTTGGCTAGCCCATGAACTCCGCCGGGCGGGGTTCGACGCAGACCTCGTCTGGCCGCGCGCGGAAGCGCCACGGGTGTTGTCTTCGGACATCCTCGAATTGCTGCGCAAGCTCCCCGAACGGCTCTCCGACGAGCTGCATGAAGCAATCCTGGCCGGCAAGGCCGGAAGCACCGACGCCAGGATTCTGGGCCGCGCCTACATGAAGCAGACCGACGTGGTGATGACCCACTGGTCCACGGGACCGGAGTTGCTATTAAGCACCAAGGCAATGACTTCTTCCTTCGGCAAGAACCTGTCCAATCGGTACGAAGAAGCCTACGGGGACGCGGCCAACCTGCGTGCCCGCTACCCGCTGGCAGCCGTCGGCTTCTACTTCGTGCAACGCGCCACCATTTTAGAAACCGAACCGGCAGCTTTCCGACGTACCGTGGACATGATCCGCAAGCTGCGCGATTTCGGCGATGGCTTTGGCTATACAGCGACCGGACTTTTGCTTGTGGACTGGGATGACAGTGCCGAGCAGCCAGAGGTCAAGGCGGTGCACCACCCGGTGCCCGAAGATGTCGGCACCGCTCAGTTCCTAAATGCCATGGTTGACTCGGTGTTGAAAGTTACTCCGATCGACTTGCATGAGTCGGCGCGCGCTCGCCGAGCCGGTGAGGTCGTGCCAGTGCCAGGGCATGAGCTCGTCGATGAGCTACAAGAAGCGCTCTTTTAGCTCATCTGGTTGTGTGAACTTGTGGCGAATGCCAAGAGCTCGGCAAAGGTCGAACCGAGTGGCCAGCCAGTGTGCTGGAGGCGATGTCACGCTGCGGTGGGGGAGACAACCAATCCGATGCGAGAGCAGTGGCGCGATAAATGTACTTGGTCCGCCCGTCGGATTCGAAAGTTCGTTCGCGTTCCCATCGCTCGGAGCGTTCGTAGGCTGCCCAGGAGCTGGGATTTGCCGAATCGATGACGGTGATGGGTATGCAGCCTGCCTGCACCACATACTCCAGGCGTAGGTCTGTCACTTGCTGGCGTATGCCTTGGCGCCGATATTCCGGGCGGACCGCCATGCAACCTAATTCAAGCGCGCCCATGGCGCTAGTTGGAGCCAGCACCGCGTCGTGCACGACTCCGGCTGCGACCAGAACACCTGAGTCACGGACGCTGACCACACAACGTGCGCGGTCAATTTTTTGATTCCATCGATCATCAATTTCCGGATACAAAGTCGCCATCTCGGTGCGTGCGGCACCAGCAGGAGCTGTTGATGACAGGGCATAGCGAAGGGTAGGGCGCACTGGGAACCGTCCTAAATGCTAAGACGAACGAACTATCTGGCTATTGCTGTTGTGTGGGACGCAGAGCAATGGGTTTCGTTGGCCTTCAGGGGACCGCAGCCGGTGGCTTACGGCAACGTCCTTGCAGGGCCCAGTATGAGCTCGAGGAACTAAAAAAATTATGCATTCAATCTCTGCTCGTTAGCAAGAGAAAATAGGGGCAATAAAGTGAAATCTAGATAAACGAAAGGCACTATTATTTTAGGTCTGCCGTAGTCGGCTTTTCTCTTGAGCTCCTGCCCTAGGACGGTGGCGTGATGGGCGACGTAGCCGCTAGCTGTGGGGCAGCTGGCGCCGATTTTGCGGCCAAGGCAAAGACCGCTAAGATCGTTTAGGTGCTTGACCGGGAGGTTGACGCAAAGATGGATCTTTAGCTCAGTTGGTTAGAGCGTTCGCCTCACACGCGAAAGGTCGCTGGTTCGAGTCCAGTAAGATCCACCAAATAAAGAGAAAACCACCGNNNCGGTGGTTTTCTCTTTATTTAACTGCTTTTAGTGGATCGCGCGTAGCCGGTGGTTATTTGGCGAGTAACTCGTGAACCAGCGGTTTGACTTCGTTGCCAAGCAGCTCGATGCTCTCGAGCATGGTCTCGTGTGGCAAAGAGCCTGCCGAATATTTGATGTCTACTCGACTTAGTCCGAGGCTTCTGGTGACCTTCGCCATCTTGGTGGCGACGGTCTGCGGACTACCGGCCATCATGGAACCTTCAGGCCCCATAGCGGCCTCCAAGCGCATTTTGCTAACCGGCGGCCAACCGCGTTCGGCGCCCAAGCGATTCATGGTGCGCTGATAGTGCGGCCACAACAGTTCGAGAGCTTCCGCATCGGTCGGTGCAACCAATCCGTGGAAGTGCGCACCCACCTTTTGAGGTTGCTTGCCCAGCTCTTTCAACGCGCGGTGGTAAAGCTGAACTAGCTGCTCGAAGGCTGATGGCTGGCCGCCAATGATTGCGAGAAAGAGTGGAAGGCCGTGGCGAGCGGCGCGAAGTACCGACTGCGGGCTGCCGCCGACGCCCACCCAAGTGGTGAGCGCATCGTTTTCCAATAGCGGGTACAGCTGTTGGCTGTTCAAAGCGCCGCGGTGTTCTCCAGACCAGGTCACGGGCTCTCCGGATCGGACCTTAGCCAGGAGATCGAGTTTTTCTTCGAAGAGAGACTCATAGTCCTCGAGGTTGAGCCCAAACAACGGGAAGGACTCGATGAAGGATCCGCGTCCGGCGATAATTTCGGCACGTCCCTGCGCGATGGCATCGAGCGTTGCGAAGCGCTCGTACACCCGAACCGGGTCATCGCTGGAGAGCACCGTTACCGCGGTACCGAGGCGGATCTTGTCGGTGACTTGCGCCAGCGCCGCGAGAATTATTTCCGGCGACGATACAGCATAATCGTCTCGGTGATGTTCACCAACGCCGAAGAAATCAAGGCCAACTTCTTCGGCCTTCTGCCCTTCGACGATGACGTTGCGAATAACCTGAGCGTGCGATAACTGCTTGCCCTGCTGGTCTTCGGAGAGATCCCCGAAAGTTTCAACACCAATTTCAGGCCGGAGGCTTGTTTGACCGATGGAACTCACAATGATCCTCTTCTCTTAGATTTCCATGCAATTGCATCTAAATGGGTAACCAGTCCACCGATAAATTTATTTCCGACAGCAAAAATGCCAGATGTGTTCAGGGATACTCGGCCTATTTTGATTCCATTCTCCCGCTTTACTTGCCGTGGTTGTATCGTGAGGATGACGAATAGAACAAGAGCCTAGGGGGAGTGATTCGTGGCGCAGCAAGACCATGGTGAGAAGCACGCGGATTCGAAAAATCCAGGAGAAGATCCTTCGCCATTGGCCGGGTCGCTACCTCGTATTTCGACGAGTGAAATCAACATGGGGCACCTTCCCGAGACGGCGTCTTTTGAGACGACCATGGCCTCCGAGCTACCGCTAAATACCGCGGTAAGTGCGAGCGTTGCGTCAGCGGACGTGGCGGATATCGAGTCGCGTACCGGCCAGGTCTACACCTCTGATGACGGCATTACACTGATGCCTACACGGGCCAACCCGGTGGCTCGCCGTTTGCTGGCAAAAATGTGGATCTCGGATACGCCGCCGACTGAGGCGCTGAAGGTCGTTGACCGATTGCGCGGCACCCCCTACGCGAACCCTAGGGTCAACGTCGATCAAGATGCTTCGGCGCGGCGAACCATGGAGTTTGCGCTGGACCTTGGCGAAACGCTGATTCGCTATGGGGCTGGTGCTTTGGAAGTGGAAACCAGCATCATCGCGGTGACCGCAGCCCTAGGGCTTAGCCACCTAGACGTGGATATCACCAATCAATCGTTGCACCTGAACTACAGCCCGCCAGAAGCTGAGAGCTACTCTATCCTGCGCGTGGTGCGTTCGTACACTACGAACTACGCGGGCATGGTGATGGTGCACGAGCTGGTTTCGGACATCATCGCTGGTGGTGTTTCGCGGACCGAATCTGCCAAGCGGCTTAAAAGGATCACACGGAAGCCGAAGCCTTTCCCGCGTTGGTTCGTTGCGGTTGGCCAATCGGTTTTCGCCGCCGCCTTCGTCCTGTTCATCGGCGGTTCATGGCTCGGTGCACTCGTCGCGATGGCTTCGTCCTGGCTGATCTCGCAGATAGGCCGGTATGGATCCCGATGGCGGGTCCCAGAGTTCTTCACCGTGGCGACCTCGACTTTTACCGTCACCGGAATAGCCTTGCTTAGCCATCAGGTCCACGCACCATTGGATCCGGCGTTGGTAGTCTCTGGTGGCATCTTGCTTCTGCTGCCTTCTGGCAGATTTGTTTCGGCGCTGCAAGACGCAATCAATGGCTTTCCGGTCACCGCGGTCGGACGTCTATTTTCCGCTGGGTTGACCTATACGGCAATACTTTCCGGGATCTCCGCGGCGTTGGTGGTTTCATCCGTATTGGGCGGGGACAAGGTGGATGTCCATAAAATCGTCGCCACCGATTATCCGACATGGATGCTGATCGCCTTGGTAGCAGTCGCCATTCTGGCCGGTTCGGTCACCGAGCAGACCGCACAGCGCTTGTTGCTTCCTACCGCGTTGATCGCGGTCGGCGGCTATCTGGTGCTGCTCTTGGCGGAGCAGGTCGGGCTTGGCGCTCGGGCAACGCCAGCGGTGGTGTCCACGGCCATTGGCTTCGCTGCGCGCTTCCTGGCGGACAAGCTGAATTCACCTCAGCTCGTGATCGCAGCCCCCGCGGTCATGTTCATGCTGCCTGGCCTGATGATCTTCCGGGCCATGTACGGCATCGTTTTCGAGGTGGATGAAATGTTCGCCGGCCTGGTGGAAATGTTCAACGCGTTTGCAATCATGCTGTCCATCGCCGGTGGTGTGGTCTTCGGCGACACACTGTGCCGTCCGCTGACCTCCAACGCACGGCGCGAACGCCGACGCATCCGCCGCCGCTAGCCGGCCGGCAGTTTCCATTCAATAGGCGCCTGGCCGATTTCGGCCAGGCGCCTATTGATTTGCGAAAAATGCTTTGACCCAAAGAATCCACGTGAAGCGGACAACGGGGAAGGATGAGCGCTGCGAAGCTGGGGCATATTGTTCATCAGGGTACCAAGCTTCTGTGCGTGGGCACCCCACAGAACAGCCACCACCGGCACCTTGCGGGCATTGAGCGTAGCGATAATCGCTTCAACTACCGGTGCCCAGCCAAGCTTCTGGTGACTGCCGGCGTTAGACGCAGTCACAGAGAGAACCTGATTGAGCAGCATGACCCCTTGCTCATGCCAGGCGCCGAGGTCTGGATGCCCAGCTTCGGGCACGCCAAGATCTACGAACAGCTCCTTGTAAATGTTGCGCAAGCTACGCGGCAGGGGGCGCACGTTCTTCGCTGCGGCGAAGGCCAAGCCATTCGCCTGTCCGGGCGTCGGATAGGGGTCTTGACCCATGATCAGGACTTTGATCTCGGCTACGGGTAGCGATAGTGCGCGCAACATCACCTCTGGGGCCGGGAGTATCTGCTCGCCAGCCTGTGAGCGTGCCGCCAACTTACGTGCGATTTCCTGCAACACGCCATCGAGCGGTTCCAAAGTGGAAACCCAATCCGCGGCGATAAACCCGCGACTTGCCAGCGATTTTGCACCAAAGAAGAAGGGGAAGTCTTCGGTGGAATATGCCGGCGGCGCGGTAGGCTCGGGAGCGTCGAAAAGGGCGGGCTGCTCGTTGTTCATGGCAACCATTCTGCCGGTTTTCCGGCGCGGTTGTGCCGTGTTACACGGCACGGCGTTGGTTGATTGGTTAGAATATCGGTGGTGTGTCCACCACGCGTGGATAAATATGCATGAATAAACCCGACTTTTCGAAGTTCTAGGATGAGGTGAACGTATGGCTGGCAATGAGGTTTTAGTGGATTTCGTGATGAACCCCGATTCCGAGCTGGACGAGCGTTCGCAACAGATCTTGAACATGGAGAAGCTGTGGTGGAAGTATGCCGGAGCCAAGGAACAAGCTATTACCAAGCAGTTCTCTATCTCGCCGACAAACTACTATCAGCTACTCAACCAGCTGATCGACACGGATGCGGCGATGGCCTATGACCCAATGCTGGTAAAGCGGTTGCGTAGACTTCGATCTACTAAGCGTCGTGTGAGCGGTACCGTCGGCGGGGAACGCTAAGTTCATAGCCGGCCTCGGCCAGCCAGACCTCGAGCAAGGACAAGAATGACCAACTACCCACGTGACGAATTCGATCGCGTTCCGGAGTTTAGTACCCGCGTTGGGTCGCATCACGCCCACGGCTGGGCGCAGTCTGCCGCCGCCAAGGGCAAGGACAGCAAGCTTCGTTGGGTAGTTCTGTCCGCGATTGCGGTGTTGTTGATTGGTGGTGCCGGATTCTTCTTTGGTCCAGGCGTTGCCGATCGTCTAGCAGGGTCCGAACCGAGGCAAACCTCGGCACCGGCGGAGAGCGAAGGCTCTTCTGACCAAAGCGAAGCCGCATCCGAAAGCGCAACTCCGTCTAGCACCATCGATGACGCTGACGTGTTGTACGGACAACTCATCGGCGTGTACAACGGCGCAAGTATTGCAGGAGCTGCAGGGGCAGGCGAAGAATTGCTTGCCGAGGCTGATTTCACGAATATCGTGACGGATAATTGGACCCGAGACGCCGAGACCTCGACGGTGTATTACATGTCCGAGGCCTACCGGACCACCGCGGAAAAAGCCGCCGAAGTCTTGAACATCGATGAGGTTCTGCAGACCCGGAACATCCCCAACCGAGTTTCGGTCGTCCTTGGCGCTGACGATACGTTGAACTCGAAGTAATAATTAGCTTCGCTCACAGCCGATCAGCTTGCACTCGCCATGCGAGAGTGCCAATATTTGTATTAGCACTCATGCGTTACGACTGCTAATGCCGATCGGTTGTTCGTTTTAGAATCGAACCCTTTCGTCTCGGCGGTTGCTCAACGCACGGAGCGTGAAGAATACCTCAGATAGCGAGAGCTAATCCGAATTGTCGGCCCGATGCCGGCAACGGTGTGCTCGTCCGTCGCGGGCGCTGTCTGTCGGTTGCATTTTCGCAAAATCGTCCCCGAAAGGACCGAAAGCCACTATGGCCAAGATGATTGCATTTGACGAGGAAGCACGCCGCGGACTTGAGCGCGGCCTGAACATTCTGGCGGACGCCGTTAAGGTGACCTTGGGCCCACGCGGCCGCAACGTTGTTTTGGAGAAGAAGTGGGGCGCACCCACTATCACCAACGACGGTGTGTCCATCGCCAAGGAAATCGAGCTCGAGGATCCATACGAGAAGATCGGTGCCGAGCTCGTCAAGGAAGTTGCCAAGAAGACTGACGACGTCGCCGGTGACGGTACCACCACCGCTACCGTGCTCGCTCAGGCTCTGGTCAAGGAAGGCCTGCGCAACGTTGCTGCCGGCGCCGACCCAATCGCGCTACGCCGCGGCATCGACAAGGCTGTAGAAGCCGTCACCGCCGAGCTGTTCACCGCTGCTAAGAAGATCGAATCCAAGGAGCAGATCGCTGCTACCGCTTCGATCTCCGCTGGCGATCCAGAAATCGGCGCACTGATCGCCGAAGCACTGGACAAGGTTGGCGAGCAGGGCGTTATCACCGTAGAAGAGTCCAACACCTTCGGCCTTGAGCTGGAGCTGGCCGAGGGCATGCGCTTCGACAAGGGCTACATTTCCGCATACTTCGTCACCGACGCTGAGCGTCAGGAGACCGTGCTGGAAGACCCTTACATCCTGATCGTCAACTCGAAGATCTCCTCGGTCAAGGATATGGTTTCCTTGCTGGAGAAGGTCATGCAGTCGAACAAGTCGCTGCTGATCATCGCCGAAGACGTAGAGGGCGAAGCACTGGCCACCCTGATCCTGAACAAGATCCGTGGCCTGTTCAAGTCTGTAGCCGTCAAGGCTCCAGGCTTCGGCGATCGTCGCAAGGCAATGCTGACCGACATCGCACTGCTGACCGGTGGCCAGGTTGTTTCCGAGGAAATCGGCCTGTCGTTGGACACCGTTGGCCTCGAAGTTCTGGGTACCGCCCGCAAGGTCGTTATCACCAAGGACGAGACCACCATCGTTGAAGGCGGCGGCGACGCCGACGCTATCGAGGGCCGCAAGGCGCAGATCGCAGCCGAAATCAAGAACACCGATTCGGACTACGACCGCGAGAAGCTGCAGGAGCGCCACGCAAAGCTTTCCGGTGGTGTCGCTGTGCTGAAGGCCGGCGCCGCAACCGAGGTGGAGCTCAAGGAGCGCAAGCACCGCATCGAAGATGCTGTGCGTAACGCTAAGGCAGCTGTTGAAGAGGGCATCGTCGCCGGTGGTGGCGTGGCTCTGATTCAGGCAGGCGCCGCAGCATTCGCCAAGCTTGAGTTGGAAGGCGACGAAGCCACCGGCGCGAACATTGTTCGTGTTGGCATCGAAGCACCACTGAAGCAGATCGCACTGAACGCCGGCATGGAGCCAGGCGTAGTCGCCGACAAGGTCAAGGGCCTGCCAGCTGGCCACGGCCTGAACGCTGCCACCGGTCAGTACGTTGACCTGCTGGAAGCCGGCGTCAATGACCCAGTGAAGGTGACTCGTTCGGCCCTGCAGAACGCTGCATCTATCGCAGGTCTGTTCCTCACCACCGAGGCAGTCGTTGCAGATAAGCCAGCTCCTGCTGGCGCTGCCATGCCAGGTGGCGACGACATGGGTGGCATGGGCGGAATGGGCGGCTTCTAAGCTTCCGTACTTCCCAGGCACCTGTCTCGCAGGACAACCTGAACCCGAGGGCTTGCTTCACCACGAAGCAGGCCCTCGGGTCGTTAACCGGCAAGCAGAGTGCGTTTGAGCGTTCTCAGGCTTGCACGTGGAGTCGGTCAAGCTCGGCCTCAAGGTTCGCCCGTGCTTGTTTTTCCCAGCGTTCCTGAGCAGACGCGGTGCAATACAGCCGGTCTTTTCGCAGGAGCTCACGAAGAATGCTTGCTCGGCCTCGGGCAAAGTCTGCTGCCGGCACATGATCGTATTCGTCCCGGATAGCTTGGGCATAGCGTTGATAGGCCTTGGCTGGTCGTGCCAAAACCTCTAGGTCTGCGTCGCTGAGCAACGCTCCGAGCAGATCGCCTTCGGCAGGTCGATGCTCGATGGTCAGCAGAATCAATTGTTGAACCTTGGCAAGAGCCCTATCGGTAATCAGCCCATGCAAGCTGCGCGCTGCTAAGTTTGCAGAATCTTTTTCGTCCTCGGCGGTGCCATCGTAGACGGCATCATGAAACCAAGCAGCCAACTCCAATATTTGCCGATCCTGCGCCTCAACCTGTGTGCCGCAGAGCCAGTCCAATGACTCAAGGACCGCGAGCAGGTGTACTCGATCGTGATAGCGGCGGTGCTTCTGGCTCCAGCGAAGCAATAAATCCTCAGCCATGGCCCGTTGCCCGGGCAAGGTCCGCTCCCACCGTTTCAGCAATGCGGGATTGAGCCGTTCGGGGCGGAACCGGGCAGGGATCCGAAGTCCGGAATGGACTAAGGCGCGGACCAAGTCGCTACCAGAGACTTCCTGGGCTCCGGCCGCCACGAACTCTTCGTAGCGTTCCTGCGGCACATCATAGTGGTCCCTGTCGAAGGCTCTCTGCCGGATGCCCATGCGGCTGGCGAACTGGTGCAGCTCCAGCAGCGAGGTGTCGGAGACTAAATGGGAAAAGAGTGTCCCGTGAGCGGGCCAGCGTGGCGGGTCGATCAGTATGCTCATGATCTAAGCGTACCGAGGGACCCGCTCCAACGGCTCAGTAGCGGAACAGCGAGGTGTTGACCTGTTCGACTTCTTCATACTGCATGGACGCATGGTTTAGCGCCGTTGCGATGCTGCTCAAGGCCTCTTCGATGCGTACGTGAGTGCTGCGCCATTCGGCCACAATCGACTGGAAGGAAGCGGCGGCCGAACCCTGCCAGGTGCTTTGAAGCTGATCCAGATTCATCTGCATCGTGGAAACTTCGGAGCGCAACCTGTCGATGGTGTTCATGACCGCCTGCGACTTGACCTGCATTTCGCCGGTGTTGGTTGAAAAGGTACTCATGGGGTGATCCTGCCTTACGGGGAGATCCGATAGATGAGATCACCATAGGGCGGGCAGCACAAGCGCAGCGCGAAGCTCCCACATACTGTGGACAACATAAACGCGGGTTCTAGTCCTCGTCCTGCTGCTCGTGGTCACGCGGCTCCTGCATCGGCACATAGGGCAGGCAGATGGCCATGGTTGCGCCCCCGCCAGGAGTTTCGCTCAGCGCAACCGAACCGCCGTGCTGCTGGACGATCGCGGCGACGATCGCCAGCCCCAGGCCCGAGCCGCCGGTTTCGCGTTGACGCGAGCTATCGGTGCGGTAGAAGCGCTCGAAGATACGGTTTGCGTCATCCTCTGGAATGCCCGGTCCGTGATCTCGAATCTCGAGCACCGCATCCATGGCACCTGCCACGAGAGAACGAACTCCCACGGCGATCTCGATAGCTGAGTCTTCGGGGGTGTAGCGCAGTGCGTTGGTGATCAAATTGGCAATGACCTGGCGGATGCGCGCGTCATCGCCGACCGTGCTGGCTGGAGAAGGATACTTGGTGTCCAATCCGACCAAGGTAACTTTGCGTAGTGGCGCTCGGACCTTGGTGTCCTCGGCGGCGTCCTGTCCGAGTACCAGCAGGTCGACCGATTGCTTTTCGAGGGGGCGCTGCTCATCGAGCCGGGCCAGCATAAGCAGGTCTTCGACCAGGTGAGCCATGCGTTTGGATTCGGCTTCGATACGTCCCATAGCTGAATCCAGAGCTTCGGAGTCGGCAAGTCCCCCATGACGGTAGAACTCCGAATAGCCTTGGATGGTCACCAGGGGGGTGCGCAGCTCATGAGAGGCGTCTTGGATAAAGCGACGCATTTTGTTTTCCGAGGCCTCACGGTCGCGGAAGGCCCGCTCGATCTGTGCAAGCATTGCGTTCAAGGAGCGGGAGAGTCTGCCGACTTCGGTCTCCGGCGGATAATTGCGTACACGCTGGGACAGATCTCCCTCGGCAATCATGGCTGCGGTGCGTTCAACGCGGATCAGCGGAAGCAATGACCGGGAGGTTAATCCGTAGGCGATCATTGACATGAGCAAGGTCGCCAACAGGCCGGTAGATAAGACGAGGATAGCGGTCTTTTGAACCGTGTCATTAACGTTTTCCAACGGAAGCGCAATGAAAACATTCATCTCGCTGGTAGGCAGCGGAACGATCATGGCACGCCAGCCGGCCGAGCCGGAGTGGATGCCCGGAATGGTTACCGGTGCCCATGGTGTCTTAGCCAGCTCCGCCATTTGCGTTGGGGCGAGTAGAGGAGTGTCACTGGTGTTACCGGGGGTAACCCGGCTTCGAGGCATGATGTAGACGATCTTGCCGTTTATATCTCGAATGTCCGCATAGGAGCGGTTCAACCCCAGCAACGTTGAATCGATGCCAGCGTTTCTGCCAGATTGATCATTGTCCAAGGAATACTGGTAGGCCTTGTTCAGGCCAAAGCCCATGGTGGGGCCAGCAACGTTGAGCTGATCATCGATCTGGTTGGTCATCGAGATGCGAAGTGTGTGTGCGGAGCCGAACGCTGTGGCGCCGACGCCGCAGATCATCAGCGCGCACATCAGCATCACCAATTTGGTGCGCAACGAAGTGCGACGCCACAGCGTTCTAAATGCCTGCATGTAATGACTTTACAATCCCTTGGGCCGCCAAGCGGCATCGGCCCTAGCGGCGGTCCGGGGTGCGCATCAGGTAACCGACGCCGCGCTTGGTCTGAATCAGGGCAGGCCACTCGGGGCGGTCAACCTTGCGACGCAGATAGGAAATGTATGATTCAACGATCGAAGCGTCGCCGTTGAAGTCGTACTCCCAGACATGGTCCAGGATTTGCGACTTGGACAGTACGCGGTTCGGATTCATCATCAGGTAGCGCAGCAGCTTGAATTCGGTAGGAGATAGATCAATGACCTCGCCTGCTCGCCGCACCTCATGTGCGTCGTCATCAAGTTCTAGGTCGGCGACCACGATGGTGGCGTTCTCTTCTTCGCCCGTCGCGGTGCGGCGTAGCACCGCACGAATGCGGGCGACAACTTCATCGAGGCTAAAGGGCTTGGTCACGTAATCATCGCCGCCGACAGTCAATCCAGTGACCTTGTCGCTGGTGTCATCGCGAGCAGTCAGGAACAGCACGGGGAAGTGCCGACCGGCAGCGCGTAGCTTGCGGGTGATGGTGAAGCCGTCCATGTCTGGAAGCATGACGTCCAAAACCGCGAGATCTGGTTCTTCTGCTTCGACGGCTGCGAGAGCCTCGCGGCCGTTGGCTGCGGCGACCACTTGGAAACCGGCGAATCGCAGGGAAGTTGATAGAAGTTCGCGGATATTTGGTTCGTCATCCACGACAAGGAGTTTGGCCTCTGGGGTTTTTGCACTCATAAACCCAGTGTGCACGCGAAGACTGGGAGTCGACTGAGAGCCGTCTGGGAGAGAGGGCTAGCCGTTGCGGCGTTTTCGGATGTTACCGATGATGACCACGCCGGCCAGGATGAAGGCGAGAGGCAAGCCGAAAACGCCGAATGCCATGATGATCGGCGGGATTGAAATTTCCTTGAAATACAACACGAGGACCGCCGCGAGGGACAATGCCGAGAGGACCGCGAGTGTAATTGCGGTGCGGGAAATGACGGTCAAGGTAATCGATGAAGCGCTCACGGCTATTAACGATACAGCGCTTCTAATGCAGCCGCCGTGACTCAAGGTGAAGTTGCGGGCCTCAAGGTGTCATAATCTAAGGTATTCGACTTAATTCGAATCCGTACGTTGAGCACCCGGTAGAAGTAAATGCACGACCCGGATGAATGCTCCATGGATCCGGAGATATGAAAAGGCGTAGCGTGAAGTAAATTAGTTGCACTGATATGCGCTGCAGCACGAGAAACGAACGAGGTAAGGGATCATGCCTAGCGGCAAGGTTAAGTGGTACGAAAAGGCCAAGGGCTTCGGATTCATTACCACCGAAGATGGTAAAGAGATTTACGTGAACGCCGCGGCGCTGCCGGAAGGCGTTCATGATCTACGCCCGGGCACACGCCTGGAGTTTGGCGTGGCCGAAGGCCGCCGGGGTCCTCAGGCACTGAGCCTGCGCATCTTAGAGGAAGCTCCGTCGGTGGCTCGCGCCAAACGGAAGAACCCCGAACAGCAAGCTGCAATGATCGAAGACCTGATCAAGGTTCTTGATCAGGTATCCAACACCTTGCGCAAGGGGCGATATCCTGAACAAGCACACGGCAAAAAGGTTGCTACCGTGCTACGCGCGGTAGCCGATGATCTGGACGTTTAAATAATGGCCCGTAAACCCAAGTTAGACACCACCCTCGCGGAAGCGGTTGATGTTGCGCGCAACGCACTCATCGAGATCGCGGCAGAAACGGAGATCGGTGAGTATCTCGGAGCCACGCCCGAAGGTGAACGATTAGTCACCCATCGATTTGTCTCCCAGAAAAGGGGCTATCGGGGCTGGACTTGGTTCGCGACAATCGCACGGGTGCCACGAGCAAAAGCTAAAGATCTAACCGTTTGCGAAGCTGGCATAGTTGCCGGTGAAGACGCACTCCTTGCACCGGCGTGGGTCCCGTGGGCTGAGCGCTTAGTCAAAGAAGAAATCGAGGCGGCGGAAGCCGAGGCCAATGAGCCCAAGGATGAACCCGGCCCTAGTGCGACCGCAACTGAGAACTCCGGCGCAGAGAACACCGCTGCCGAACCTGCTGGGAACGAAACCCAGGAGGACTTGACGGAGTCGACCACTGCCACAGACGAACACGAAGCAACCGGCGAACCGGAGGCGACGTCCGAACAGGGAATCAAAACCCCTGCACGCCGTCAGGTGCGTCGCCGACGCACCGCGCAACGCACGGCGGCTCGTCGCCGCGCAGCCCAGCGTAACCGGTCACGCAAGGAAAGCTAGCGAAACAAGGCTTAAGAAAAGAAAAAGCGATCCGCGGTTTCGCCCCAATGGGGTGAAGCCGCGGATCGCTTTTGCTCGATCAGAATTTAGAGCTGCTCGATGACATAATCAATGCTCTTCAACAGCGCCGCGACATCACTCGGATCGATAGCCACGAAGGTCGCGATACGCAGCTGGTTTCGGCCGAGCTTGCGGTATGGCTCAACATCCACCACGCCGTTGGCGCGCAGCGCCTTGGAGATTTCCGTGGCGTCCACCGAATCGTCGAAGTCGATCGTGGCGATAACGTTTGAGCGGTGATCCGGGTTGGCTACATATGCCGTGGCAACCTTTGAGGCCTCGGCCCACGCGTAAATCTGGCCAGCTGACTCGGCGGTGCGAGCCGCTGCCCACTTCAGGCCGCCATTGGAGTTGATCCACTTGATCTGCGCATCGAGGGTCACCAAGGTGGTCAATGACGGTGTGTTGTAGGTCTGGTTCTTCAGCGAGTTATCCAGCGCAGTCTTCAGATTCAAGAAGTCTGGGATCCAGCGATCGGTCGCTGCGATCTCCTCGATGCGCGCAATTGCTGCGGGGGAGGCGAACGCAACCCAGAGGCCACCGTCGGAAGCAAAGTTCTTCTGCGGGGCAAAGTAGTACACGTCGGTCTGCGACAAATCTACATCCAAGCCGCCGGCGGCGCTCGTTGCATCAACGACGATCAGTGAATCTTCGTTGGCACCCGGAACGCGCTTGACCGGGGCAGCGGAGCCGGTGGAGGTTTCATTGTGCGGCCAGGCATAGAGATCCACGTCAGCTTCGGCAACCGGGCTCGGAACCGAACCAGGCTCGGAGGTGATAATCGAGGAGGCCGCAAGGAAGGGGGCCTTGTCGGTAGCGTTGGCAAACTTCGAGCCGAATTCACCAAAGGACAAGTGCTGAGCTTTATTGCGTACTAGGGAGAATGCTGCGGCGTCCCAGAAAGCGGTGGCGCCGCCAACTCCCAGAAGCACCTCGTAACCCTCAGGTGCGCTAAACATTTCCTTCAAGCCATCCTGCACGGAGGCAACCAGGTTCTTGACCGGCGCCTGACGGTGGGAGGTGCCTAATAGGTCGGCACCTGCGTCGACGATTGCCTGAATTTGCTCGGGGCGAATCTTGGATGGTCCTGCGCCGAATCTTCCGTCGGCGGGCAGAAGGTTCCTTGGAATGTTGATGCCGGTGCTCATCTCGCTCCTCTAATAGCGTTTTGATTGAAGGTGCTGACTTCCCGACTGATCGCGAGCGCGAAGGAATAGTTCAGGATAGTTAAGACGTTTCAGTTAACATCTTCGCAAACTGCGGGAGATGAGAGAAAAACGAGACCGTCGGTTACGACATGCAAACTACGAGGCCGTCGCTGGGATTGTGGCTATACCAAGTAGAGTTGCATACTGACGTTCCGATTTCTTATGCGAACCTAACTGTTGTGACTTCCAGGAGTGGCTAACGTGTCTGACCTAATTGATACAACCGAGATGTACCTGCGTACCATTCTTGAGCTTCAAGAAGAGGAGATCGTGGCTTTGCGCGCGCGAATCGCAGAACGTCTGGGGCATTCTGGCCCCACAGTGTCGCAGACAGTCGCTCGAATGGAACGCGATGGTCTGGTTGTGGTTTCTACCGACCGTCACCTTGCCTTAACCGAGAAGGGTCACGAACTAGCAACAGGCGTGATGCGTAAGCACCGACTGGCCGAACGCTTGCTATCGGACATGATCGGTCTTGAATGGGAATATGTCCATGACGAGGCGTGCCGCTGGGAACACGTGATGAGCGAGCGTGTAGAGCGACGTTTATACGACCTGCTGGGCAAGCCCACGGTCTCTCCGTACGGCAACCCAATTCCTGGGCTTGAAGTCCTTGGGGGGCCCAAAGTAACCGAAATCTCACATGAGGTCGAGAATCTAGATAACGCGTTGCTCTCCGGAAACATTGGCCCGGTGGCCATTGAGCGTCTCGCAGAGCCGATCCAGACCGACCCAATCCTGCTCGGACAACTGAATGAAGGCGGAATTCGGCCCGGTGCGATCGTTAGCTTAGAGCGCGCAGATGACTACGTCGTGGTTCGTGTGCAAGGTGTCGAAGGTGCGCTAGAACTGCCAGTCGAAGTCAGTGCGCACGTTTTCGTACGCACTAAATAAGGTAACGAAATTGTAACTTTTCCGATCGAACGGTAGGGTTATCAAAGGGCGCCAGTGGTTTAACTGGTGCCGATTCCAAGAGTGCAAACGCCGAGTATTGTCCTGCCTCTTGGATGCGAAATGATTTTTAAGGGCAATAGCGGGGAACCCACTCATTCGACGAATACTTCGTCTTGGGGTGAAGTCATGCCAACAGGCAGGACCGGACCAATCTCAGGGCCGAACCCGACAGCTAACTTCGCAGGTGTAGATATGAGAGGAATGTTTTGGCAGAAACCAGGACGACGGGTCGACGCCGTGCCGCAGACGTCGAGATCGATGCGATCACTGAGATCGCAGCGGCCGCCACAGAACGATCCGTTGGCCGCCGCGCATCACGCGCAGCCGCTGTCGAAGCAGTAGCAGTTCCAGAGCCGCTTTGCGCCGATTATGTCGGGCGCCGCTTTGAGTCTGGTCAGCGTTACGGCATTGCGCCAACGCAGAAAACTCTTGCTACCCAGGATGTTGACGGAAACGTCATTGCCCTACCTACAGCAAAGCCCGTTGTTGCACCTGAAGGCGTAGTAGCAAGTAATGAAGAGCTCGTTCAGAGCCTTCGTGCTTCACCAAAAAGGACTTCACGACTTGGGTTTACCCACAAGATCGCTGCCGTTGCCGCGGTATCGGGTTTGGCACTAGCCGCGGTTTCTCCGCAGCTCAGTAGCGCTGTGCCTGAAGAGGGTCCGGTGGTAGCGGGCGCGCAGCGCACCGCAACTTCCGCAGTGGTTGATGTTAAAGCTCCAAGCGATGCTGGCTTAGATGTGCAGCGTGCGGCTTTGAAGTCCGACATCAACCCCAAGGTGGCCAACGAAGAGAAGCTCTCTGAAATCCTCACCGCTTCCGGTGGCGACATTCAGAAGGTCGGTTCGACCGGTGGATTGCTCGAGCGTCCGGTGGACAGTAACCGCATCACCTCAAGCTTCGGGCACCGCAAGAACCCAACCGGCGCCGGCTTCATGATTCACAGTGGCACAGATTACGGTGTGCCGAGCGGCACGAAGGTTTACGCCGCAGCATCGGGCAAGGTCACAGTCTCCGGATGGGCAGGTCATTCCGGTCAGCGGGTCACCTTGGCCCATGGAAACGGCCTGGAAACCGGGTACAGCCACAACTCGCAACTACTAGTCAACGTGGGCGACACCGTCAAGCGCGGCGATGTCATCGCTTTGGCCGGTAGCACCGGTAATTCCACCGGGCCGCATGTGCATTTCGAAGTAATTGTCGACGGCCAGTTCAAAGACCCTGCCGGCTGGTTATAACGACGTTCGTCACCTTACCGTGATCAAAACGTGACATTTGAAAGATAGTCCTATAGGCTAAACAGCGTGCCAAGGGGAATCCTTGAGCAACATTGCGTGCGAACCGAGCACTGCCAACGCGCAATGAGCAGTTATACACAACTCGTACGGCAGTGACGGGGGAACCAACATCGGGTGGTTAGTTTTGGCTAACAACCCTAGGGGTTAAGTGGAAGAGAAGGAAACTTCAACTCCACCGAGGTAACTCCACTTCGAACCCGACAGCTTACCTCGTAGGTATCAAGGAGAGGCTTTATTGTGACCAAGCGTCAAGCGCCGGGACGCCACCGCGCCCCAGCAGCACGTACCAACCCACTTGCTAGCATTTCGCAGGCAGTGTCCTCGAATGCAGGCTCGGTCGGACGCCAGGCAGCCGTTGTTGCTGCTGCGTCCGGTCTGATCGTCACCCTGGGTGTACCAGGTCAGGCAACAGCCCCACGTGACGTATCAGCTTCCCCGGTTGACACGATCAACCCGGAACGCGTTGCTGTCAAGGCAGTCAAGGTATCCACCAAGAAGGCGGATAACGTCGAGATCGAGCGCGCCAGCTTCACTGCTGAGCCAAAGCCCGAGCCGGTCGTTATCGCTGTCGCTGATGACATCGAGCCAACCACTCGCGAAAACTCGGGCAACTCCGATTCTTCGGGTAGCTCGGACTCCATGGCACCAATGACCCGTCAGAACAGTGGCGGCAATAGCCAGCAGAGTGCGCCAACTGAGACCAAGCAGGAATCCTCCACGCAGGAATCCTCGGCCCCGAGCAAGAACCTCACCGGTATCGCAGCCACGGCTTCGAAGTACTCGGGTGTTCCATATGTCTGGGGCGGAAATACTCCAAGCGGCTGGGACTGCTCTGGCTTCGTGAAGTACGTCTACGCGCAGCACGGCATCAACATCGCTCGTGGCACCTCCGCGATCCTTGGATCTGGCCAGTTCAAGCGCACCAGCAGCCCGAAGCCGGGCGACCTGGTATTCCAGAACGGCGGCGGCCACGTAGGTATCTACTTGGGTGGAGGCCAGATGATTGGCGCGCAAAACCCAACTGTGGACACCATGATTCACTCAGTGACTCGCAACCCACTGTATGGTTACTACACTCTAGCTGGCTAAGCAGCCTGCTCCCATTGGCCATCGAACATAATGTTCGGTGGCCAATGGTCGTTTAACCGGGTGAACTACGGGCTACTTCGCGATGAAAATCAACGAATATCTTCCTAATCTTGAAGCCAAATCGGCAATATATCGCATAGGCTAACGGCAAGAGAACTAACTGCGACGAGCTTGTCGTCATCAACTTCTAGTGATGCACACAAGCCCATTGAAGGAAATATGCGAATGCGAACGTTGGTTTTGAACGCAGGTTATGAGCCATTAGCCGTGGTGACTTTCCGTCGCGCCTTGCTCCTTGTGCTTGCCGAAAAAGCGACAATCATTTTGCAAGATCATGAGTCACCTGTGCGCAGCTCGCACGGGGACTTACCGCGCCCCACCGTAATCGTGTTAAAACGATATGTGCGACGCCCCTACAGGAACATGAACCATGTGACCCGTAGGGGCGTTCTTCGTAGAGACCACTTCCGCTGCGCCTACTGCGGGAAAACCGCCAACACCATCGACCACGTAATCCCGCGCAGCAGAGGCGGGCAGAACACCTGGGAGAACCTCGTGGCGGCCTGCTTGTCGTGCAACAGCCGCAAGGCCGACAAGATGCTCTCGCAATTGGGGTGGCAATTGTTGCTCACACCGCATCAGCCACGGGTGGGAGGGCACCTGGTTTCCGGACTTGACCATATTGATTCTTCATGGACTCAATACCTTCATGCCGGCTAGGAAATATTCGCTCTCCGTGAGATGTTGAGACGTTAGTACTAATCTGAACAAATCACGGAGGTAACTCGTGAGTATGGAAGGCGCGGCGTGGAGTACGCTGTGGCAGCTCTCAAGGAGCGAACAGCGACGTGCATATCGTCCAGAGACCCCGCGGCGTGTTTTTGACTTCGCACTCAGCTATAAAGCACGTTTGATAGTCTTCGTAATCTTCTCTGTATTATCAGCGGCAATTGCTGTCATCACTCCAGTGCTTGCCGGACGAGTCGTTGACGCAATCGTGGCGCAAGGCAGCTGGGAGACCGTGCGGAACTTGGCGATCGTTATGGTGGTAGTCGCTGTTTTCGATTCAATATTCGCAATGCTCGTACGCTGGCAGTCCTCTAACCTCGGTGAGCAAATCATCTTTGACCTTCGCACCAAGGTATTTGACCATGTGCAGAAGATGCCAATCGCGTTTTTCGCGCGAACTCGCACCGGAGCACTGACCTCCCGGCTCAATTCAGATGTTATCGGAGCGCAAGCCGCCTTCGCAGGTACCTTGTCCGGAATCGTTTCAAATGCCGTTGCACTGATCCTGACCGCTATCGTCATGCTCACGACCTCCTGGCAGGTTACGCTCCTGGCGCTGGTCCTTTTCCCGCTGTTCCTGCTGCCGGCAAGACGCTTCGGAAAGTCTCTTGCCGGGCTGCGCAAGGAGTCGGCAGACCTGAACGCTTCAATGAGCACCCAGATGACCGAAAGATTCTCGGCACCCGGAGCTACGCTGATCAAACTCTATGGGCGTCCCAACGAAGAATCCGAGCAATTTGGTTTGCGGGCTGCGCGAGTACGCGACATCGGCATCAAGATGACCATGCGGCAATTCGCATTTGTGACGGTACTAGGGCTGGTCGCGGCGCTGTCACTGGCCCTCGTGTACGGGCTGGGCGGCTTCTATGCATTGCGTGGCGAGATGGCGGCAGGTGACGTGGTAGTGCTCGGGATGCTCATTATCCGCCTGTATACGCCGCTTACGGGACTTGCTAACGCCCGCGTGGAGATCACCAGTGCGCTAGTTAGCTTCGACAGGGTGTTTGAGGTGCTAGACCTTGAACCGCTGATCAAAGACGCCCCGAACGCGATTGCGCTTCCGGCAGAGCCTGTGGCAGTGAAATTCGATAAGGTGAACTTCGCTTACCCCAGTGCCGAGGAAGTTTCGCTAGCTTCGCTGGAAGATACTGCGGTGCTAGATAAACGCGGTGGCGAGGAGATTCTCCACGATATTTCCTTCGAGATTCAGCCCGGTCACACCGTCGCGTTGGTTGGCTCTTCCGGCGCTGGTAAATCGACCATCGCGCAGCTGCTCGCACGGCTCTACGACGTGCGTGGCGGTGCTATCACGCTCAACGGACACGACCTGCGCGATATCACCCTCAAATCCCTATATGGAGAACTGGGAATGGTCACCCAAGACGGGCACCTGTTGCACGAGACCGTACGCTCTAATTTGTTGCTGGCAAACCCTGGCGCCAGCGAAGAGCAATTATGGGCGGCATTGGAAGACGCGCAGTTGCGGACCCAAATCGAGACCCTCCCGGACGGGCTTGCCACGGTGGTTGGGGAACGCGGATACCGGCTATCTGGCGGAGAACGCCAACGCATGACGATCGCCCGGATGATTCTGGCCAATCCGGGGCTGGTCATTCTCGACGAAGCAACTGCGGCTTTGGATTCACGCAGCGAACTTGCTGTGCAACTGGCGCTGTCCCAAGCGCTGGAAAACCGCACGGCATTGGTCATTGCCCATCGGCTTTCAACGATCCGGCAAGCGGATCAAATCTTGGTGATCGACGGTGGACGAATCGTTGAACGTGGAACGCATCAGAGCTTGCTAAGCAAACAAGGCGCGTACTCAAAGTTCTATGAAACTCAGTTCAATTCGGTCCAGGAACCGGATCGTAACTAAAGCAGTTTTTGCGCCATGCTCCTGCGCTATGCGGAACTCGTGGCGATACCAGAGAGCCGGCTGCGGACACCATTGAAAATAGTTCGAGGTCGGCCCTCATAGCCACGTGACAAACTTTTCTGCATATCTGCTCATTAGTGGGGTGCGTTTCTCCGAGCAAGAAGGGTAGGCAATACGTGCTGGCGTAATAGTGGGGCGATGTCATCACGCAATAGGGCTTCGTGGGGGTGGATCCACATTAGCTCTTCGAGTTCGGCTAATGGTTTGGGGGAACCGTTAAATCTTGCGCCGAACAAATAGGCTTGTATCGAGGTGTCTGCTTCATTGGCCGCCGGTCCAAGCCATTGGCCGTACTCTGCAAAGTCTTTTTCCTCGAACTTCACTCCTAATTCCTCATGTACCTCGCGCATCACGGTCTCTAAGGGTGTCTCGCCCTTTTCTGGTTTTCCGCCGGGTTGCATGAATTTTGAAGTCCCACGCTTCCGAACAAGAAGAATTTGTCCCTGATCGTTGATTAAACACGCTGCCGAGATAGTTAAATTTTTCATCACCAAAACACAATATCGCGTGTGAAAACTCGTGACGAATGGTAACGTGCATTATTGGATCTCCAACGTTTTTAGTTGAGTAACGTCGTGATTAGAGAACTCGCAGTTTCAGATCGTACGACGACGTCTTGGCCGGATGTTGGAATAGAGAGATCGATCCATCAAATTTATAGATCTATGGAGCTTTAATGCGACGGGGAACAAACTTAGGCCGCCTTGGCGATTTTAACCAGGCGGTTATCCTTGAATCCATCCGACGAGCCCCGGACGGCATCAGCCGTGTGGAGCTCGCAGGTTCGACGGGACTTTCACCACAGACAATTTCAAACGTCGTGCGTCGTCTTCTTGACGATGGCATCGTTCGCGAAGACCGAACCATTGTGTCCGGTCCAGGTAAGCCGAGAACCGTTCTGGAGCTAGAGGGAAACCGATTAGTGTCCATCGGCATCCATCTTGACCCAAGCGTGCTGACTTTCGTGGCCATGAACCTGCGCGGCGAAGTATTGCGTGAGCGCAGTATCGATGTACCGAATCTCGAAGTAGCCACGGAAACCATCCAGCTGATGGCAGACACGGTCAAGGAATTGATTTCCGAGATTCGTGTGCCGAAAAAGCACATCGTCGGTGTCGGCATTGCCGTACCCGGACCGGTTAACGTCGAAGACGGTGTGGTGCTCAACCCACCGCTGCTCGATGGCTGGGCAGATGTAGAGCTGGTCAACCCACTACGTAAGCTGCTGCGCTTGCAGGTAATCATCGAAAAGGACACCATCGCATCTGCGGTCGGTGAGCTTTGGCAGTCCAAGGAAGAGAAATCAGATGATTTCGTCTTCGTTTACTGCGGCCACGGCTTCGGTGCAGGTATCGTGATCGACGGCGAAGTCCACCACGGTTCGAGCAACAACGCTGGTGAAATTGGGCATTACTCCACCGGACGCAAGGCCGTCGCATGCGAAGAGTGCGGTGCCGACGATTGCTTGGCTGCAGGCACCTCCTACGAGTTCATGGCTGCCCAGGCTAAGGAACGCGGGCTGGAACTGCCGACCTATGAAATCATGGGCCCGGAGCAGCGCTCCGAGGGTATCAACCGTCTGACCGAACTTGCGCTGGAAGGCAACGCCGTCGCCAAGGAACTGATCATTGAATCGATGATTCGGGTGGGTGAAGTCGCCGGACAGCTGGCCAATGCGCTGGACGTCCGCGAGATCGTCTTCGGCGGTCCACAGTGGGACAAGGTTCGCGAGCTCGTCGCTGATGAAGTCGATGAAGCCGTTCAGCGTCGCTTCGGGCTACGTGCAGTCCACGAGGTCGGTACCCGCACCTCGAGCCTTGGCTCGCAGGTTGGCGCCATCGGTGGCGCGTGCGTCGTCATGGATGCCTCGCTCTCGCCGAAGGCTACCGCACTGCTACTGCGCTAAGTCGTTCGACAAGATCAATATAAAGTTGAGGTCCCGCTCCGGTAGGAGCGGGACCTCAACTTTTTATTGGTGCCCCTGGCCGGAATCGAACCGACGGCCTACCCTTTAGGAGAGGGTCGCTCTATCCTACTGAGCTACAGGGGCGCAGGCGCTAGGCGCGCCATCAACACTATCCTACTAGGAAGTTGATGATGAATTTGTCAGGATGAATGCTGTCGAATCTCAGCCATTTTCTTAATCATCGCCTTGTTCGCACGACGAGCCGCCAAGCCAAAGACTAGCGCGGCCGTGATGAAAAGCGTGGCCCACCGGATCGTGGTCAGGATTGAAGCGAGCACGACGGTGCTTTCGTTGAGTTCCGCGCCGAAGAGCGAATCAATGGCAAAGTTCTCCCACAGGTCGGTCACCGCAAACAGCAAGGGTGCCAGCCACGCCAGCCAACGCATCTGACGGTTGGGAATCCAGCGAATGAAGATCAGCATGGAAAACAGCCCGGTCAGCAACGGGAACAGCAATCCGGCGGTCTTATGAAGGTAATTTAGCTGTCCGGTGGCATCCGAATCCATGGCTGCACGTAGCGCTTCGATATCCGAAACCGTGTAGCCGAAGACACGCTGATCTGGCATGGATAACCCGTTACTGAGGTCGGTCATCTGGTGCATCGTGAGCAGGTGGTAGTACACAAAGAGGAACACGCACGTGACCAACCCTGCCGAGATCAACAGCATCGGATTGGAAGTAGATTCACGTTGTTGCGCAGAATCCCGCAGTCCTTGACCGAGCTTCTTGGCCTGCTCATCCTGGAAATGCGCTGGCTTGCGATACTCTTTGCTTTTCTTAACGTTCTTTGCCATACCTTCCATTATGCCGGGTAGGTCTGCGAAACCATCGCAGAGCCCACGTAGACTGGCATTACCATGGATTTCCTTAACGATGACTTCGCCGCGGAGCCGGCACAGCGCACTTTACCGACGCCCGAAGAACTGTTGCTGGGGATGAACGAACAGCAAGACAAGGCAGTTCGTTATCACGGCGGCCCGCTCTTGATCATTGCTGGTGCTGGTTCTGGTAAGACCCGCGTGCTGACTCATCGCATTGCGTATTTGCTAGCTACCGGACGGGCCCGACCGCACGAAATTCTTGCTATCACCTTCACCAACAAAGCCGCTGCGGAAATGCGTGAGCGCGCTTCCGAACTGATCGGTGAAGATCAGGCAAAAAAGATGTGGATCTCCACCTTCCACTCCTCCTGCGTACGCATTCTGCGCCGTGAGGCTGCAACTATCGGTTTGAAGTCGAACTTCTCGATCTATGATTCAGCCGACTCCCTGCGCTTGATTACGCTTATTGCCAAGGGGTTGGATATTGATCCGAAGCGGTTCACGCCCAAGGCCATCGCCCACAAGATCTCGTCGTTGAAGAACGAACTTATCGACGAAGAAGATTTCGCCTCCACCATGAACACCAATGATCCATTCGCGCGGTCCGTGGCAGAGGTCTATCGAGGCTATACCCGACGGCTGCGCGCGGCGAATGCGATGGACTTTGACGACCTGATTGGGCAGGTCGTTTACATGTTTCGGGCCTTCCCAGCGGTGGCGGACAACTATCGCCGTCGCTTCCGCCACGTGTTGATTGACGAGTATCAGGATACGAACCACGCGCAGTACTCCTTAGTCCGAGAATTAACCGGACCCGATGGGCTGACCCGGCCGGGAGAACTAACGGTAGTCGGCGACTCTGATCAGTCGATTTATGCGTTTCGGGGAGCGGATATTCGCAATATTGTGGAATTCGAAAAGGATTACGCAGACGCCGCGACGATCAAACTCGAACAGAACTACCGTTCCACCCAGAACATCCTCTCGGCAGCGAACGAAGTGATCAAACGCAACCCGGACCGCAACGACAAACGCCTTTGGACGGCCAGCGGGGACGGCGACCAGATCACCGGTTACGTGGGAGAATCCGAGGGGGACGAGGCGCGCTGGATCGCGGAGGAGATCCTTCGGCTCAATGACGAAGAAGACGTGCGACCGGGCGATGTAGCCATTTTCTATCGCACCAACGCACAGTCCCGAGCGCTCGAAGAGCAGCTCATGCGCGTTGATTTAAAGTACCGGGTGGTTGGCGGCACCCGATTCTACGACCGCAAGGAAATCAAAGATGCGCTGTCTTATTTGCGAGCCTTGGTGAATCCCGAAGACGACATTAACGTTCGCCGCATCCTCAACGAGCCCAAACGCGGCATCGGCGACCGAGCCGAAGGGGCGGTAGCAGCGCTAGCCGAACGCGACCGGATCTCATTTATGGAAGCGTTGCGCCGTTCCGATGAAGCCCCAGGTCTAGGCACTCGTGGCATCAAGATGACCGCAGCTTTTGTGTCCTTGATGGACGATTTGAAGACTGTTGCAGAAGGCTCCGGCCCGGCCGAAGCGCTGGAAGCGGTACTGGAGCAGACCGGATACCTCGAAGTTCTTCGAGCGTCGAGCGATCCGCAGGATGAGTCCCGGGTAGAAAACCTTGCTGAGCTCGTTGCGGTGGTCCGCGACTATGTGATTGATGAGCCGGAGGGGGGACTGGAAGGGTTCTTGGAGCGCGTGGCGTTGGTGGCCGACGCAGATCAGATTCCCGAGGCGCCTACAGATAGCGAAGGCGCAGAAATGGCGGCTCGTGAAGGTGTGGTCACGCTAATGACGCTGCACACCGCGAAAGGGCTGGAATTCCCGGTGGTGTTCCTGACCGGCATGGAACACGGAGTCTTTCCGCACCAGCGTTCCATGACGGACGAGAAGGAATTGGCCGAGGAACGACGTTTAGCGTATGTGGGGCTTACTCGGGCTAGGGAACGGTTGTACCTGACGCGAGCCGAACAGCGTAGCTTGTGGGGACAGTCGCAATATAACCCTGCGAGTCAGTTTCTCGACGAAATTCCTTCCCACCTGTTGGACTGGAAGCGGGAAGGAGGCACGCCTTCGGGGTGGGGTGCGAGTAACGGAACGGTGAATTTCGCCACGAGTCGGTATGACCGTGGATCTCATTGGGGTGCCGGCAATGCTTCGAATTTTGCATCTCGTGGGCATAACGCAGCTCCGGTGGCCAAGCAGCGCGTGCAGCAGAACAAAGAAATTGTCATTCCAAAGGTTGGCCAAAACGTGAAACATTCTGGCTTTGGCTTGGGCGTTGTTATCGCGATCGAAGGTGTCGGTGATAAGACGGTTGCAAAAGTGCAATTTGCTGACTCGGAAAAACGGCTCCTATTGCGTTACGCGCCATTAGAAATGGTTGACTAACCGGAGATTCTTTGGCGCGCGCTTTGAGGTTTCTTGAAACCGTCGACAGGCTGCCCAACGGTTCTCTACAGCCTGTAAAAGTGGGAAGTTTGTAAAAGTAGGGATAGTCTGAGAGGTGCGCACGGCTACGGCGCCGTATGACTGCCGATAGTTACGTTGCGCTCTCTAGGGCGTGGCATGGATTTCGATTTATGGCCATGCCGCGAGTCAGCATGAACTTCGAACGAAGGACACAAACCCGTGGACCTGTATGAGTACCAGGCGCGCGATCTATTCGAGGCACACGGGGTTCCCGTGCTTGCCGGTATCGTCGCTTACACCCCGGAAGAAGCCAAGGCCGCAGCTGAGAAGATTGGCGGCGTTGTAGTAGTTAAGGCTCAGGTCAAGGTTGGTGGCCGCGGTAAGGCTGGCGGCGTTAAGGTTGCCAAGACCGCAGATGAGGCTTTCGAGCACGCTTCCAACATTCTCGGTATGGACATCAAGGGCCACACCGTCAACAAGGTCATGATCGCCCAGGGCGCCGACATTGCCGAGGAATTCTACTTCTCGGTACTGTTGGACCGTGCAAACCGTAACTACCTGGCCATGTGCTCGGTAGAAGGTGGCATGGAAATCGAGGTGCTCGCAGTCGAGCGTCCGGACGCACTGGCAAAGGTTTCCATTGACCCATTGGTAGGCATCGATGCTGCCAAGGCTGCTGAGATCGTCGCCGAGGCCAATTTCTCTGAAGAACTGCGCGCAAAGGTCGCAGATACCATCCAGAAGCTCTGGGTAGTTTTCAAGGAAGAAGACGCCACCCTCGTTGAGGTGAACCCACTGGTGAAGACCGGTGCCGGTGACATCGTTGCACTGGATGGCAAGGTTTCCCTTGACGAGAACGCTTCCGAGGTTCGCCACCCAGCTCACGAAGAGCTTGAGGACAAGGGCGCAGCCGACCCGCTGGAAGCAAAGGCAAAAGACGCAGGCCTGAACTACGTCAAGTTGGACGGCGAAGTAGGCATCATCGGCAACGGTGCAGGTCTAGTCATGTCCACCTTGGACGTTGTGGCCTATGCTGGCGAAAATCACGGCAACGTGAAGCCAGCTAACTTCCTAGACATCGGCGGTGGAGCCTCTGCCGAGGTCATGGCCAACGGCCTGGACGTCATCCTGAACGACCCCCAGGTCAAATCAGTCTTCGTGAATGTCTTCGGTGGCATCACCGCGTGTGACGCAGTCGCAAACGGCATCGTTGGCGCGCTGAACACTTTGGGCGATTCCGCCAACAAGCCTCTGGTTGTTCGCCTCGATGGCAACAACGTTGAAGAGGGTCGTCGTATCCTGGCCGATGCCAACCACCCATTGGTGACCCTGGCAGCAACCATGGATGAGGGCGCCGATAAGGCTGCCGAGCTCGCCAACGCAGCGAAGTAAGAGGGATAAGCGAACAATGAGCATTTACCTGAACAAGGACTCCAAGGTCATCGTCCAGGGCATCACCGGCGGCGAAGGCACCAAGCACACCGCCCTGATGCTCAAGGCTGGCACCAACATTGTCGGCGGCGTCAACGCCCGCAAGGCTGGCACCACCGTCACCCACGGTGACCAGGACATCAAGGTATACGGCACCGTGGCTGAGGCCAAGGCCGAGACCGGCGCAGACGTATCGATCGTCTTCGTGCCACCTAAGTTCACCAAGGACGCCGTCGTTGAAGCTATCGAGGCCGAGGTTGGCCTCGTCGTAGTCATCACCGAAGGTGTTCCAGTGCAGGACTCGGCCGAGTTCTGGGCGCTGGCGCAGTCGAAGGTTGACGCCGACGGAAACCAGATCACCCGGATCATCGGCCCTAACTGCCCAGGCATCATCACCCCAGGTGAAGCACTGGTCGGCATTACCCCGAACAACATCACCAAGAAGGGCCCAATCGGCTTGGTATCCAAGTCCGGCACCCTGACTTACCAGATGATGTTCGAACTGCGTGACCTGGGCTTCTCCACCGCCATCGGCATCGGCGGTGACCCAGTCATCGGTACCACCCATATCGACGCCCTGGCCGCTTTCGAAGCTGACCCAGAGACCAAGGCCATCGTGATGATCGGCGAGATCGGCGGCGACGCTGAAGAGCGCGCAGCCGACTACATCAAGGCCAACGTCACCAAGCCAGTTGTTGGCTACGTGGCTGGCTTCACCGCTCCTGAGGGCAAGACCATGGGCCACGCTGGCGCCATCGTCTCCGGCTCGGCAGGTACCGCTCAGGCCAAGAAGGAAGCTCTCGAAGCTGCTGGTGTGAAGGTAGGCAAGACTCCTTCGGAGGCTGCCGTCCTGTTGCGCGAAGTTTTCGCGGCTCTCTAAGCCTTAGGAAATTCGCAGACGCGAAAAAGCCCCATGGCATCGGTTTTCGATTCCGTGGGGCTTTACCTGTACTCGGACTATGTCCTAGCCGCGTAGGCCAGCAGCTGCGTCCGTGTCGACCCTCAAGAACGAGGAGCCGATGACCGCGAAAGCACCAGGTATCAATAGCATCCGGTGTTTTGGGTTATAGAAAATTTCCTCGAGCGGCGAAGCGATAACTCGCCGGACCTTTTCCAAGAGCCGCTCATTGTCCAGAGACAGACGCTCCTGCTCGGTTTCAATCACCACACGATCTCGTTCAGTGCTCACCGATGCGCTCATCCAGTCGTCACTCGGTGTACTCAGAGTCTCCGATTTAATCAGGGACACGGTTATAACCGCCTTCATCTTGCGTTGTGCCACCGGAGAAGACCTCCGGGGCTTGCCTCTTTGCCTGCGCTCAGTGTGGCAGAGAACACGCAACTAGACATATTGAATATAGCGCGATTCGCTGGTAAAAGCCCGTCAAACAGCGCAGATGTAATAAAGCTGTTATTCGAGCAGCCCGCGAATATCCTGAGCCGTCAAAGCCTTGGAGAATCCATCGGCTTCGTCCATAACCGTGGAGATCAGCTTCCGCTTGGACTCTTGGAGAGCAACAACCTTTTCTTCGATGGTGCCCTGGGCAATCATCCGGTAAACCATCACCTGGCGGGTTTGCCCGATTCGGTGGGTGCGGTCGATCGCCTGCGCTTCTACGGCAGGATTCCACCAAGGATCAAGTAAGAAGCAGTAGTCAGCTTCGGTCAAGTTCAAGCCAAAACCGCCGGCCTTCAACGAGATCAGGAACAGCGGTGCCTCCCCGTCCTTGAACTGCTCAATGACCTTCGCACGGTTGCGTGTGTTGCCGTCCAGATACACGTACGGAATACCTCGTGCTTCCAACTTTGCCGCAAGGACCTTTAAGTAGGAAGTGAATTGCGAGAATACCAAGGCTCGGTGCTGTTCGCTAAGCACATCCTCAAGCTGTTCGAAGAGTGCTTCCAACTTAGAGCCCGGGATCTCGGCAAGTTCCGGGTCAACCAGCGAAGGTTCCAATGCAAGCATGCGCAGATGGGTCAGCGACTGGAAAATCGTAAAGCGGTTGCGGTCCAGATCCTCAACAAGGTGCAAGATCTTCTGCCGCTCACGGTTCAGATGCGTGTCGTACACATGCTGGTGCTCTTCGCTCAGACGCACCAAGACCTGCTGTTCTTGCTTGGCGGGGAGATCCAAGACGACAGATTCCTTGGTGCGGCGCAGCATGAAAGGTTTCACGCGGCGCTGCAGCAACTTCAGGGTTTCCTTATCGCCTAGCACCTCAATGGGGCGGGCAAACTGGCGGTTGAACCGGCTGGTATTCATGAACAGCGATGGAGAAGTCAACGAAAGCAGCGCGCCGAGCTCGGCGAGGTTGTTCTCCATTGGCGTGCCGGTGACCGCCAGCTTGAAGTTCGTCTGGATATTCACCGCGCTGCGATGGGCCTTGGTCGAACGATTCTTCACGAATTGAGCCTCGTCCAGGATCAGGCCAGCGAATCGCTGGGATTCGTACATCTCATCGTTGAGCCGGAGCAGCGTGTAGGTGGTCAGGATGACGTCATAGTTGGCCACTAGTTCGTTCAGCTCGCGTTCGGAACCGAGGGTACCTTCAACGGTGATCACGCTCAGGCTCGGAGCGAACCGTTTGATCTCCATCTCCCAGTTGGAAACAACGGAGCTTGGAGCAACGACGAGGAAGGGAGCACTGTTCCGCTGAGCGGCCGGCAGCTGCGCCACATGCTTCGGGTCATCCCAGAGTTTGCGTGCGTGAAGCATTAACGCGATGGTTTGCAGGGTTTTTCCCAGTCCCATGTCGTCGGCAAGAATGCCGCCAAAACCGCCTCGGTACAGGCGCGCAAGCCATTGATAGCCCTCGATCTGATACGGGCGCAAGGTGGCATTGAGCGTATCGGGCACATCGGCCTCTTCACCTTCGGCCACACGCAGGAGCGAACGCATGCGCCCGATAAATAGGTCGGCGCCTTCGATTCCCTCGGCAAGCTCATCAAATTCATCGAAGAGCGAGACCTGGAAGACCGAGAGCTTCAGGTCGGCATCCTTGGGTTTGTCATTCAGCGCCTGAGCCTCATCGACCAGCGACTTCAGCTTGGCAAATAACGGGTGGTCCAGTGAGAACCAGGTGTTATCCGGAAGCTTGACCTTCATGGCACCGCTGGTGAGCGCCTCGAGAATGGTGGAGAACGGTACTTCATGGTCGCCTACGGCGATCAGCAAGCCCAAATCAAGCCAGTCGTTGCGTTCGTGGCTCACCGCGTTGATCTTCAGCCGTGGAAGTTCACGTAGCTGACGGTAAACCGGGCGGATGCCTTCTTCGGTGATCTTCATGACGGACAGGCCATGCAGGGCCGGCAGCAGCTCCGAAACAAATACAATCATATGCTCACCGGAGAAGAACTTCGAGTCCAGGTCGTGGTTGCTGGTGCCTGTGTGTCGCTCGAAGACGTCATTGACCGTGCTGCGCAAGGAATCTTCGGCCTGGGCGTCATAGACCTCGCGGTCGTTGGGCACTCCCGGGTAATGGATCTGGAAATCAATGGTGGCAGATTCCTTGATGCTGCCATCTTCCTTTTCCTCACGCATGAATTTCACCTCGGCGTGGACCATCGGCGGGGCAAGTGCGGGAAGTACCAGATCCTTGCTTATGCTGCGCAGATTGAAACGGCGCGCAAGGCGCGCGTACGAACCAGCGAAAAAGTCCTGCATTTGATCTTCGGGAACCTGCAAGGGTTCGCGATTCTGAAACCAGCGGCGGTGCTGAGCGGGAACTATCTCTTGACTTGGTGCCAACCAGATTTGTTCAGGTGCTTCCAACTCAACGTAGAACCCGTGGTCCGCGATCGTTCCACTGGGAGTCTCTGCGTTGAGTGTTAGGCCCTGACCTGCAATGTTCAAATGTCCAGCCACGGTGAGCGATTTGTCCTGCCCGAGGTCGGCGAGCAGCTCAAATCGGGACTGGCGGTCAATATTCACGCTGGTCTCATTGCGGGTGCTAATCAGTTCGATGCCAAGATCTTGAGCTTCGCCAAGCATTGGCCAGAGCAGATCCGAGGCATACTCATCGAGGAACAACCAGTCTTCGTCGACCTTAAACTGCAGCTGAGTGTTGCTTCGTGCTAGCGCAGCAAAACGGGTGAACCAATGGTGCTGATTGCGCAGCATATTCCAGCCGTAGGTCTTGAACGCAATGGTAGTCCAGCGCAGCTGTCCACGAACCCAGCGTCCCTCGGAATTGCGCACCATGGGGCGAACACCCAAACGGAAGCGTTTGTTGCGCGTCGGGTGGGGGACCGCTCCCGAAGGCATCCACTGCTGTTGCTGGGAGGTATTTTTCGAATCAAAGACCATGAATTGCAAGGCCATGGCCACGACCGGGTCATTTGGTGACCCTAATAGTCCGTCTGCGGGCCCCGGCTCGGGTTCTTCAAACCAGGTGTTCACTTGCTGGGACCAAGCGGTAACGGTCTTTTGCTCTTGAACGACCGCCGGGCGGGGCAGCTTGGCGATCTTATTGGCGGTGAGCGACAGCGCCGCGATATGCGGGCAGATCGAGCCTTTGTCGCAGCTGCAGTCCGAAGCGTCGATGGACCAGCCCGAAGCGCTGCGAATCACCGTGAGAGTGGGGGAGAACATCTGACCATCTTCGAGGACGGTACCCGAGATGACACTCGCAGTTTCATCAAAGGCGACGTCAGTCACTGATTCGTCGTTCTTGGCAAGTTGTTGCCCGAAGAAGAATGGAACGTCACCCAAGTACGCCAGTAGGTGCCTTGCGTCAATGAGTGGTGGCACAGAATCAGTCATCCTCTCATCGTTTCACGTTCGGGGCGTAGGTGAAAGTTGAGGACGCTAACTGTGAATAATCACTTGTGTTCAAGGTAGCGTAGATGCATGTCTCATGTGTGGCCTTATCTCCCCGCCAGAGCGGTCAATGTCACCACAATGGTTGAGTTCGACAGGCTGGCAGCCGAAGCCATCGAAACTCAAGCATCGCTTGCCCGAAACTGGCGCGTTCATCGGGTTGATCTTCGAACCAGGGACTCGGTTTTAAGCGCTCTGGACCTTGCCAACTGTCTTTTTATTGATTGCGTCTATTCCGATGCCGGACGTTCGCTCGTAGAAGCAACCGGCGGGCTATGCATGAGTACCGGAACGCAGCTGCCGTTCAATATTTATGAACGTGGGCTCTACTCCCCGCTAGAGCTCTATGCGGGGATCAAAGAAGCCCCCTACTCGCAGGTGCCCGACGCGCAGATCTATACCTATTCGCAAGCGAATTCTCCGGCTGAGTTTTCGCCCGATGACAGCACAATGGCAACGACTTTGCATGATCACCATATTGGTCAGGCGATGTTGAGCGCTGTTTACGATGGGGTATTTGCCAAGACGCCCATGATCGGGATCATGGGCGGGCACGCGGTAGCACGTGGCACGCAAGAATTCGCCGATGCAGTGCGGCTCGGTGCGATGCTAACCGGCCAAGGCTATTCGATTGTTACCGGTGGGGGACCAGGGGCCATGGAAGCGGCAAACGCCGGCGCGTGGCTTGCAGACTATGACAAAACGGCTACCGGCAGAGCCGTGGATATCCTCGCACAAGCTCCAGACGCGATCCGTCATCGGACTGCCTGGGCGCGTGCAGCATTGCGAGTGCGTGAAGAATACCCCAGCACGAGAAATTCAATGGGAGTGCCCACCTGGTTTTACGGCCATGAGCCACCAAACCTGTTTGCCACGCATATAGCAAAGTTTTTCACGAACTCGATTCGCGAAGCCATCCTGCTCGAACAGGCAAACGGCGGAATCATTGTGCTTCCCGGTGCTGCCGGGACAGTCCAGGAAATATTCCAAGACGCCTGCGAAAACTACTACGCGACCGGCGCTCGCGTCGCTCCCATTGTGTTGGTGGGCCGCGAGCATTGGACACGGAAGCTACCGGTCTGGCCTTTGCTGCAGGCGCTTGCCGCCGGGAGGGCCATGGAAAGCAGAATAGCTTTGGTGGACACCGTGCAAGAAGCCGTCGAATTCATTAAAACAATGACTCCATTGCGGCGCCGCACGCGGTTCTAACAACGATAGTGGCCGGTGCCTCAAGCTGTGTCATGTTGGGGCAACGGCCAGCAGTCTGCTTTTGGAGCTAAGCCACGGTGGTGCCGAAAAGCAAGCCCAAGCAGTAGGTTACAGCGGCCGCACCCAAGCCAATGGCCAGCTGACGCACGCCACGTTTGAGCGGGGACGCACCGGATAGCAGGCCAACGACGCCGCCGGTGAGCAGCAACGCGATGCTGACCAAAGCGACCGCCACGCTCACCGCAGCTAGCCCGGTGAGCCCAAAGATGTAGGGCAGGATCGGAATGACTGCGCCCGAAGCAAAGAACATGAACGAAGAAATGGCGGCTCCCGGTGCCGAACCAAGCTCCTCATGTTCGCGTTCCAGTTCCGCGCTGCGAACTTCTGGATGGAGTGAGAAGGAGGGGTTGCAATCGCAGGTAAACAGCCCCATGCGTTCTGCCGCGCGGTGTTCGGCGTCCTCATTGTTCATGCCACGTGCTTTGTAGATCAACACCAATTCATTGGCGTCAAGATCGAGGTCACGGGCGGCAGAAAGCGTGACTTGGGTAGGGCGCGACGCGGTGAGAAGCTCACGTTGGGAACGGACTGACACGAATTCCCCGGCAGCCATGGACAGCGCGCCGGCCAGCAGGCCGGCAATTCCGGAGAAGAGCACGAGGGACGAGGCCACACCGGTGGCGCCGATGCCCATGACCAAGGCCAGATTCGAAACGAGCCCGTCATTTGCGCCGAACACCGCGGCTCGGAAGTTGCCGGACAGCCGGGATCTGCCGGCCGTAGCCAAAGCACGGATGACTTCCTCATGCACTTGCTCATCCGCGGCCATTTGCGGCGCGGCATCCTGATCGGTGGCGTAAGGAGAGTTGCCTTCGGCACGCTGGGCCAGCGCCAAGACAAACACCGAACCGAAATGCCGGGCCATGAAACGCAACATGGTGCGCCGCATCGACGGACGGACCGGGCGCACGTGTTCACCGAGCTTAGCGCGCCAGTAATTTTCGTGGCGTTCTTCCGCTTCGGCTAGCCCACGGAGAATCTGGCGTTCTTGTCCGGTGCGCTTTTCGGCCAGTTCACGGTAGATCGCACCTTCGGCGACCTCATCGGCCATGTACTGGCGCCAGCGGCGGATCTGCGCCTTGGATGGTTCGGGAATTGAGGTTGGGGCCATCACGGGGATGAGTCTCCTGCGGCAGAATTGGATCATTCACGGGCAGATGATCCGGGTTAGGTTCAACCCCCTAGTTTAGTGAGTGAGTCGAGCACTGGGAATTTGGCAAGACTAAATACCTTAGCGGCGCCAGGGTTTTGCCCTCGGGCTGCCACGAATACCGAAAGTTCCTCGCGCTGCCTGTCGAAGCTCGGCGGACCCACGGTTCTGGCTAGCAATCGGGTGAGCAGGTGCGGGTCGGTGACGTAGTAGCTGACCCAGACTCCGCGAAGCGGAAACTGCACCTGGCCGGTTTGCAGGTCAATAATGGGAAGGACGTTTGAAGCCATAACTATCGTGGACCCTTAAAAGAGCTCTTGCCCGTAGCCGGTTGGAGTACGGACCGCTTCTTCATCCGAACCACCCATGAACCTGGGGTTGGTGTGCGGCCAGTCGGAGCTTGGCGCCGCATCTCGTGAAGCAACACCACGATGCTACACCCGTGGGCTGTCCGGATGCGT
Organism: Glutamicibacter sp. BW80; assembly: GCF_002332385.1. Lineage (NCBI taxonomy): Bacteria > Bacillati > Actinomycetota > Actinomycetes > Micrococcales > Micrococcaceae > Glutamicibacter > Glutamicibacter sp. BW80. The sequence goes on along the minus strand of NZ_NRGV01000075.1, from coordinate 117,617 downwards.
AGTGAGACGTCATACTCGGCTCTCGCGGGCCTCATGGGAAGCAGAGCCGAGCACCGGGAGGTGCACGGACCGCGCCCACAAGAACCCTGCGCTTGGCGCAGGCGAAGGTCGCCGGGCGGGGATCTGGACATCGGGCACTACCGGTGGCTGGCCCGGTGACCGATCTCCGGCAAGTGGCTCCCCTCCCGACCCGCCGTCGATGCCGCCAGGCCTGCCCGAGCCGCGCGGGAGTATCGCTGCGCAATATGCCGCTCAGGTCCAACGCCTCTGGTCCGTTGGGACCAACGCCAGGCTACGGACCGGCAGTTTCACCAGGTGGTGCTCCTAGTCGCTGGGCTCGGTCAGGGCCATCCGAGCTAGCGCGAGCCTATGCGGCCTGTTAGAGGCGGTGCCCTGCCAGAGCTATGAGCAAGATTTGGCGAAGAATCGTTGTTAGGACTGCTCGGCGATTCGCTGCAGCGAGGAGCGTTGTTCCTTCCATTGCTCAGCGCTGAATCCAGGGATATTTCTCGCCTGTTCGCGCAGTCCTACCTGTCCGTCGAGAAGCTCTCGAACGATATCGAGATGCCCGGCATGCCGGGAGGTCTCCGCGATCATATGAACAATAAGATGCTCCACGGTGGTATGCCGATGCACGGACCACCAGGGGACCTCTGCCGGGGATTCTAAGTTCAATTCGTCAAGCGCGTGTTCGGCAAATGCGATGGATTTTCGGTACAACGCGAGAACATCTTCTACCGAGAAGCTGGCCGGAGGCAGGAAGTCGATCTGCGGTTCATCGCTTTGCAGTAGTTGAAGCACATGCCGATCGTTGGGCACACGACCTAGGCACTCGCCGAAATAACCGTATTCGGTGATTGCTAGGTGGTAGATGACACCAAGCATGTGGGTTCCGGTATCCGTCATGGGGCGGCGGGCCAACTCCTCGGAGAGTCCCTGGCACTTCCAGAGCACGGTGTTGCGGGCCTCGTTCAAGTAGGTCCGAAGCCTCTTGGAGGACGGATTGCCAGCGGTATCCATGTGCCGAGTCTAGTTTCTTGGCGATTGAATAAACAGCGCCGGCGCATTGAGGGATTGGTTGCTGACTTCAGGACTGAAGCGTGAGCTCGGCGCAGTTCTCGTTGCCTATTGGTAAACTGACGCAGTGTAGGAACCTGAACCGGATTGGTTTAGCGGAATTGTAGGCCGGGTGCTGCCAATCTAGGGCTGCGCCGGTGTCAAAATGGTGGGAGAGCATGAAAACACTGCCCGTAGAGCCCACCGGCTCGTCGATTAATATCGGTGCCCGTTTGCGTGGGGTACGCCAAACCCGACGAATGACCATCGACCAGGTGGCTGAAATGTCCGGACTGACCAAGGGGTTCTTGTCTCGCGTGGAGCGAGACTTGACTAGCCCGTCGGTATCGACATTGCTTAGGCTCTGCGAAGTATTGGGCTTAGAAGTCGGGCAGCTCTTCTCTGTACCTGAAACCAAATTGGTCAGGTTGGAGCACGCACCGCGAATCGCCTTGGGCGGTCAGGGGATCACCGAACAGCTGGTCACTCCCCGCGCCGAGACCCGGGTGCAGATGATTAGGGCAGAGGTCGCGCCGCAGGGCTCGGGGGAGGCCGAGCTGTATTCGGTGGATTGCAAGGTGGAAGTTCTGCACGTGATTTCCGGAGAATTTACCTTGGTTCTGCCCGAGGACCGCATTGAACTGCAAGCGGGCGATACGGTAACCTTCCCGGGCCGTGAGCCGCACAGTTGGGAAAATACTTCGGACCGGACCGCCGTAGTGACCTGGACGCTGTTGCTCTGACCAAAACCGCATTGCGCTTTTGAAGGGCTTGCGCGTTTTCCGTCCGTGCCGGGTTTCGGCCGGGCAAAGCCCAAAGCGTATCCTTGACATAGCGTCAACAACTTTTCTCGACGCCGATAAATAACCGAAGGGAGCTCCGTGACGGAAAGCGAGCCACGGGCTGAACTGGTCGAACTGCGCTCCGCGAGCTGGTGGATGTCTGCAATTCTCGGTGTCTTAATTGGTGTGACCATGACATTGATCCGCACTCAACGTTATTTTTTCATCGCCGGGGCGGCGATTCTGGCGGGGGTCATCCTGGTCATCGGCTTACGCACTATTCACCGCCGTTCTCAATACCCGCAGATGGCACAGGCGAAAACCTCTTGGGTATATGCGGTGTGGACGCTGGTGCTACTAGTGCTTGCGGGGCCTGTCCAGCTGGTTTACGTGGCGGATGAACTCGACGAGATTGCAATTAAGTCCTTCGTGCTTTCGGCAGGTTTCTGTTTTGGGTTCCATGAGGTGGACCGGGCATTGGTAGCGAGCAGCAAGAAGTCCTTCGAAAGCTAGCTGCTGAACTACACGCACGCATTGGAAGGGTGAAATGTCTACCGAAAACCTTGCGGTCGGCATAGACATCGGCGGGACGAAGATCGCCGGCGGCGTGGTCGATGGCCACGGCCGGATTCTTCGCCGGAGCTTCCGCCCTACTCCGGGCCGGAGCGCAGCATTGACCGAAGATTCTATTGCCGAGGTAGTCAGCGAGCTCAGCGACGGGGATACTCATATGCCCGTGGGTGTCGGGGCCGCCGGCTGGATTAACCGAAGTGGTTCGCATGTCCTCTTCTCCCCGCATCTTGCATGGCGTGATGAGCCGGTGCGTGAACGCCTCGAATCGAAGATGAACCGCAAGGTCGTCCTGAATAATGATGCCGACGCCGCGGGGTGGGCCGAGCATCGTTTCGGGGCGGCACGAGGCGAGGAGCTGAGCGTCTGCCTGACCCTTGGCACGGGTATCGGCGGCGCCATCATGTTCGGCAACAGTATTCTGCGCGGCAGTTTCGGCGTCGCCGGGGAGTTCGGGCACCAGACTTTGGTGGTGGACGGCCACCGTTGCCCGTGCGGAAATCGAGGGTGCTGGGAACAATACGCGTCGGCCAACGCACTGGGACGTGAAGGGGCAGAGCTTGTCCGGCTGGATTCTCCGCGGGCATATAGTTTGCGTGAAGCCTGCCAAGCGGACCCCGGCAAGGTGAGCGGAGCGATGGTGACGGCGCTGGCGGTCAATGGCGACCCTGCCTGCATGGAGCTCATCGAAGAGATGGGTCGATGGCTCGGGAGGGGAATTTCGAATCTTGCGGCTGTGCTGGATCCTGGCGTCGTGGTCATCGGCGGGGGGCTAGGGTCTGCTTCCACTTCCCTGGTCGAACAGGCGGAGGCCTCCTACCGGCAGCTGCTGCCGGGGCGAGGCTACCGGCCGTTTGCTCGCATCGTACGAGCCGAGCTTGGCTCCGATGCCGGGCTGATCGGTGCTGCGGACTTGGCCCGGTGGCACGGGTGACCCGCTGCCTGCGACTACGCGCTATTCGCTTCATCGCATTTTCATGTTCCAAATCAGAGACCTGATCCCGCAACCCAATTGGTGTTGCGGGATCGCTGTTTTAACCAGCAGAACCGGTTTTTTGTGGCTTCCTTGGTGATTGCACCTTGACGGTCAGCGCACCGATAAATAGCATGGGAGGAAACTCATGTTTCATATTAGGCAACTCTTGTCGAGTGTGCCGGGAAGAAGCGCTCATGAAAGAAGTCCGGATCGAAGAAAATGGGAACATTGGACCCATCAATGCCGCGGTAATTCCGCGCTATGCCGGAGGCGGAACCTATGCACGGCTTCCGCGGCTGGACCAAGTCCAGAAATCCGATATCAAGATCGTCGGTGTGCCTTTTGACTCCGGTGTTTCCTACCGTTCCGGCGCACGCTTTGGAGCAAACCACGTCCGTGAGTCCTCACGGTTGATCCGCCCATACAACCCGGCCACCGAGGTTTCCCCCTTCGCCTTGAGCCAGGTTTCCGACGCCGGTGACATGGCGGTCAACCCGTTCAACATCAACGAGGCCATCGAGACCATCGAGCACAATGCGCTGGAACTGACCGAAGACGGCTCAACGCTGGTGACCATCGGTGGCGACCACACCATCGCATTGCCCTTGTTGCGTGCGGCCTCGCAACGCGCTGGTGCGCCGGTAGCGATGCTGCATTTCGACGCCCACCTGGATACCTGGGACACCTACTTCGGAGCCGAATACACCCATGGAACCCCATTCCGCCGAGCGGTCGAGGAAGGCATTCTCGATACCGAGGCGATCTGCCATGTAGGAACCCGAGGCCCGCTCTACGGTAAAAAAGACCTCGAAGACGACAAACGCTTCGGGTTCGGCATCGTCACCAGCTCAGATGTCTACTATCAGGGCGCAAAAGAGATCGTTGCAAAACTTCGCGACCGCATCGGCAACCGTCCACTGTACATTTCGGTCGATATCGACGTGCTGGATCCGGCGCACGCACCGGGCACCGGCACCCCGGAAGCAGGCGGCATCACCAGCCGCGAACTGCTAGAAATCTTGCGCGGCTTGCGCGGGTTGAAAATCGTGGGAGCCGATATCGTGGAGGTGGCACCGGCATACGATCATGCGGAGCTAACCGGCGTAGCTGCCTCACATGTCACCTATGACCTGATCAGCCTGATCAGCGAATACCGCCAGCTGAACGGACAGAACAACTAATGGGCAACGAAGTACAACGTAACGGTGGAGATCTCGTCGTTGAGACGCTGACAGCGCTCGGCGCGAAAACGGTCTTCGGCATTCCAGGGCAACATGCGCTGGGGCTGTTCGACGCACTCTCACGCTCCAATCTGCAATTCATTTCTTCCCGGGTAGAAAACAACTCGGCCTTCGCCGCCGACGGCTACAGCAGGGCCACTGGAGAGGTCGGAGTGCTTTTCCTCTCTACCGGCCCGGGAGCGCTGACCGCCCTCGCCGGATTGCAGGAAGCCTATGCCACCGGCGTGCCCATGGTGGTGGTTGCGAGCCAGATTCCTTTGGATGGACTGGGCGCTCGCCGAAAAGGCATGCTGCACCAGCTCGATGACCAGAAGGCCTCGGCCGCAAACGTCACCAAGTTCCAGCAGACGGTGCACCACGCCTCGGGTATTCCCTCGGCGATCCAAGATGCCTGGGCGCAGGCGATCACCGTGCCGATGGGACCGGTCTGGATCGAGGTTCCGCAGGATGTCTTGCTGGCATCGGTGCTCATTCCTCCGGTGCATGATGCCCTTGCCGAAGCCTACGATCATCCACCACGTGTGGAATTGATCGATGAAGCGGTTCGCTGGCTTTCGGAAGCAAAGAGGCCGGTGGTTGTTGCAGGCGGAGGTGTCCGTCGTGCCCAGGCCGAAAACGAATTGCTGGAGGTGGCCGAAAAGCTCAATGCCCCGGTGCTTTGCACCCCGGGAGGCAATGGCGCATTCCCGTGGGATCACGAATTGTCATTGCAATCTTGGGTGGAGGATCGGCATGTCACCGAAGTTCTCGAAGATGCTGACGTATTGGTGGTCGTGGGCTCAGCGCTCGGCGAAGTCTCCAGCAATTATTTCTCCCTCGCACCTCGTGGGCACATAATCCAAATTGATGCCGAACCGCGCGTCCTTGAGTCAAATACGCCAGCATTGGGTATCCGAGCGGATGCCAAGGCCGCGTTGCAGTTCCTAACTTCGAAGCTTAAGGAAGTAAGCCTGCCTAACGCGCCAGATTGGCATGGGCAGAGCCCGACTCAAGTCGTCACCCAGACCTTGGCAAAGGTGCAGGCACGGCTGGCGGAGCAGGGCCTGGACCATGAACGAAGGTTCATGGCTGATATCCGCGAGGCGGTGCCCGCGAAAATGCAGACCTTCTGGGATATGACCATTGCGGCTTATTGGGGTTGGAGTTGCTGGGATTCGCGCCAGGGAGAATTCCATTCGGCGCAGGGTGCCGGTGGACTAGGTTTCGGTTTCCCCTCGGCCATTGGAGGTTCCATCGGGTTGCAGATCGAGGGAGCTACGCCCGAGCAAGCGCGAGTGCTCGCGGTCTCGGGTGATGGCTCGTCGATGTATTCCATTGCAGAATTAGCCACGGCAAAACAGCACAACGTGCCGGTCACTTGGCTGATCGTTGACGACGGTGGTTACGGAATTCTGCGTGAATACATGGAAGGGGCCTTTGGCAAGGCAACGGCCACCGAGCTGGAACGCCCGGATTTCGTTGCCTTAGCCCAGGCTTTCGGAGTTCCTGCGCGACTGGTCGAAGCAGACCAGATCGGTGACGCGTTACGCGAGTCATTCGCCGGAGAAGGCCCAAATGTCATCGTAGTTCAGACGCTCTTACGCATGTTCGCCCCGACGCATTTAGGCGAGTAAGGCATAGCTTCGGCGCCCTTCAAAGGGGGCGCCGAAGTGACTCTTGTTAGTGCGTGAAGTGGTAAACCACGCCAAACATTAATGTGGAGAAGCCCAGGCTGATGCCTATGAGCAGTGGCACCCAGTCTAGAGACTGGCTTGCCAACATCACTGCGAAGATACCGAAGAGCAACATGGCTCCGATTCCTCCGATGATCAACCCTCCGCCACCATGATGCTGCACGGCGGAATGTGCAGTTCGTTGGATACGTGGTGTCATGCACTCATGGTACGACCGAAGCCAAGCAATCTGTGGTGCACCGGATGAGAATCTGGGTATTGTCAGATTTGTTTGACTTGGCTCTGGCTTCTCAACTGATGAACCCGCGAGGCTGATCGAGCCAACGACTCGTAGTCGGCGCCTGGGCCTTGGGCGATGAAACCCTCGCAGAGATGGTCAGCGGCCACCTGCTTGCCGAAAGCCAAGCCTCGGTAACTGCCGCCGGACATTCGAATCAGGTGCGCTCCCGCGGCCACGTCCCAAGGCTTCGTATCGAACCCCACGCTTGCATCGCACCAGCCAGCGGCCACATGAGCGAGCCCGAGAGCGGCAGAAACTTTGCGCCGCACGGTGGCGAAGTCCTGAATCCACTGCCCAAAGAGCTCAAGCGCCAATGGGCCGTCCTTATGCATGGACTCGGCTCCCGGGTAATCTGTCATCAAGTTTGCGCGTGCTTGTTCAGGTCGATTGCCTGGGCTCAACAATTCCCCATTGTGATAGGCAGCCTGATAATTGGCACTGAACTGATCTCCGGAGATCGGGTCGACTATTGCTGCTGCGACCAATTCGTTGTCAATTGCCGCGGCAATTGAAATACAGAAGAACGCGACGCCGTGAACGAAATTACTGGTTCCGTCTATCGGGTCCACAATCCATTGCACTTCGGTCGGGGTAGCTATGCCTGAGTCCGCGGCTATGTCCTCTTCGCCGAGTACCCAAGACTTTGGGAAGGCCTCGCGTAGCGATTGGGTAATGATCTCTTGGCTTTGCCGGTCTATATCGGTGACGAGATCATGGGCGTTCGTTTTTTCTTCGGCTCCGACGCTTCCGCGGAACGCCTCACGAACTCGTGGTGCCGCCTTGAGCGCAGCAATCAGTGCTGCCTGACGCAGTGATTCGGCCAGAGCTTGTCGGGCGGGGGTCATCTGAGCATTCACAGTTCAACCCTATCTTGGTGTTCTAAGTGCACCTTAATCTTATTGACTGAGAACGCTGGCAGAAGAGCGAAGTCTGTAAGGAAGCATTCGGGAACCAAAGTAAGTCCGAGGCCCAACAGCGTTCAAAACCGCAGGAACTCAGGAGCATGATGGCCTGGGGTGCCGCGGTATTGGCGAACGCCGGCGCCGGAATCCGCGAGGTACGAAACCTCGTAGTGCAAAAGTGTTGCGGGGCGCTCAGCGCCCGCGTTGACAGGGGAAGATAGACTTCAAATATGAGTAGCATGCAACCGATCTCGCCCAAAGAATCGTTGACCGAGCAAGTCACCACCAAGATCCGCGCTGCTATCGTGTCCGGCGAAATGACCCCGGACAACCATTATTCGGCAATTGCTATCTCCGAAAAGCTCGGAGTTTCACGCACGCCGGTCCGCGAAGCGCTGCAGCTACTAGAAAAAGAGGGCATCGTGACCGTCGCGAAAAATCGTGGCGTGCGCGTGAACCAGATTTCGCTAGACGACATCGTGGAGGTATTTCAGGTCCGGCTGATCATCGAGCCACCTGCAGCCGCACGAGCGGTGCTCAACGCTAGCGAGGGAGACCTCGAAACGCTTCGTGAGCTACACCGTGAAATGCTTAAGGTGGGGCAGACCGGGGACGGGCGGGCAACGCTGGAGGCAGATAAAAAGTTCCACCTCTATCTGCTAGGCCTGGCAAACAACGCCAAGCTTGACGGCATCGTGGGGGAGCTGCGCAATCTGGTGCTCGCGCACGGACAGGTAACGATTCCTCAGGCAAGAACCAGCCAGGACCTGGCCGGCGATCGCGATGAATTGATGAAGTCCATCTTGGAACGCGACCCATCTGGCGCGGCTACTGCGATGCGCAACCACGTGCTTCGTACTGCGCAGATGCTCGTGACGGCTGTCTGCGCGCGGACCCCGGGACTTGAGGCCGAACGCTATTTGACGCGCTTGGATGAATTGATCTTTTAAAGCCATAAACATATAGCGGTGGTCTTGAACACCGAGGCCACTTGCCATACAGTTGCATGCAACATGTAACAACGTTTTTTCGATGACGAGAACGTAGGTAATCCGATGGCTCAACCAATGCAGGGAATCAAGGTCATTGACCTCTCCCGCATCCTCGCCGGTCCGTTATGCACCATGACATTGGCCGATTTTGGCGCCGAAGTGCTGAAAGTTGAAAGCCGAGACGGAGATGAAACCAGGGCCTGGTTGCCGCCGGTCACCGAAGACGGGGTAAGTACCTACTATTCGGCAGTGAACCGCAATAAGCAGGCAATCGTTGTAGATTTCAACAACTCCGCGGAACTAACCGAGCTGCGCGAGATCATCCGAGATGCCGACGTTGTCGTGGAAAATTTTCGTCCGGGCGTGCTCGCCAAGTTCGGCCTGGACTACGAGTCCTTGAGAGCATCGAATCCTGCGTTGGTCTACTGCTCAATTTCGGGATTTGGCGATGGGCTCGGCGCCTCGCTGCCCGGCTTCGATCTCCTGGTTCAAGCGGTCGGAGGCCTGATGAGCATCACCGGTGAGTCCGAGGGAACGCCAAGCAAGGTGGGAGTGGCGCTGGTTGATGTCCTCGCGGCACAGAACGCCACGACGGGAATACTCTTGGCGCTTCGGGAACGGGATATTAGCGGGCAGGGGCAAAATGTAGGAATCTCATTGATGACCTCCCTGCTGGCGGGATTGACTAATCAAGCTAGCAGCACCGCGGTTACCGGTAATCCGCCACCGCGTTTGGGGAACGCACATCCAAGTATTGCTCCCTATGAAACCTTCGCAACTTCTGATGGTGTCATGGTGATCGCGGTGGGAAACAACCGCCAGTTCACCGCCCTTGGCACAGAGCTGGGGCTGACCGACCTGCCGCAAGATCCACGGTTCGCAGACAATCTTTCGCGTGTGCAACACCGGCAGGAACTCAAAGACCTGATCGAAGAAGTCACCAGGCAAGGATCGGCGGCCCAGTGGACAAATCGACTCATGGAGGTCGGAGTACCTGCAGGAAAGGTTAACTCGGTTCTTGAAGCCTTGGAGTTCGCCGACGAGCTAGGACTGGAACCGGTGGTAACGATCAACGATCTAAAAACCGGACGAAGCTCCCGGCAAATTGCCAACCCGATCGTCCTGTCCCGAACTAAGCCCACATATCGGCTAGTGCCCCCGGCCTTGGGTGAACACCAGCATATCTTCCTCAGCACCACCAGCCTCTAAAGGAGACAGCTCAAATGATTGCCCCTTCACCTAACACCGCCATTGACCCAGCAGACCTGATCAATTTTGATGCACTGCTCAGCGGCGAAGAACTTGCCCTGCGGAATCAGGTCCGCTCCTTCGTGAACGAAAACATCAAACCAAACATTGCCAGCTGGTACGAAACAGCGACGTTCCCCCTGGAAATCGTTCCAGAAATGGCCAAACTCGGTCTGCTGGGCATGCACCTGCAAGGCTACGGCTGCGCAGGACGTTCGGCTGTCGAATATGGGCTTGCGGGAGCCGAGCTGGAAGCCGGCGACTCCGGACTGCGCACCTTCGTCTCGGTCCAAGGATCGCTAGCCATGAGCGCCATTTACAAACATGGTTCTGAGGAACAAAAACAAGAGTGGCTGCCACAGCTGGCCTCCGGCGAAGCAATCGGCTGCTTTGGCCTGACGGAGCCAACCGCCGGATCCGACCCGTCGAGCATGACGACCTTTGCCCGCCGCGACGGGGACGACTGGGTGATCAACGGAATGAAGCGCTGGATTGGCTTGGCAAATGTGGCAAAGGTTGCCGTCATCTGGGCGCAGACCGACGAAGGCATCCGCGGGTTCGTGGTCCCTACCGAGACCGCTGGATTCAAGGCCACACCAATCGAGCCGAAGCTATCGATGCGAGCTTCGATCCAGTGCGAGATCGAATTGACCGATGTGCGGCTGCCAGCTAGCGCGGTGCTACCGAACGTTCTCGGTCTCAAGGGCCCATTCTCCTGTCTCAACGAAGCCCGCTACGGCATTATCTGGGGCGCCATGGGAGCGGCGCGTGACTCCTTCGAGGTGGCGCTGAAGTATTCCCAGGAACGCCTGCAATTCGACAAGCCATTGGCCGGTTATCAGATGACCCAGCAGAAGCTGGTGGATATGGCTTTGGAAATCAACAAGGGCTTCCTCCTCGCCCTGCATATCGGGCGCCAGAAAGATGCAGGAACCCTCGACCTGCACCAGATATCCGTTGGCAAGCTGAACAACTGCCGCGAAGCAATCGCGATCTGCCGCGAAGCGCGCACCATCCTTGGCGGAAACGGTATCACCTTGGACTACTCGCCACTGCGTCACGCAAATAACCTCGAGTCGGTGCGCACCTACGAAGGTACCGACGAGGTACACACCTTGATTTTGGGTAATAAGCTCACCGGTGTCCCGGCCTTCCGCTAAAAATCAGTACAAGGAAAAACTTAGAATATGACACAGCAGACGAAAGTGGAAAGCCTTCGCCAGTACCTGAACGGTGTCTGGCTTCCGGGAAACGCCAGCGAGCTCAGCTCCACCAGCGCCGCCGATTCCTCCTTGACTGTTGCCGCAGGCCAAGCGGCAGATGCCAACCAGGTAGTTGAAGCCTTTGAAGCCGCGAACGCGGCGAAGGCAGGGTGGGCGGCCACCCCGATGGCCGAACGTGCCAGTTATCTGCTGAGAGCTTCGGCCTACCTCACGGAGCATGCGGAGAGAATCGGTACGGAACTTACTCGTGAAGAAGGTAAAACGCTCGCAGAAGGAATAGGCGAGGTACGCCGTGCGGCACAGATCCTCTCCTATTATGCAGGTGAAGCCGAACGTAGCGCCGGAACAATGTTCCAATCTCCGCGCGCTGGGGAGCAGATCTTGGTCTCGCATAAGCCCTTGGGCGTGTTGGGCATTGTGACCCCATTCAATTTTCCGATAGCTATCCCCGCCTGGAAGATCGCCCCCGCGCTGATCTTCGGAAATACCGTGGTTTTCAAGCCGGCGAGCCTGGTCCCGCTGCTGGCGGTGCGGTTGGTCGAAGCCTTCGAAGCCGCCGGACTACCTGCCGGGGTGCTCAACCTGGTGATCGGTCCGGGCGCACTGGGAGACTCGATCATGAGCCACCCCCATCTGGAGGGCTTGTCATTCACCGGATCCACAGGTGTCGGGAGAAAGCTCTGCGCTATGGGTGCTGCGCGTGGCATCCCAGTGCAAGCAGAAATGGGTGGAAAGAACGCCTCGGTGGTGCTGGCCGATGCAGACCTGGACCTGGCCAGCGAACAGGTACTCTTTGGGGCATTCCGCTCCAGCGGGCAAAAATGCACCGCTACGAGTCGACTGATCTTGGATGACTCGATTGCCGATGAATTCTTGGAAAAGCTCACCTCGCGACTGGCAAACTGGGTAACCGGAAATCCACTGGATCCAGGGGTCCAGATGGGACCGGTCATCGACGCCAAATCGGCGAAATCGGTCAGGGCGGGCGTCGCAAAAGCTAGGTCGGAAGGCGCCACCGTTATCTTCGAGGGCGCAGTTCCAGCCAGCGGAAACTACGTGGCACCGACCGTGCTTGGCATCCCAAGCGATTCTCGGGGTCGGGAAAATTGCGCTTGGCGTGAGGAATTCTTCGCCCCGGTACTCAGTGTGCTGCGCGTTTCCGGAACCGAGGCCGCCTTCGAAGCCGCCGCGGATTCCGAATTCGGGTTGAGTCTTGCGCTGTTCACTCGCGACCTGGCTACGGCGATTAGCGCGCAAGAACGCCTGGACGTCGGTATTTTGCATGTGAACTCCGAATCTGCGGGAGCCGATCCGCACGTACCATTTGGCGGGGCGAAAGCATCCGGATACGGGCCGAAAGAACAGGGAGCCGCCGCCCGCGAGTTTTATACCCACACCACTACCGTGTATCTCCGCGGCTAGGAAGAGGAACTAATGGATATTAGGACTATTCTGATCATCGGCGCCGGAACTATGGGCCGGCAGATTGCGATGAGTTGCGCACTGGGCGGTTACACCACGATCCTGCAGGACATCTCGGGCAGCGCTTTGGACGCGGCTCGCAGCGATCTGGAAAGTTGGGCCGCCGGACGTGTCGCTAAGGGCAAGCTGCAGGCAGAGTTTGCCGACGCCGCCTTGGCACGGCTGAGCCAATCTACCGAGCTGGACGCTAGCGCGGCCCAAGCGGACCTAGTGATCGAAGCGGCAGTCGAACGTTTAGACATTAAACGCTCAATCTTCGCCGAACTGGGCAAAAACGCTCCAGCTCATGCCATCTTGGTAACCAATTCCTCGACCTTGGCTTCGTCCCAAGTGGCTGAGGCCAGCGGGCGCGCGAGCCAGGTCTGCAATATGCACTTTTTCAACCCCGCCTTGGTCATGAAGTGCGTAGAAATTGTGCGCAACGAGCAAACCAGTGATGAGACCATCCAGGCGGTGACGGCGGTCGCCCGCGCGCTAGGGAAAGAGCCGGTGCTGGTGAATAAAGAAATCCCGGGTTTCATTGCTAACCGCATGATGGGGGCAATACAGCGTGAAGCGCTCAATCTGGCTTCTGCGGAGGTTGCCAGCATCAAAGATATAGACACCACGGCGCGCACCGCGCTGGGGCACCCGATGGGGCCTTTTGAGCTGATGGACCTCGTGGGTCTGGACGTTATCGATTTCATTGCCCAAGCGACCTACGCAGAGACCGGTGAGGAGGTGGACCAACCGCACCCGTTGATCACGCAAAAAGTGACCGAGGGGAAACTAGGCCGTAAGAGCGGTGAAGGATTCTACGAATATCGCAGGTAGCAGCAAACTGCAGAATCTGGACTCGCGGCCGGTATCGACAATGTGCTGTCCGCGAGCCCATCGTGTTGCTACCGCATATGCGGAGGGATTAGATGGCTTCCGGTTGCTCACCGAGGATGAAATGACGTCCGGAGATCGAGTTGACGGTCACTCTGATCCAAAAATCTTTGATGCTCTGTGCCCAGGGGCTGACACCGCTTTCGAGAGCCTCATTGATATCTGCTTCGTGCTCCAAAATTTCTGCGGTACCGTGCACCACTACGGACCAGGCCTCGTCGGAAAGGATTCCGTCGGCCTCCAAAGCAATCGAGGAGTTCACGACCATCGAAGCGAGTTTGTTTCCCGGCGCAGTGCGTAGGTAGATATTTCCTTTATGCACCGCGTAATTTACCGGAACGATGTCCACGGTTCCGGCCGCCGCAGTGGCTATTCGGCCATGTGCCGTGTGAGCCAATAGCTCCCAGGACTGTTCTTCGGTGAGCACCAAAACTGGAGCATCATTAGTGTGCTGATATCTCATGCAACTAGTTTTCTACGTTATGTAGAAAAGTTCAAGAGTTTGTGACGCATTTGTTTTTAGACGCGTTGCAGTCCCCGAACATGAAAGACTACTAACATGAGCCATGCAGCAAGTAATAGGGTCGCACGCCACGTAGCCTCGCGACTTGAGGACCATGTCCTGCAATGGCGAGCACGCCGTGCCATCGACAAGGGATTGGGTCCGGTTATCCTTCCTTACAACGGGTACGGATATGCGGCCAAAAAAGGCGGATGGGTGCGGGTTCTCGCTCGCGTGGTCATGGCTAAACCCGGCGCGTTCGAGGGTGGCAAGCACCATGCCAAGGTTGTCGAAGATGGGATCCGAGGGTTCCGCAACTTCACCTCGGCGGTACTTCCTTTTGGGAAAGTCACTGTGCTTGCTGACGGAAAGCGGTTCGAAGTCCTCGCGGACCGCGGCGGCGTCCTAGATGTCAAACTTTCGGTGGATCTGCCAGCTGGCTGGAACGATATTGAAATCACTGCCCACAATGGGCAATCCGCCACCGCGCAGATTCTCGTCATCGACGAGACGCAACGTTTCGGCATCATTAGCGATGTGGATGACACGGTTGTCGTGACGGCGCTGCCTAGGCCACTGCTCGCCGCGTGGAATTCCTTCGTGCTTTCGGAGCATGCCCGCGTCGCGACGCCGGGTATGGCGGTGATGATGCAACGCGTTTTGGCGGAGCACCCGACGAGCCCAACAATTTATCTTTCTACCGGTGCGTGGAATGTTGCGCAGACTCTGGAACGATTCATCTCGCGCAATTTGTATCCACGGGGTCCGCTGCTTCTGACCGATTGGGGGCCAACCGACCGAGGCTGGTTCCGTAGCGGTATGCAACATAAAGTTGACCAATTGCGCAGGCTCGCTGTGGAATTTCCAAACATTGAGTGGATGCTTATCGGAGACGACGGGCAGCATGATCCGACGATTTACGCGGAGTTTGCCCGGCGCTACCCGGAGCATGTGCACACGATAGTCATCCGTCAATTGACGCCCTCCGAAGCGGTGCTCGCCGGTGGGCGTTCAACTGATTTGCGCCGCACGACACCAGGCATTCGCTGGAGCTACGAGCCCGACGGGTCCCAGATCCTAGAGCAATTAGCTGCTTATGATGTGATTCGTCCCGATGATCGCTTGGGGGAGGAAAAATAATGTCCGGCTCGGTACTGTGCGTAGAAGTACCCATGCGTTGGGGCGACATGGACGCATATGGACATGTCAACAACGTCAATCTGATTCGGCTTATGGAAGAGGCGCGAATCGCTGGCTTCGGCGTACCTGGCGGAACGGGCGCACCAGGTTCCAAGCCTAAGGTGGATATATTCTCCGCGGTCCCCAATGGGGTGCAGATCCTTGTTGTTGAGCATCGCGTGCGCTACTCCAGGCCGCTGGAATATCGGAATGTTCCGGTCAGAGTCGATCTGTGGGTAGCGAATATCAAGCCTGCGAGTTTTGATATTTGTTATGAATTCCGAGATCCTGTGGAGGGCCACGTCTGCGTAAAGGCCTCGACAACGCTGGCCTATTTTGACCCATTAACTTCACGCGTGCAACGTTTGAGCATCGCGGAGCGTGAATCATTGGCTGTGTTGGAAGGTCCATCGACGTTCGCGCGATAACTGGTGGGCTGTAAATGAATTAGGGTAGGTCTATCTAGTCTTATTCAGTTAGGAAGTGTTTTTGTGGCACGAGCAGAGGGTGGGCGCCCGGTGCGCCCGCAAGTTGTTTTGCAGGTTGTTAAGCGGCAGCAAATTTCGGAACACCTGGTTCGCCTCACCTTTGGTGGCCCTGGGTTTGAGAATTTCGTCGACAAATCAGCGACAGACCGTTACATCAAGATACTTTTCGCCAAGCCGGAGCTGGGCTTGACGCTACCCTACGACATGGATGAATTGCGCGAACGGCTGCCCGGAGAAGATATGCCGGTGCGCCGGACGTATACGGTGCGCCGTTCCGATGCGGCCGCGGGCACTATTGAAGTTGACTTTGTCGTCCATGGAAGCGATGGGCTGGCCGGACCGTGGGCGCGTGATGCGAAGATCGGCGACTCTGTCTGCTTCTCGGGCCCCGGTGGCATGTATGAGCCCAAGGGCGAATTCGATTTCCACCTCCTCGTAGGTGATGAGACTGCGATTCCTGCGATCGCGGCATCGCTCGAGGCCATGCGTGAAGACATGGTGGGGCAGGTGCTCATTGAGGTCGAAGGCGCAGGGGACGAAATTGAAATGCGCGCACCCCGTGGTGTTGATATCCGCTGGATCCATCGCGGCGCGGCGTTTACCCCGGAGGCCTCAACCCTTGAGTCGGCAGTGCGCCAGCACCCTTGGCCGGGCGGACGGGTGCAAGTTTTCGCGCATGGCGAGCGTGAGGTGATGAAGGCACTGCGCTCCTATTTCTATGACGAGCGTGGCGTGGACCGTCGGGATATGTCGCTGTCGGCCTACTGGGCTTTTGGCCGCGCGGAAGATGTATTCCAAGCTGAAAAGCGGACGCCCGTGGGTCAAATATTCAACGAGTAGCCCGAACGCAATTGGCCTGGATGGAGCCTTGGGCCTGCAGTGCAAATGATCCGTGAACTGCAAGTTCGGTTAATTAGGCACCCCTAAGCTTAATAATCGGAAATATGATCATTGATGCTTGACGTTATTGGCTGAATTTGCCGTAAGCTAAGGTCAATGCCTACCCCGTGTGTGGACGGGGAAGGCAAGCAATTTGATCGACGGGGATCGTTCGGTTGCTACCACGTGGCTTACTCACCATGCAGTAGTTGCCGGCGGTACCAGGAAAATTGTAAACAGGGGATCAGCTGGCTTGCTCAATCAGCCGAACCGCAAAATTGAGACGTATCGGCCTAGAATCTGTCGGTGCGTCTCAATTTTTGTTTGCTTCGAAGGCCCACAACAAGACGGTGGCCAGTGATCTAGCGCCTTCTGGAAGCTGAAGGCATTCAATGTCTGGGATGCGCAACTGGCGCATGGCCCGTTTCACTACTAAGTCCGTATCCAAGAATATGGACTTCTGACGTAAGCCACGCAATGCAACATAGTCCCGTGTCCAGGGGCCAACGCCTTTCAGGGCGAGCAGGCTGCTGAGGAACTCGTCATGGTTTTCGGCTAGACGCCCGCCGGTGTGAATAAACCACTTGGCGACCCGGAGAAGCGTCTCTGCGCGGGAAAGCGGGCAGCGGATCACCTGCTGGAGTTCTTCGGCGGTTAGTTGCGCGGTGGCGTGCGCATCGGGGAACGCCCGCAGTCCGCAGGCGTGAAGTTCTCCGAGCGCTTCGACGAATCGGGTGGCGAGGGTTCGGGCTGCGCTCGTTGAGATCTGTTGCCCTAGAACTGTCGTGGCGAGCGCCTCAAAGAGGTCCGGGTAGCTGATAAGCCGCAGGTTCGGGAAGTTGTCCAATGCTGGCTGCAGGGCACTGATGGTGGCCAGTTGCTGATAACTGAGCTCATTCGAGTCAGCTAGGCCTAGCCAGGTGCTAATGATCTTGGCGAGTCTGGGGTGCAGCGATTCTGGGGCTTGCGTGTGCACCGTGGCCTCGTGGGTGCCGAGCAGTATTTTGAGTTCGTGGAGCTGATCATCGATGCGTAGCACGCGGACGACGCTCGACGCTTCGCGATCCAGCCGCTCCTGATTCGGCAATGAATGGATAGCCAGGACCGAGAGTGCGTGCGAGGCATCCAGAACTCCGTCCACTGGAACCGTGAACTTCATCTAGGCTGGCCAGACGCCAGAGGTGCCGCGGCGATGTGAGCCGACTAGGTGCGTATCAACGATCCCAATAGCCTCCATTAGCGCGAACATAGTCGTTGGGCCAACGAACTTAAAGCCACGCTTTTTGAGGTATTTGGCCAGCGCGCTGGACTCCGGGCTCTGCGTGGGAATTTCAGCCAAGGTGCGTGGGAACGGGGTGCTTTCAGGTTTGAAAGACCAGATCAGCTGGGACAGGCCTCCATCGTCACGCAATGCGAGCGTCGCCTGAGCGTTGGCGATGGTTGCCCGAATCTTGAGTTTATTTCTGACAATACCGGCATCGTCCATGAGTCGCTCGTAATCCTGCTCACCGTAGGCCGAGACCAACTGCGGGTCGAATCCCTGAAAGGCGGAACGGAAGTTTTCGCGCTTGGCCAGAATTGTGGCCCACGATAAACCTGACTGGAAGCCCTCTAGGCTGAGTCGTTCAAACAGGGCTTGTTCCCCGGTGACAGGCATGCCCCATTCGGTGTCGTAGTACTCGCGCAGCAGCGCGTTGCTTGCGGCCCATTGCGGGCGGGCCAACCCGTCTGCACCAATAACTAAATCTTCACTCATGAAATCATCATGCCACTTGCGTATCGAGGACGCAGAGTCATAAACGGCCATTTGCAGAAGCTCGAGCTATTATCGTCATATGGCGATAATAGAGTCTTTTGTCGATGCAAAGCTTGGAGCAACTCAACGCATGAAAATGGCAGCGTTGTTCCACGCCCTAGCTGACCCCACGCGGTTGCTCATCCTGGTGCATCTCAAAACAGGTGAACACAAGGTCAAAGAGCTGACCGAACACCTTGGGCTAGCGCAAAGCACCGTCAGCGCTCATCTGGCTTGCCTCCGCGAAAGCGATCTCGTTTCCGTGCGCACGCAGGGACGTGCAAGTCTCTATTCCCTTACTGAGACCACGCAACTGACAATGATTCTCACCCAAGCGGAGAAGTTGGCAAGTTCCAGCGCCAGCGGTCATCGATGGCACGAAGCTCACCCGCACCAATCTCTGGAGGCCTAGGGCATGGGGCATGAGCACACTTCTGGCCATGGCCATGAACATGACCACTCAAATGTGAACCGCACCAGGCTGGCATGGGCATTTGCGATTACCGTGAGTATCTTGCTCGCGGAGATTATTGGCGCGCTAGTTACCAACTCGCTGGCTTTGCTCGTCGACGCGGCCCATATGCTGACCGACTCGGTGGGGCTCTTGCTTGCGTTGACCGCAGCCAATCTGATTCAGCGCAAGCCCACACTCAAACGCACCTGGGGGTTCCGCCGCGCCGAGGTGCTCTCCGCGACCTTACAATCCGCACTGTTGCTCGCCGTCGGCATCTACGCGGCCATCGACGCGGTTCGTCGCCTCTTTGTACCGGCAGAGGTGCACGCCGAAGGCCTCCTGATCTTCGGTATCGTCGGCTTGGCCGGAAATCTCCTAGCCATGTGGATCATCTCCGCGGGGCGCGAGGCCAATCTGAACATGCGCGCTGCGTTCCTCGAGGTCATGAATGACGCACTGGGATCCGTAGCGGTCATTATTGCCGCGCTGACAATCCATTTCACCGGATGGGCGAGCGCGGACTCGGTCGCAGCGCTCGTCATTGCCGCGCTGATCGTGCCACGCGCCGTGAAGCTTCTGGGGGAGACGACGCATATCTTGCTCGAATCAACGCCCCGTGGGTTGGACCTTGAATCGGTACGCCGGCACTTGGAAGAACAGGCGGGCGTGATCGCCGTTCACGACCTGCACGCCAGTCAAATTGCCTCGAACCTTCCGGTGCTCACCGCGCATATTGTCGCCGAGGACCACATGTTCACGGCCGGTGCGGCCGGTCAACTGCTGCGTGAACTTCAACAGTGCGTGGCGGATCATTTTGAGGTCAGCATCGAGCATTCAACCTTCCAGATCGAACCCCGAAGCCACCGCGACTCGGACTACCATTCGCAGTGCTAGGCGTTCGTGACCGTGCACGGGATGAGGGTACCGGGAGGCTCTCTCATCCCGTGGTATGACTCCCGCAGCGTAGATGCAAACCTTCTGACCGATCCTCAATTGGCTAGGAGCTTTATATAATTGATGCATGACAACTGAAACACAGCAGGTAACCGACTATGCAGTCCAAGCTCGAGGACTAAGCAAGAGCTACGGTCGTGACAGCACCCGAGTCGAAGCTTTGCGCGGAGTGGATGTGGCCTTTGCCCGTTCCCGTTTCACCGCAATCATGGGACCCTCAGGTTCTGGCAAGTCGACCCTGATGCACTGCTTGGCGGGCTTGGACAACGCCGATTCTGGCGAAATCATCATCGGTGGCAAGAACCTTACCGAACTCAACGATGACCAGCTGACCACTATGCGCCGCGAGCAGATCGGCTTCGTGTTCCAATCCTTCAACCTCGTTCCAACATTAAATGCCAGGGACAACATCTTGCTGCCGCTGTCCTTAGCCGGCAAGAAGCACGACCGTGAATGGTTCAACGTCGTCATCGATTCGTTGGGTCTGCGTGACCGGCTGACGCACAAACCACACGAGCTTTCCGGTGGACAGCAGCAGCGCGTAGCCGTAGCTCGTGCATTGCTCACCCGCCCTGAAGTCGTCTTCGGCGATGAGCCGACCGGCAACTTGGACTCTCGAACCGGTGCTGAAGTGCTCTCCTTGATGCGCACCTCCACCCGCGAAATGGGACAGACCATCATCATGGTCACCCACGATCCGGCTGCAGCATCCTACGCGGACACCGTATTGCTGATGAAGGATGGAAACCTCGTCGGTTCGCTCGAAGACCCCACCGTAGCCAGCGTCACCGAGGCTCTCGCCTCCCTAGCGGAGTAGGATCATGCTTCAGGTAGCAATAGCGAACATTAAAACTTATGCGCGACGGTATATCGCCGTGCTCCTGGCCGTCGCCATTGGCACGGCCTTCCTTGGCGCCACCCTCGCGGTGGATTCCTCTACGCGTGCAACGCTAAAGAATAGCTTGGGCGACTCATATAAGAACGCCGACCTGGTGGCCTCGGTCGATTGGGAGCTAACACCCAACGATCGCGACACGAGCATGCTGAGCATGGATACGGTCCGTGAAATCCGTGATCTTCCCGAAGTCTCAGGGGTTTATGGCGACGGAGTCATGGGCGCAGCATTGCGTACCGGCGACAACGGCTACACCGTAATGCTGCAACCCATCTCCGCAGAAAATAAGCTCTCGGGTATGTCGATGCTCGAGGGACGTGCCCCGCTGGGCGCCGATGAGGTCGTGATCGACCAGGAGCATGCCGAGCAGATGGGCCTCTCAGTTGCCGACACCGTCGCGTTGTCGAGCATGGAGGATAACGCGAAGATGCGTGAATTGAAAGTCGTCGGAATCGTGGAGACTACCACCGATCCGATGTCTTCGTCCTTCGCCCAGCTCGCCATGCAAGAAGACGCTTGGGAACGCTTTGCAGGCGAGAATGCCCAGCTGAACAGGCTGGTGATCGATGCAGAGAAGGACGTCGCTCAAACCCAAGCCGCAGTGGCCGAGTATTTCCATGGCAAGGACTTGGTCGATGTGGTGGTCAACACCGCCGACGAACAGGTGCTCGACGACGTGGCAAGCATGACCGGAGGAACCGATCAGCTGACCATCATCTTGCTGGTCTTTGCCTTGGTCGCGCTGATAGTCACCGGTCTGGTGGTGATGAATACCTTCTCGGTAGTCATCGCGCAACGCACCCGCGAGCTGGCGCTCTTGCGCACCCTGGGTGCCAAACGCGCACAGATCCGCAGCTCGGTGCTGATCGAAGCGCTGCTGATCGGCGTTATCGCTTCGGTGGTGGGTGTAGCTCTGGCCGTGGCACTGATGGCAGGCCTGATTCAGCTGCTGCGAAATCTAGTACCTGAAATGTCCTACGCAACTTTGGCCGTGGATGCTCGCGGCATCATTATTCCTTTGGCCGTCGGTATCGTGATGACTGTTCTGGCTGCCTGGCTGCCGGCGCGTCGAGCCATGAGCCTGGCCCCGCTTGCCGCCTTGCGCCCATTTGATGCGGCCAGCGTCAAGAACCGTGCAGGCCTCGTACGCATCATCTTCGGCTCGTTACTGACGCTCGCAGGCGCAGCCTTGCTAGCCTATGGAGCACTCAATTCCGAGCTGCTGATTGCCTTCGCCGGTGGGCTGTTGTCCTTCCCCGGCATTTTGATGCTGGCCTCGTTGTTTGTTCCGGCCACGGTGTTCGGTATCGGCAAGCTGATGACCGGTCGCTCGGTGGCTGGCAGGCTGGCTTCGCTCAACGCCGTTCGAAACCCCGGACGCACCACCGCTACTGCCACCGCGCTGCTGATCGGCGTCACGCTAGTCTCGATGATCATGGTCGGCGGGCAGAGTGCCAAGGCCACCTTGAATGGGAGCATCAGCGGCGAATACCCGATCGACTTGACGGTGGCTCAAGACACTTTGACTAGTGACTCCGTGGCGCCTAAGCTCGCCGAGCTGGAGGGCGTTGAAAGCGTGTCGGCGTACACCATGCGCACCGTTGCCACCGAATTCCCCGACGGTTCCTCGAGCGAAGAGTACGCGATGGTTGTCGACCCGGAGTCGTACGCATCGGTAGTCCATGACGAGCAGATCGTTCCACGAGATGGCGAATTGCTTTCGACCTGGTGGCAGATCGAGGCGGACCACGCGACGGTCAACGGTCAGCCGGTGAAGCTCAGAACTACTTCGGCAAGCTTCGTTTCGAACACATTGACCGAAAACACCGCAGCCAAACTAGGCATCTCCGACAAGGAGGGGATGTCCGGGGTAGCGATCAAGGTTGATCCGTCGCTCTCCAATGGGGCGGTCACTGAGCTGGTGGAATCCATTGCGGATGTCGCGGGTGTTGAAAATTCGATGATTTCCGGCGGCGTGACGGAGAAGGCAATGTTCTCCCAGATTATCGACGTGTTGCTGATGATCGTTTCGGGTCTGCTTGCCGTAGCCGTGCTGATCGCATTGATCGGCGTGGCCAACACGTTGAGCCTGTCGGTGCTCGAACGCACCCGGGAAAACGCCCTGCTGCGCGCATTGGGGCTGAAGAAGAAGCAGTTGCGTTCCATGCTTGCCACGGAGGCGGTGCTGATCGGTGGCGTGGCAGCCTTGCTGGGACTCATTCTCGGCGCGGTCTACGGATTGCTCGGTGCGCACAGCGCCTTGTCCAGCGTGGGAAGTATGAGCTACGAGATCCCATGGCTGCAGCTGGCGGCGGTTCTGCTGGTGAGCCTCCTGGCAGCGTTGCTTGCTTCGATTACACCAGGACGTCGTGCGGCGAAGCTATCTCCGGTGGAGGGGCTCGCTACCGAGTAATTGATGATGCGGCAAGGGTCGGAATAGTTGATGAGCAACTATTCCGACCCCGTCGTGTTTAATTTGCCGAAATGCTCCTGGGAGCAGGGCTGGGTGCTGCCTGTTGTCTTGCCGCGCTAACCACGCAGCGTAATGGTGGTGGCCAGCGCCGGGGAGCGACCAGTAGTGACGAAGCCGGAGATATTAGATCCCGGATGCTTGATGATATCGATAATGGAACCCAGGTGGTGGCTCAAATCGATCTTGTCTTCCGGCGCCGCCAGAACCAGATGGAAACCGAACTCCTGCAGCGCACGGATGCCAGCTGCCGCATATTCGGAGTTCGCTTGGATGAACGCTTCGTCAATCATCACGGTGCCGTAGGAAGTGAAACCCGCCGAGGCAAAGCCCAACTGATAGGCCAGGGCTGCGCCCATGATGAAGGACGTGAAGCGCTGGCCCTCACCACCGGATAGCGTGCCAGGTTCCAGGCCGGTCTCCACCTCTCCGTTCGGCTTGTGCTCATTGCAGCTAATCACCACGTGTTGCCGAACATCCAGCACGGTAGACCGCCAGGCGTTCAAGCCTGGATCGCTCAGTGCGGAAACTAGGGCTTCAAGTGCCTGGTAGGACTTCGCCAGGGTACTTTCTTCCTTGGTGGTGTAGGCGTCATTTAATGCCGCCTTCAGTTCCTTGCGGAAGGTTCCAGCCTCAACGGGAATCGAGTTTTCAACTTCCAACCGCAGCATCGAGCCATGTTCGAAGGTGACATCGGCAAGGATCTGGTTTAGCGGTTTGATTCGCTCGGAAATCATCCGGCGTTCCTCGTCAAGCAGCTGCAACAGGTCGCTGAAGCGTTCGTAGGAACGGTTGGCAAAGTACTCGCGGAACTGTGCTTCGTGGTGGGGCAATCCGTCTGCAACGATCTGACCATGCAGTTTGGCATAGTGCTCGGCGGCTTCCGGAGTTGTTCCGTGCGTCTGCGCGTGCGAGGTACCGAATTCTCGGGCAAAGCGTTTGAAGGTGTCGCTTAGCGCCCCACCTACTTCATGGCGTTGCGAGGAGAAATCGTTGAGCTGGCCGCCTAGCTGCACCTTGACCTCGGCGAAGGCTTCGCCAATGGAATCTACTGGCGGGCAATCGCCCGCAGCCACCTGTTCCAAAATCGGGCCAAGGATCGCATGGTGACGCAGATGAGTAGGGACAGCGGAGACCCAGTTGCCGTTTGCATCCTCACCTTCGGTGGTTGCGAGCACTTTCTGCGCACGTTCGTTCTGTAGCTCTAGATCATCAATACGCGAGCGCACCAACGCGAGGTCGCCAACCAACTGCTCAGAATCTGCCTTTGCGTTTTCGATCTGCTGGCGAATTTTCGAAGAATCGCCCGAAAGCACCAGTGCGTCGCCGAGCTTCTGCTCGCTGCGACGCAGGGAATCTAGCGCAGCTGAAGCATCTAGCTGGGCAAAATTGCGTTCGTCGGCAACGATGGCCGCAAGCAGCTGAGACTTCGCAACGACTTGGTTTTTTGCTGCCGTCCGTTCATCGGCGGCATCCTGGGCTTTTAGGATCTGTTCCTTGAGGCGTTCGGCTTTGTTCTGCAATTCCGAAATTTTGGATTCGTTGGTGAAACCAAGCAGATAATCAGAGGCCGGGACGCTGCGGGTATCGCGTTCAAAGCTACCCGCACCGGATTTGATGGTTCCTGCGGGAGTGATGGCCTTGGGATGCACATGCATCGCCGCGTCATTCTCCACACAGGCCAGCGGATAATCGGCGGTGATCTTGGTGCGCAGCCAGGTTCCCGCTTCACCTGAAGCAAAGTCGAGTTTGCTGACCAAATCGGCCGGTCCGGCTTCTGCTTCGCGTGGTTTGACCGACGTATCGACCCAACGTACTCGACCCAATCCGTCGAGTTCGTCAATTGCGTGCGTTACCTGGGTGAGGAATTCGCCTGGCACCAAAATGGTGCGAGCCAGCGAGCGCAATGCCTTTTCGGCAGCCAGCCGCCAGATGGCCGAGTCAGCGGCCACATCCATCAGTTCGCCAGCGAAGGGCAACTGCTCTTCGCTCAAGGAACAAGCCGATGCGATGGCTCTGCGTGCTGCCACTGAACGGTCATCGATATTCGTGCCACGGCGCTGGTAGGAACGAATCTGCTCGTCCAATGCTTCTGCACGCTTGCGCAGCGCCATCAGCGAGGCCATGGCCTCGTACTCAACCGTCTGCGCATCTTTGGTGATGGAAGCCAGCTGTTGCATGGTCCGGGCGGCATTCCCGCGCAGCTCATCGAGCCCGGTGGCGCTGAACTCGAAGTTCAAGCCGGCAGCGGTCGCCTGTTCCTGCAACGCGCGTAACGCGGATTCCTTTTCCGAAAGTGCCTTGCGTGCCGCATCCGCCTCACGCTCTAGTAGCATCAGCGAGGCTGAACCAGCGGAATCGTGGGCCGCCGCGAGCGACTGAAGCTGGCCCTCGGTCCGGCTCTTGCGCGCCAGAATGTCAGCTTCTTGTTCCTTGAGCTCGGCTAGTTCGCGTTGATGACGGTGCAAGTCGTTGCGCAGAATATGCTGGCGGACCTTGGCATCGAGTTGCTGCAGATCGCTATTGAGCAGCTGTTCGGTCTCGCCGATGCGTTGGGCGAGCGTTCGATAAACCTGATCCTGCTCTGGAACCTGGGCCAGCACATCGCGCTGTGCGCGCGCCGTATCCAATTGACGGTAGATGCCGCGCAGATGGGCGAAGTCCTCCACCGCCGCCGCTGCCGCTTTCAGCGTGGTGGGTTCTTCCAACACCTCGTGACGGAAAAACTGGTTGACACCCTTCGCCAACCCTTTGCCGTTTTGCAAGGTGCGAAGCAAGGCAAAAGCCTTGTCGCTTTCCACCCCAAGGCGGCGGCGGACACGTTCGATGAAGGCCTTGTGCGTATCAAATGCCTCGGTTGGTTCCAAAGACTTGGACAGCGAAGACACGGTAAAACGTCGTGGCCCATGATGTTCAAGCTCCGCAATATCCAGCGCGCCTTCACTGAGCAGATAATGCTTGGACACCTGATTCTCTAACCCTGCGTCTGGCAGGTCGAAAACCGCGCCAATGCTGACGGTGTTGCCCAGGCCATCCTCGTAGCCCAGCAAGATGGCGCTCCATGTAGCGCCGGGGCGCTGATAGACGGTGCCCGAGCTGGTCTTGAACTTGCGGCCACGCAGGTAGGAGAAGGTGGTGCGGCGATCGGCGCGAGTTGCGGCATCGTTTGCAGACTCGTTGAGCTTGGGGGTCGCAAAGAAGATGTGCCCCATGGCATCAAACAAGGTCGACTTACCCACGCCGGGGTGTCCGGTGACCAGCGTTCCAGCGCGATCAATTTCAAGGTTGTGCAGGCCGTGGAAAGTGCCCCAGTTAACGATCTGGATCCGGCAGAGCCGATGCTGTCCCGGGTTGAGGGCGCCACCGAGCGGGAGGGTCATTTCTATACTCATCGGCTACTCCTGCACCAGGTCGGTTGAATCCAGGGACAGTTCTTCGGAAGTGTCGGCGGACAGATTCAGCGTCGATTCGTTTGCATCGATCGCAGCGATATATTGGGGAATATCTTCGATTCGTGAAATGGGCAGGGCCATCGCTAGGGCCGGAGAAATCCTGAATTCGTCGGCTAATTCCGTGCCGGTGAGCAAGCGCAGGGAATTCAGCCGGGCAATTGCCGCGTCACAGGATTCGGCAAAGCGTTTGTCATCGCGATCGGAGGGACTACGATGTTCGGCCAAGATCTCATGCATGGCGCTTCGTGAAAGGACTGCGTCGGTTCCGGTGCCGGAATGCTGTTCCAGCAGTAGGCGCAGGCGTAGCGCGAGCAAGGTTTCGTCGCGCTTCAAGGCGCGGCGCGGGGCAATCGGAGAGGTGTGCACCTGATCGATTTGCGCTGGAGTAAGCATCGCAATTTTTCGATCCGTGTCCATGGAGATGGTCAGAAAAATTTCCGAAACATAGGCTCCTACTACTTCCTGCTGGTCTAGCAATAGCTGCCAAGCCGCCGGGTCGGTTGACCCATCGAGGTAGGGGCCGCGTAGCAAACGTACTAGTAATTGCCGCAGCTCCAATGAGAAGTTGCCGCGGTCTCCCTCAAAGAGCGATTCGGTGATGGGTGCAGCATATGAATTTGTGCTGGTCATAGCGGCTCCTTCGTGAAAGTTAGGGCGGGAAGAATTGCTGTACGTTCAGAACCATCAATCTGCCGGAAGGTGATGGTCATCAAATCCGTTTCACTCAGTGATTCGCCGTTGGTCCGGCCTATTTCGATCAAGGCACGCACGGTATTCAGATGGCGGTGCTCTTCGGGCAGATCATTGAAAATTTCATCGAGCGGGAGCCGATCCTCTGAGCGGTGGCCAAGCTTGCTTGTTACCGACTCACGGAGGAAAGCCATATTCGCTTGCGGAGTGGATGGGGTGCGCACGATATCGGAGGCGCTGTAGTCCGGTGCTGCCGCCAACGGCGGCGGGGCCACATGCTCGGACGGGTCAAAGATGCCTAGGCCAGCAAGCGTCATGAACTGTGGGGCGAAAAGTTCAAGCGGAGCCAAAGCACTGCGTGGCCTGAGCGTCACAGACTTCACGATCGCCGCTTCAGCACTACGTACCGCCTGGCGCAGAAGCTGTGCTTGTTGGTAGTCCTCAGACTGAACAAAGGCATGCAGCGATTCGGAGAGCTTTCCGTACGAAGTATGGACTTCTGCTGCCTGACGTCGGAGCTCACGAAGCAAATTGGTCAGAATCTGGCGTTCCGGAGTATCGAGGTCGTCCACGAAGTTGCGTTCTAGGACTTCAGAAAGTGCGGCGCGGAAACGCTGTTGCGCGTCTGGAGAGTTGAGGAACTCCGTGAAGCCCCGGAAGGTCTCGCCCTCGGCGGTTGAACGGAGCTGGCGGTCGGCTTCTAAGACTTGGCCTACCGCAACGCCTTTTGCCGTAGACGCGTCCAAGATGCCTTCCCGTAGGGAATGCAACATCTCCTGAACCCCGTCGCGCATTAGGCGGAAGTCGGCAGGAAGGCTCGAAGCCAAGTCAAGCACCGAGCGAGTCGCGGACAGCGCGGTGGCACGCGAAAGCACCGCAGGAGCATCACCGGTGCGCAGTTCATTGATCTGCGCTTGCCGCATGGCAATCTGTGACTCCAAGGCACGAATACGCGCTTCAGGGTCTGGATCTGTCTCGTGGGCTAAGGACTCCAGCGAGGACAGCAAGGTATTCAAGCGAGAAGAGTTCAGGTGCGAGTCGTCAGCCGAAAAATCTGCGAGGAAACGCAGGGTACGCAAGGTCTGTGCGCTCGGTTCGTAGACGAAACGCCCGTCGATCAGGGGACGGGCCAAGATTCCCTGCTTGACCCAGACCTCGGCGAAGTCTTGGGCGGAATACGTTTGGGGAATCTGTTCGTCGCTGGTGCGAGCGAGCTTCAAGAACGAATCCAATGAAGCATGGAAAAGTTCTAGGGCTACACGTGGCTTGTCCGCAGTAAATTCTGATCGGATAAAGGCAACAGCCCAAGGCTGCGCGGTAAGAAGCCGATATGCTGCCGAACTCCTGAACTGCTGGGACTGAAGCCACAAGCTGTTCGCGCGATGCGAGGGCTGCATGTACATCCTTGATCTTTCGACGCCTAACCTATCAATTCTAAGCCATCGAGCCTGAAGGTTCATGTGAGAAATTGTGAAGTGAAAAGTGTTGCCAAGTTGTTGCCCGGCCGACTGCGTCCAAGGGTACAAACCCCAGATAAGTATGTGTAAGGTCGGAAACAAGGTGATGGCAAGGAGAAATCGTAGCGTCCATGGGGATAGCCGCTACGAGGAGAGAGATGCGAAGTGAAGCACATCAAGATCGCGGTAGTGGCCACAGTCGTCTTGGCATTGGCCGGTTGTAGTGACCAAGTCGACCCTGAAATAGCTGCTAGTAGCGCGTCTCAAGCAGCCGTAGAGGCTCAAAAGGCTGCAGATGAAGCTGCACGCGAAGAAGGCGTCCTTGCCCAGATCAATCGACTTGCCGACGGGTACGACTACAACGCCGCCATCAAACTGGCGGAGGAAGACCCTAGCGCCAAACTCAACGACTTGGTTCGGGGTCTCGAATCTGAAAAGAAGGGCACCTCTGCGTGGGAACACCCCGACCAGATTCCGCACTTATTCTTCCACTCGCTCGTTGTTGATCCGAAGCGCGCCTTCGATAAAGACAATAGGGCACAGGGCTACCGGGACTATATGGTGACGCAAAAGGAATTTGAAGCGATCCTCCAAGAGCTGCACAGCCGTGATTTCGTGCTGGTCAACCCTGCTGACTTCGCCGGTCTCGATAAGAAGAAAAATATGAGCTACCGGGAAATTATGCTTCCGGCCGGGAAAAAACCCATCGTCTTATCCCTTGATGACCTGAGCTACTACGAATATATGGAAGGCGATGGTTTCGCCGACCGGCTGGTGCTCGATAAGAAGGGCAACGTCCGAAACGAATATGTAGACGGTGACGGTAAGAAGCATGTGGGCGCGTACGACGTGACCACAGTGCTCGATGACTTTGTAGCCGAGCATCCGGATTTTTCCTACCGGGATGCTCGCGGGATCATCGCCATGACCGGCTATAACGGTGTATTCGGCTACCGGACTTCGCAAAGCCAATATCCGGATAGTAAGAATCTTAAAAAGGACCGGGAAGAAGCAACCAAAATCGCCGAGGCGATGAAAAAGGAAGGGTGGGTCTTCGCCTCTCATTCATGGGGTCATATCGCAACCGGAACCGTGAGCCTGGGCCGTTTCAAACGTGACATGAAGCTGTGGAAGGACGAAGTCGAACCAATCCTGGGCGAAACCGATCAGTTCATTTACCCTTTTGGCTCAGATATCGCTCGCACCGGGTCATACTCGGGTGCACGATTTGAGCTGTTGAAGAAGGAAGGGTTTATGTACTTCTACGGTGTAGACGGCACCATCACCGCATGGATGCAGCAACGCGATGATTACCAGCGGCAGATGCGAATAAACGTCGATGGCCTGCAATTCGACAAAGAGCAACGCGGGGATCGGCCCGTGCTGAAGTCCTTCTTTGACGTAGCAGAAGTTATCGATTCGGCGCGGTGAAAGACGCGCCGAATCGATGGACGGCCAATGGTTAAAGCGCCATGAAAGCACCGAGTTGCGACAATGCGGCGGGATTCGATGGCAGGAAGTCGGTGAGTCGCTCGCTACGCACGATCACCGCTTTCCACTGGCCTCGGGAGATGGCCACGTTGATGCGATTTCGGTTCAACAGGAAATCGATACCTCGTGAAGCATCGTCGGCACTTGAACAGGCCATTGTCACCAGTACCACTGGTGCTTCTTGACCCTGGAATTTGTCCACCGTGCCGACCTTCACCCCGGAAAGCTGTTCCCCGTCAAGGATCTCGCGCACCAGATTCACCTGGGCGTTGTAGGCGGCCACGACAAGAATGTCTGCTTCGGCCAGTACCCGCGGTTCCTTCCCGCCACCCGGATTCCACAGCATTCCCAGATGCTCGCGGACTAGCCCCGCAATGGTTGAGGCTTCTTCGGCACTGCTGGTCGTGTTCCCACGGTGCTGCACGATGCGGGTCTCAACGCCAGGGGCTGTTCCTCTCAGTTCGCGGAGCCCCGCGGCCTTCGCGGAGAACAACTTGTGGTCGTAGCTCAACGCCGAGACTTTTTCGCAAAGCTGCGGGTGCATGCGCCATGATGTTGCAAGGAAGTAGCCCAATTCCTCCGGTAGTACCGGGCGACCTTCGGATAGCCAACCCAATGCTGATTCATCCACAGGCTGGGGATGAGAACCCTGGGTTACCTGCGGTAACTGTTGCGGATCTCCGAGCAGCAGAAGGTTACGTGCTGCCCGTGAAACGGCCAAGGTGTTAGCCAGCGAAAACTGTCCGGCTTCGTCGATGACCAATAAATCCAAACTCGCGGCCGGGATCCGTTTGCCGGTCATCGTCCACGCGGTGCCGCCAACTAGCGCACCGTCTGCAGAGCGGATCGCATCGTCAATCGCCGCGGCGCTGATACCAGTCCACGGCACCGGGTCCTTGTGCTTGACTTCCTTCGCAACCTGATCGGGGTGCACGCCTGCTTCGATGGCCTTGCGCAAAACGTTTTCAACTACCGCGTGAGATTGGGCGACGACTCCAATCTTCCAGCCGTCCTTAACCAATTCGTGAATCACATGCGAAGCGACAAAGGTCTTGCCGGTGCCCGGAGGGCCCTGAACAGCAAGATAAGAATGATCCAGGTCCTTCAGGGCTTCCACCAAGGCAGGATAAACTTGGGCGTTACCGTCCACTATTGCTGGGGCGGTCGGGGTAGCTAGAGTTTTCAACCGCGGTGGAATTCGACGCAGAATATCTATGCCAGGCTGTTGCGGTAGCTCCGGGACAATGGCACCGACCTCTTGGGCGATCTGTGCCAATGCTTCGTCAATGCTTTTGGTGGCTATTGGCTGGCCTGGGGTGAGCGCGACGGGGAAAGACCCGTATTCGGAGACTTTCCCACTGGTCTTTTCTGCGATGGCAATCCATCCTTCGCCAACCTCGACCACCGTGGCGTTGAAAGCTCCGCCGCGAAGCGCGTCGTCGCCTGCTTCCATGCCTTCGGGCAGGGGTGCGGCAAACATGGCAAAGACCCCGGTGCCCGGGCTGAGCAGTGATCCTTCGGCCAGAGTTCCGTAAAGCTTGGTGACTCTGGTCAACGTCCGGGCGCGTTCGGTTGCTTTATGCCAATCTTCAAGTAGCTCTGCGGAGTCCACCGTGAAGATGCCGCGTACCTCGGACCAATCGTCCATAGGTGCGGAGAGCCGGTCGAAATGCTCCCACCAGAACTGCTTTCTCTCGCGGCGATTGTAGCCAGTGGCCGCCGCGACCATGGCGATTGCCCGGTCATCGTCACTCAGTGCTTGGTTGTGCGGGAGCCCGGCCAAATATTCTTGGAGCCGTAGCTCTTCTTCGGTGGGCTCATATTCGTCGGGGACTTCGTCCAAAAGCTCTACATCAGGATGCCTTTGTGGCTGGAAGTCTACGAGCGACAAGAGCCAATCGCGCAAGCGAAGCGTCGACAGGCAATCGTATTCATTGTAGTCAGCGATTGATTCGAGAATCTGCGCTGCCTGCGCATCAGCACCGGAGGCCAGCGCAGATACATAGTGGGCATAGGCGACCACGGAAGCACCCGCATCGGTGACATCACCGGAGCGCAGATGCTCTTTCATATATAGCGGTTCAAGCTTCTTGATTGAATACGAACGGGTGGACACCACCAACGAGTTTCGTACCGTTTCATAGAGATCAATGAGTAGATTGTCGCGGAGCCACTGGTCGACTTCGTCTTCTCCTGCAATATGAACCTGTGAGAGTTTACGTAGTGCACTTTTTTCATAGGCCGCGTAGTGGTAGATCTTCATGTTCGGGAAGCGCTGACGGCGCGCTTGCACGTACTCAATAAAGTCCAAGAAGGCTTGTCGTTCTTCGGCGCGGCTGTGTGCCCAAAAGGGGCGGAATACCGGTGCTCCAGTATCATTTTCAATGACCCCGAATAGGTATTCCAATCCCCACGAGTTATCGACGGGTTCCTGATATAGCGGGTCGCCTTCGAAGTCGAAGAATATGTCACCTTGGTCGGGGTTGGGCAGCGTCGATATCGTTTGCGACGACTTCACCCGGTAGGACACCCCCTGCTCGGTACCGTCCACCTGTCCCAAACCCAATTGCATTCTTGCTTGATCGACCGTGCGGGCCAGCGAGGTGCCTTCCTTGGCGTTCGTTGCGGCAAGCTGGTCGATAGTGAAGATTCCTTGTCGACGAAGCTTCTCACGTTGCACCATGGACATATTGGCTACCAGCAGCACATCGCGTGTGATGCTCACCTGCTCCGCGCAGAAATCACAACGGCCACAAATGCGTATTGTGTCCGAATCCCAGAGCACCGGGCCATTGGCTGCGGAGTGCTCACCGACCATCTTGATAAATCGTTCGCGCTGAGCGCGGAACACCGGGAGGATCTCGTCGATTCGGTGCACCGAGTGAGTACCGTCGCCAAGAACCAATGTTGTTTGTGGGTGTACGGCTATGTTTTCGGCTTGCAGTTGGTCTGCGTAGGCGGCAACTTGAAGCAATGCGGAAACCCTGGCATGCCTTGCGAGTTTGGTGTCCCAAACAGCCCAGCTGCCGTCGGGCTGGCGAACCAAGAAATCGGCGAATCCGATAAAAGAGCCGTCAAAGAACGTAGCTTGGAAGATGACGTCCGCACCGCTGCGAAGCGTTTGGATGGTTTCGCGGTGCGCTGCGTGCAAGGACGCAGCATTGTGTTCGGGTCTTGTGAGGAGCTGTTTGACGCCGGTGCCGGACTGCGGGTCGTAGTCACCGTATTGCTCAATTAGTTCCGCAAGCACGTTTCGTTCGTGGACGTCTCCGAGCTCCGCGGTTCTTACAAGCATTTCGTCGGTAGCCGACTCGGTCTTTCCCCGGCGCCCGAGTTTTACATCCAGCAGGCACAACGATTGAAAATGACAGTCGACTGCGACCGCAAGGTCACTAGCCGAAAAGACGAACTGATCACCAAAGAAGAACACGGGGGCGGTGCCTTTCGCAGACTGGGTGGTTACCTAGTCAACGTAGCACTCTGCCCCGACCAATTGATGTCCGTTGCCTAGTCTTGCGAAGGCTTCGTCGCGCCGCCGACAACTAGCGAAAGAACACCCACCGCGGCGGTGACCGTGTTGACCGCTGGCCAAGCTCCGATTTTCTTTGACAATGGGTGCGATGCACCGAAAGCAGTGAGGTATGCGCCGACCAAGGCAATTGCCTTGGCTGTTCCGGCATCCTTTTTCCAGATGAAGAATGCCCCGGTACCGGCTGCTGCCAACACCACCGCGGCAAGTGGGCGCTTCTTGGTGATGCGACCCGTGGCGTATCCGCCAGTCAATCCGGTGACGGCAATGGCGGTAGAAGCTAAGCGAGACAAGGAAACCTCCAGAAAACGACAACAGTATGCTGCCGTTAATCGTATTGCTCTCACCTGTGACCATCCCCAGAAGTTGGTGCATGGTCGAAGTGGCAATTCGGGGAATGCGCTAGGGATTGAAAGAATGAGAGAAATCGACGATCGAAATGCATCTGGAGCGAACATGATTGTAGATCTCAATGGAGCTTGGGCTCGGCTATGGGAATCGCAACCTGTTGATCTCGTCTCCGGGCAATGGACAATCCTATTAGTCCTTGTCCTTGGGCTGGTACTTCCACGCCCGGTATGGCGAATTACCGGAATGTATTCCACTCTGGTCCATGAGCTAGGACATGTAATCAGTGCGCTGTTCACCGGGCGCTTCGTCACTGGGCTCCGCCTCGGCTGGGACCACTCCGGCGAAGTTGTCAGCCGTGGTCGGGGAAAGGTCTCGATCATTATTTCTGGGATCTTTGGCTATCCCGCGCCACTTCTAGTCTCGGCTGCATTATTGTGGGCCACTGCCGCCGGCTATGCCGGCAGAGCCTTGGGCATATACGCGTTGTTCTTTGTGCTTGCCTTAGTTTTCGTGCGTAACTGGCCAGCATTTGTCGTGTGCAGCGCGAGCGCTTTGGTTGCTCTCGGAGTCGTTTTCTTTGCACCGTCCAGTGCTTACATATATTTGGCCTTGCTCCTTGGCGGATTCCTGCTTTGCTCGGGAATCCGTGATTACCTCAAGGTCTTGGCAGTTCATACTTGGCGGCGCCGTGACATTGAGCAATCCGATGCTTACCTGATTGCCCGCGCCACCGGGACCTTTGCCACGCTTTGGCTGTTGGTCATCATGGCGTTGGGCGGAGCCGGCATATTCTTAGGAGTCCAGAGTCTTCTTCGGCTGTTTTAGCTTTTTAGTCGCACGGCTACGCGACACCAGCCAAGCCGTGGCAGCCGCAATGCCAACCGGCAGCCACTTTGTTTTGCGCTTGGTCCGTCCGGCCGGGTCAATTTCCATATCTTGTAATGGATCTCCGCCATGATTGATGCGAATCTCCTGGGCTCGGACTAAGTCCTTGTAAACCGCAAGTTGTTCGCGAGCCACCATGGTGTTGTCGCGCAAGGGAAGATGCACCTCAGCTGCTGAGGCAAGGCCGGTTCGTAGTTGGCGCAGACGGGTAAATTCAATGTCTACCAATGCCCCGATAATGAGTGCGATATTGCTGATCCAGCAGGCCAGAACGAGAACAATGACGCCGCCAATCGCTCCGTATGTGGCCGAGTAGCTTGCAAATTTTGCGAGGTAGACGGTGAATCCCACTGCGGAAAGGCCAAGAACTATCAGAGCCGTAAATGTTCCTGGGGAAAACCAATGGAACTTTACGCGTCTAACGTTCGGGGTGAAGTGGTACAACAAGGCAAGAACCAGCAGGATCATCACAAATAGGGCTGGCGGTTTGGCGATGTTCAGCAGCAGCACGAAGCTGTCGCCGAGTCCGAAAAGATTTCCCATGGCCCGTGCGATCGAACCGGACGTTACCAGCAGTGCCAAAGAAATCACGGCCACGACCATGATCAGCACGGTGATGGCAAACATTTGCGGGCGTCTCTTCCATTGTGGACGACCTTCGCGTACACCGAAAAGCCGGTTCATTTGCCGGCTGAATGCGGTCACGTATCCGGAGGTGCTCCACAGGGCACCGAGGGAACCAATCAAAATGGCCCAAAATGTGCCCTTGGCTGAGCTCGCGAGGCCGGTGAGTAGCTGCTCAGCGGTTTCGACTAGTTGCTGGGCGTCGCCGGTTTGCTGTCCGCTAGCAGCGAGGCTTTGGCGAATCAGATCCATAATCCATTGAGTGCTACTTTCGCTTGCTCCAACCAGCGAAAGCAAAGAGATCAGTGCCAGCAGTCCGGGGAACATCGCTAGAACCATATAGTAGGAAAGGGAAGCGGCTCCGTCTAGCCCGTCGATTCGGAAGAATTCTCGCATCGCCCGGGGATAGCAGCTCAAGGCCTCCCTGACTCGTTCCTTGGTCAGTCGGTCGCTAAATGCCATCGGGTTCCCTTATCTGCCGTTTTGCAGAAACACTACTTGTTATTCCGAGTCCCACACTACCTAAATACCGTGCGGTGAGGCGGCAGTTAGAAGTGGATCGAAGTTTCCCAATCAGCGGCTCGGGAGGCAAGGAGGTGGCGAACGGTGAGGAAACAAACTTTCTCGTTAGTGCACCATCGGGCAGTGAACCTAGGTGGAGGACACAGCGAGAAAACGGTGAAAGCTGTATCACAAAAGCACAAGCAAGATCCACTTAGAAAAGATAACAACTTCGGCGGTGGATTCGAAGAAATCGCCCAAAAAAGGGATCGTCGAAAAAATTTCTTTGGCCGTTTTGACCTGTATTTACGGGGTTTCTGAAAGAATCCTGAGTTGCGTAGGGTGCGGGGTCGTGCGCTATGGTCATTTATAACGTTTCGATAACACTCGCAGTGTTATGGGGAAACACCTACTGCCGGGACTTCCAAACCGCTCACCAGGGCAGTACTTCAAAAAAAGTCGAAATGCGACGCAGAGCGGTGCACAGGGATGGCCTAGGAAGGCCTGAGCGTGGAAGGGCACTGGAGAGTCATGATCCAGCAGAAGACCAAAAACATCATTCGTCGCGGTGGAGCCACCTTGGCCGCCGTAGCAGTAGCAAGCACCGCAGTCGTCGCCTCGACCGTGCCGGCTTCCGCGGCTAGCAGCTGGGACAAGCTTGCACAGTGTGAATCCGGTGGCAACTGGTCCATCAACACCGGCAACGGTTACTACGGTGGCTTGCAGTTCTCGCTTCAGACTTGGAAGGCATTCGGCGGCAGTGGCATGCCTAACCAGGCTTCGAAGGCCGAGCAGATTCGTATCGCCACCAAGGTCCAGGCCGGACAGGGTTGGGGTGCGTGGCCAGCTTGCTCGGCGAAGCTTGGGCTGAGCGGCACGCCATCGGGCAACTCGGCTCCGGAAGCTCCAAAGAAGCAGGCTCCAAAGCAGCAGGCAGCGCCAAAGCAGCAGGCAGCGCCTAAGCAGCAGACCACCAAGAAGGCTGCGCCTTCGCAGTCGTTGGAGCGCACCGGTAGCTCCAAGAAGGTCACGCAGCCAAGCGCTGGCAAGCACGTTGAAGCGGCACCTCAGGCACCAGTTTTCAACATCAAGGTTACCGACTCGGGCAAGGACTACACCGTAAAGTCCGGCGATACTCTTGCGAAGATTGCTGACAGCTTGGGCGTCAAGGACTGGCGTGGATTGTTCGTGCTGAACGACGATCAGTTGAATGACCCAGATCTGATCATGGTTGGTCAGACCCTGAACGTACCAGCGAACTAATTTCGCTTTTGGTCTTGAGCTCGTGCCATTACCCAGCTGGGTAATGGCACGAGCTCAAGGTGTTTAACCCTGCGTCTGCAGGGCAGGCACCGCGGTATCCGCAGCATTTGCCTGTGATTGAGCGCAATGGCACGCTAGCCACATGCCTAAAAGTCAGTTCACGCGGGGATGAGTACCTCCCAGCTCCGAGGTGTGCCTTCACTCGATGCCGAATTTGCCCAGTGTGGGCTGCTTCCAGCTCTGCGTGCAAAGAACTGGAGTGGGCCCCGGCGGTGGTGGGGTGGGCCTTTGGACGTTGAGGGGCTAACGATTGCCTCCACCGAATTATGTGCCGCGGCGGTTAATCAGCTGACCGGCAGCCAAGATTTGTTCACCATCGATGCTCGCAGGGCTGCCGCCGCCTTTGCTTCCACGAAACACTTGCGCATCGCTGGGCAACGAAGAGATGCGTTCGATGCCTGTTCTGGGTTCTATCAAACGAGCGACGGCTGGATACGCACGCACGCGAATTATCCGCATCACCGTCGCGCCCTGCTCCAAGCCTTGAGGATTGACCGCCCCGAACGGCTCGCTGAGTCTCTTCTGATGGTTGAAGCCGGCGACGTCGTCGAACTGATCACCGCCTGCGGAGGGATCGCGGCAGAGGTTCGAACGCGCGCGCAATGGCAAGCTACGGCAATGGGGCAAGCGGCTGCCGCCGGACCTTGGGTCGAGTTCGCGATGAGCGAGGTGTCGCAGGGCCGATTGTGGAAATATTCTCAAGACTTAGTCAAGCCGCTTCGAGGGCTACGCGTCCTGGACTTCACCCGGGTCATAGCGGGACCCACTTCCTCGCGTACCCTAGCGATGTTGGGTGCCGACGTCCTACGTGTCGATCCTCCGCAAATGCCCGAACTGCAGGGCCAGTACATAGAAACCGGATTCGGAAAGCGAAGCACGGAAATTGACCTGCGCGATCTGCGGCAGGCAAACACCGTGCATGAGCTGTTGAGCGAAGCAGACGTGGTTTTACTCGGGTACCGTCCCGGTGCTTTAGCGGCGCACGAATTGCGGACTCAGCAGCTACGCGAACGCTATCCGAATCTAATCATCGTCGAGTTGTGCGCATGGGGTGACACCGGCCCCTACGCAAAGCGTCGTGGCTTCGACAGCATCGTACAAGCCGCATGCGGTATCGCGGATATCTACCGGGACGCCGAGGGCAGACCGGGCGCATTGCCGGTGCAGGCGCTGGATCATGCAACCGGATACGGGATGGCTGCGGCCGTGGTGTCCTTGGCGGCTGCGCGAAGAACCCAGGGAATGACCGGCCACGCGAGATTCTCGCTGGTTCGCACGGCTACGGCACTGCTGGAGCAGCCCTTGCCAACTGCGGACATTGAACCGCTGGGTCAACCCGCAGTGCGCAAGATCAACAGTACGTTCGGAGAACTGACCTATGCCCCGCCAGCTCTATCGTGTGGAGGCCTGGCACTTGATTATGCAGGGCCGCCGGCTCCCTACGGCACAGATGAGCCCGTCTGGCGCTAATCGAAGGATTTCAGCCCGCCAAGCGCAGCAGGTGCTCGGCATGTGCCGCAGCCCGGTCTTTGAAGGCGGCCGAAATTTCCACGAACCGCTCCCGGCTTGCTTGGCCAGGCCAGTTATCGGGGAGCATCTGTTCGGGGAGACCCGGATCAAGGTACGGGATGGCTCGCCACGCATCAATGAGCACGACATAGCCGAGATAGGCATCTTCAGCGTCTATCGACGTCGCGTCGAGTCCCGCCGTGGCAGCAAGAAAAGAGCGGTGGAGTTTGGCCAATTTATCCAAGTCCCACCACTGTGCGGAGGCTTCACGGGCCGATCCCGGGTGGTCGAATGTCTCCGAAATGAAAAGCGTGGCGTAGTTCCTCGCGTCCAAGGCTCCCAGGACTTCCAAGACCTCGGATTGCAAATATTCGGGGAAGATCCACAGGCCAGCCGAGACGAGGCCTCCACCTAACTGGACGAAATGTTTGCGCAGCTGATGCCGGGTGGCGCGCAGGGCTTCCGGCAAGGAAAAAGCGACAAGGACCCAACGATCGGAATGTTCCATGCAACGCGGAGTGAAAATACGCCTATTGCCGCGGGCAAACATCGCCATAGCGGGCGTGGTCACCGAAAGTGCCGCAGGCCCCGCGGTTTCCAGTACTCCGCGGTCGATGAGCCGCGAAACAGCGGTCTGTGCTGCGGGAGTCGACACCCCTGCCGCTCGAGCCATCTCAATGATTCGGGGACGTGGAACCGGCGTTGTCTCATGGCGCAGGTAGAGGCCGGCAATGGTGCGTACCACCGACGCCGCGCTACCGGTCCTAGACTCGAAATCATCAAGGGCGAATGCGGCAAGGGGGCTAGTCGGAGCCAATTTCTGTACGCACCGCAAAGAGCTCGGGGAAGAAGGTCAGGTCCAGTGCGCGTTTCAGGAAGCTGACGCCTGATGAGCCGCCGGTCCCGGATTTGAAGCCGATGGTTCGTTGCACCACGCGCAAGTGGCGGAAGCGCCAAGCTTGGAAGTTGTCTTCCAGATCCACTAGGTCTTCACAGGCCTGGTAGAGATTCCACACGGTATCTTCGGACTCGTAGATTTCCTTGAAGATTGGCACTAGCGACGCTTGGAATTCCCAGGGCTTGGTGACATCGCGTTCGAGGATTTCTGAGGAGATCTGGTAGCCCTTGCGCGAAAGCGCAGCGAGGAAGGCGTCGTAAAGTGTTGGTTCGTGCAGTAGCTCGGTGAGCGTTTCGTGTGCCTTCGGGTCTGATTCGTGCACCTTGAGCATGCCTTCGTGCTTGTTGCCGAGGATAAACTCCACCGCACGGTATTGGAATGACTGAAAACCCGAGGATGAGCCGAGGAAACCACGGAACTGCGCGTATTCGCGTGGTGTGAGCGTTGCGAGAACAGACCACTGCTCGGTGAGGGTTTTCTGGATATGTTTCACACGAGCGAGGCATTTCAGGGCCTTGCCGAGGTCGTCCGAGTCGATCAGCCGGCGAGCTTCGAGCAGTTCATGCAGCATCAGCTTCAGCCAGAGTTCGCTGGTCTGGTGCTGAATAATGAACAGCATTTCGTCGTGATGCTCTGGGACGCTGACCGGGTGCTGGGCCGAAAGGATGCGTTCCAAATCCAGGTAGCTTCCGTACGACATGGCATTTCGGAAATCGGTGCGAACGCCGGACTCGATGTCGCGCTGATTCTTGGACTCTGCATGGTCATTGCTCATAAAGATCATCGTATCAATATCTTTGCGACCGTCACAATAATGAAAACAAGTTCCCAAGATGAGCTGCAGGGGCATTCGCGCCGGGGCGGGAATAGAATCAACCGCCCGCCCGTTATTACATGCATACGCATATAAAATTTGGATTCAGGATGGGAATAATGAGCAAATCAATCGTGGTCATCTCCGGCGGACTGGGCAACCCTTCGAGCACCTCGCTGCTCGGGCGCCAGATCGGTGAAAGCGTCGCAGCGGAACTGGCCGGTGCAGGAGTCCAAGCCGACGTACTCAACGTAGAATTGCGTGAATTTGCGCAGGACATCGTGAATAACATGCTTACCGGGTTCGCTCCACCTGCGCTGCAGGAAGTCGTGGATGCGGTTGTGAATTCCGACGTACTGGTGGCTGTCACTCCGGTCTTTTCGGCCTCGATTTCGGGACTGTTCAAATCCTTTATCGACATCCTGGATCCGAGGTCGCTGGACGGAAAGCCGGTAGTTTTGGCTGCAACTGCCGGCTCGCAGCGCCATCAACTTGCCGTGGACTACGCCATGCGACCGATCTTCTCCTACCTGCGTACGCAGATCATGCCTACTACCGTTTTTGCCGCTTCGGAAGATTTTGGCGGCGAGGGCCTTGCCGGGACCCTGGCCGAACGCACCCGGCGGGTGGCTCGCGAGGTCATTGTGGCCCTTGCCGCGGATGGAGGAAACCTCCAAGCCGATACCGATCTGGCGGATACGCGCTCGATTGCTCCATCGGTCAGCGACACGGCAAACCCCAACGACCCGCTAACCACACTTCCGTTCGAAGCCCTACTGGCGAACATCCAGGGGAGCAAAAGCTGATCCACGATCTAGCCGTTGCCTCCGGACGTTGCGGGCGGCGGATGTTAGTACGATGTGCCAGAAGCCTTGAAGCTCGATAGCATATTTACTTGTGAGCTATGTCATCCACAAAGCCCATGTAGATTTAATTCGAATGCGAAAGGTGTAGCCGTCGATGCTATCCGAGGAAATTATCACGGCGATTGCCGATGAACTTGTCGAGGCAGGCGCTACCCGTACGCCCGTGCCGCTCCTGACCGCACGCTACCCGGAAATGACCGTCGAGGACTCCTACCGGGTGCAAAACCTGTGGCGCCAGCGCAGCGAAGCCAACGGCCGTGTCTTGGCAGGCAGGAAGATCGGCTTGACCTCGCGCGCCATGCAGATGGCGACCGGAATCACCGAACCTGACTACGGCATCATTTTCGAAGATATGGTGCTGGACACCGGGTGCACCTTCAACTGGGATCAATACACGTTCCCACGAGTGGAGATGGAACTCGCTTTTAAACTGAAGAAAGATATCGAAGGCCCAAACGCGAATATTTTTGACGTGCTGGAGGCCACCGAATATGTGATTCCGGCCCTGGAGATCCTAGACTCCCGCATTGAGATGAAGGGCCGCAGCATCGTCGACACCATTAGCGACAACGCCGCGATGGGTGCCATGGTCATCGGTGGCACACCGATGAAGCCGGATGCCATCGACCTGCGTTGGGTCTCGGGCATCCTGTTCAAGAACCAGACCATCGAAGAGACCGGGGTCGCAGCGGGCGTGCTAAACCACCCGGCCGCTGGAGTGTATTGGTTGGCGAACAAAATCGCTCCGCACGGGGATAAACTCAACGCCGGGGAGATCATCCTGGCCGGCTCGTTCACCCGTCCCATGCCGGTGGACAAGGGCGACACGGTCTTCGCGGACTACGGACCGATGGGAACCGTGACATGTCATTTCGAGTAGAACCCGACCCGTCGCTCAAGGACGCGCTGCGCGAGGCAGACCATGCGCTCACCGGCATCTGGGTCTGCTCCGCCTCGGCGCTCAACGCAGAGATCTGCGCGGGCGCAGGCTTTGACTG
Source organism: Glutamicibacter sp. BW80 (assembly GCF_002332385.1). Classification (NCBI taxonomy): domain Bacteria; kingdom Bacillati; phylum Actinomycetota; class Actinomycetes; order Micrococcales; family Micrococcaceae; genus Glutamicibacter; species Glutamicibacter sp. BW80. The sequence goes on along the minus strand of NZ_NRGV01000075.1, from coordinate 75,318 downwards.
GGTATTCATCGATGCCGAGCATTCACCCAATGACTTGCAGAATATCTTGGCGCAGCTCCAAGCGGTGCGCGGTTATTCCACCATCCCGGTAGTGCGCCCGCCGGTCAACGACCCGGTCATTATCAAGCAGTTCTTGGACCTTGGCGTGCAGTCGCTGATCATCCCGATGGTCAACGATGCCCAGCAAGCGGCCAACGCGGTCGCCGCCTGCAACTATCCGCCGCTTGGCGTGCGCGGTGTTGGCTCGGCGCTGGCGCGCTCGGCGCGCTGGAACCGAATTCCCGACTATCTGCATCGTGCAGGCGAAACGATCACCGTGATGGTGCAGATCGAATCGGCGGAAGCGGTGGAAAACGTCGCCCAGATCGTTGGCACCGAAGGTGTCGATGGGATCTTTATCGGCCCCTCGGATCTGGCAGCATCAATGGGGGTGATCGGTCAGCAAGCCCACCCGGATGTGGTCTCCGGCGTGCTGCAGTCCATCGAGGCAGCAAAAGCCGCCGGCAAATATGCCGGTGTGAATGCCTTCGATCAGGCAAGTGCGCGAAAGTACATCGAAGCCGGCGCCGATTATGTGGGTGTAGGTGCCGACGTTGCCTTGCTTGCCCGGGCCACCGAGGCATTGGCCGCGAGCTTTAAGGACGATGGACAGGCAGCTGCTCCGGCAAGTTACTAGCCTCCGGTCCTATGACCTGATGGGTTGCCGTTGCGCGTCGCTTCTCAGTGGGCGGCGGCAATGGTGGCACCATTGAAGATGATGAGCCGCGAAAAGAAACCCACGAAAGCCGTGATGCTGCGCTTGCGCAACGGATGGCCAATGCCCCTTGCCCTGCAGGGTGTGTTCGAGATTGTGCAATCTGTCGTGTTCTGCATGGCGCTGCTGATCGTGCCCCTGGTTGCGGTGTATTTCAGCGGTGGATTCCTCGAAGAATCCTTTGAGACGATCCTGCAATTTGGCGGCCTGCTGTGGCTATTGATTCACGGGGTTCCGCTAGAAGTCATGAACCTCGGACCGGAGGCAGATCCCAGCTCGGCCTCCGGGTGGTTGACACTTTTGCCCTTGGGCTTGAGCTTGCTGCCATTCATTTTCTGCTGGCGCGCAGGGCGGCGAATCGCGAGGGCCTCATACACCGACCAGTTGTGGCAAGGCCTTGCAGGGGCATTCATTACCTATGGTGCCATCGGCACCGGCATGGCCTTCCTGGCGAGTAACGCATACGCGAGGGCAGACGTCGTGCCGGCGACCTTTATCCCGCTGATCATCGCCTTCATCGGACTGATCTTTGGCGCACGCCGGGAAGCCGGTACCTGGGGCAGGCTCATCGGCGTCGACGTTGCGGCACATATATCGCGTGTCTCGCCACATCGGCGTTGGGCCGGATCCTATGTATGGCACGTCATCGTGGCCGGTTTCATCGGATATATGGCCGCCGTAGCTATTTCCGGCATCTTGATGAGTGTGACCGTGGGATTGCACTGGGCCGATGTAGCAAATATTTACCAGGAGCTGCGTCCGGGCCCCATCGGTTCCTTTGCGCTGACCCTGCTGCAGCTGGGGCTGATCCCGAATGCGGTATTTTGGGTGCTGTCTTGGATTAGCGGTGGCGGTTTTAGCATCGGCGCCGGAAGCACGCTTTCAACGTTGGAAACCACCGTGGGTCCGCTGCCGTCCATGCCGCTCTTCGCGGCATTGCCCTCGGGCGAAGCGGGAAATCAATGGCTATTTCTCTTGCTCCCGGTAGTTGCCGGAATCGTTGCTGGCTGGTACTTCCTTCGTGTGGGAGAAAACCATCTGGAAGATTGGTTTGCCCGCCGCATCCCTTTTACAATTCTCTCCCTTGGCCTGTCCACCATGTGCCTTTCAATCTTCACCGGAATAGTCGCCGGTCTCGTGAGCTTGAGCGGTTCATGGTTATCTTCGGGTTCCTTGGCCGTTGGCCGGCTGACCGAGTTGGGCCCGCATATGTGGATCACCGCCGGCGCGTTGGCGCTGCAAATTGGTTTGGGTACCGCGATCGGCTATCTGGTTGCTCCCTTGTTCGAAACTGATCCCGTACTAGAAGGATAGAAAACCCCGGCAACCTCAGGTTCGCATTCAATTCAGCGAAGGGCAACCGGCCTCCGAGTTGGTTGGGCCTTGTAGCCAGCGGGGCGAGAGGCGCAGAAAAGCATGCGATCTTTTTGCACAGCGCTGCGGTGGTGGCGCACCCGCGTATGGACCGAATCAACTGTCGAGCACTTTGGCGTTTCAGCGTAGATCATTGCATCTGAGATTCCAAGGTGTTCGTTTTTGCTTTAATCCAATGGCCGTATCGTCAGCGAATCACCATTCGGGCGGGGAAGCTGGAAATCGCCCAGTTCCTGAGAAGTCTCTGAAGTCATGACAAGCAAGACGGCCGAATCATTGCTGAGGATTTCCACCGCAGGACGAAGGTCGGTGTGATTATTGGGTACTAGCTTGTTGATCGTCTCGGTGGCGGTTTGCTCTGAAATATCCGGTGGCAACAGGAATGTCACCACGTCGAAACTCGACTCGCCGCCGGTTACCGCTAGCAGGATACCGTTCTCGGCCACATGCTCGACCGGTGGACAGGTTGAGGCGGCGACTTCGGGTTCCATGCCTTGCTCTTTTGGTGCGGCCACGGTGATCAAGCAGAGCTCGCCGTTGACGCCTTCGGCCACAAAATGGTCGCCATAACTCGACTGCGCCAACATCCTCAGCGCTTCGGCGGTGTAGGCCTCGGAAGTCTCGAAACCCTCCGGTAGCCGGTCTGCGTCTCCAGCTTCTTCGCTCAACACCGGCATTAGTTCGGTTGCGTCCGGAACCGGGGCGGTAGTTTCTTCGGACGCGGTATCGGCACTGCAGGCCGAAAGCATGAACAGCCCGAGGAGAGCCAAGACCAATACCTTGCCGGCGTGATGATTCTTCATACTCTTGCGGTCCTTGAACTGTGAGGATTTGGCGTGCTTATCAAGCAGTCTAATCAAGGAGATCCGCGGGGCAAAAAACGGTTGAAATAAATAACTCCTAGTAGTCCGCTAGGCTTTCAAATCCCAAATGTGGTGCAGTACATCGTGCCAAGCGTACTGGTTCAAAGTAGCTACGGTGAAGGCTGCGCCATTGGAGCGCAGCCCCTTGCGGCCATAATCGGAGCTGTCGATGCGGGCCAGCTTGTTGCTATAGAGCGAGGCTGCGGCTCGCAACCGTGCTGCTGCCTCGTCGACTTCGAGCTGGTTGTAGTTGCCCTTTTCGGCGGCCTGGTCCTGGTCCCAGCTGGGGAAGGTCGGATCATCCTGAGTGGTCATAAGCTCCAAACGGCGAGTCATCGTCACCAGCATCTCGGCTACATGAAGCACATATTCTTGATCGCTCCAACGCGTCGGGCTGGTGCGCTCTTGCGCCTGCGGGCGGCGCAATGCGAGCAGGTAGCGGTCGACGAGCTGGGGGAGCTGTTCGATAACATCGGCTGGAGACACGTTCCTCACGTCGTGATGGCATTCGGTGCAGACGGATTCTAGGACGAAGGTCCAATTCTTGTCATCCGGAATGATCTCGGTCATGGCATGCTCCTTTTCTGGTTGCGCTTCTGCCCAGTCTAGGCTGTGCAGCGCAGCTATTGTGAGCGCCGTTACTTCACCTGCCGGCGGCGGCGATAACCGCACGCCAAAGGAACCGTAGAATAGCCTGTATGCGCATTGTTGTACTTGTTTCCGGAACCGGTTCGAACCTTCAATCGGTCATTGACGCCGTGGCAACTGGCGAATTGCCTCATGTAGAGATCGCCGCAGTCGGTGCGGACAAGCACGGCACCTACGGCGTTGAGCGTTCGGCGGCCGCCGGCATCGAAACCTTCGTGGTCAATTTCAAGGACTACGCCGACCGCGGGCAGTGGAATCATGAGCTCACCGAAAAGTGCCTGTCCTACCGGCCCGACTACGTGGTTTCCTCCGGATTCATGCGCATTGTCGGCGAGGAATTCATCGATGCTTTCGACGGCACGTACATCAACACTCACCCGGCCTTGCTGCCTTCCTTCCCGGGAGCCCACGGCGTGCGGGACGCCTTGGCCTATGGGGTCAAGGTCACCGGCTGCACGGTGCACATCGCCGACGCCGGGGTAGACACCGGCCCGATCCTACGTCAAGAAGCCGTGGCAGTGCGCGACGAGGATACCGAAGACACCTTGCACGAACGCATCAAGCTGGTCGAACGCCGCTTGCTGATCGATACCTTGGCGGATCTGGCAACGGGCAAGTAGCCAGCAACGGCACAAAGTAGACTGGATGGCGACATGACTGAACATCCACACCCGGCAGAGCCCACCGGCGACGACGCCCACTTTACCGAAGCCGAACTCGAAACCGCCCTGAAGGTCTTGGGCATGGTGCACCGGCTTCCCAGCGAGGATGAGCGGCATATCGCCGTCCGCCGTGCCACCAGCAACATGTTCAAGGCCGCCAAACGCCACCGCAAATCCCAGAAGCGCGCCGAAATCACCGCGGCAGACCGGGCGGTCATCGAACGCACCGCCACCGGCTCGCCACATCGCTTGGATGACGAAACCCTGGGTCTGGATCTGAGTTCCTCCGCCGCGGAGCAAAGCGCAGGTGAATACCTGCGCCCGCGCGGCTGCTACATCTGCAAGCAGCGCTACACCACGGTCGATGCCTTCCACCATTACCTCTGCCCCGCCTGTGCCGCGCAGGGCCGCGAACGCCGGGACGCCCGCGCAGACCTCAGCGGAAGACGCGCACTGCTCACCGGTGGCCGGGCAAAAATCGGGATGCATATCGCGCTGCGCCTGCTGCGCGACGGCGCCCACACCACCATCACCACGCGTTTCCCACGCGACGCGGTCCGGCGTTTCGCCGCGATCGAAGACTCGGCAGACTGGATGCACCGGCTGCGCATCGTCGGAATCGACCTGCGTGACCCCGCTCAGGTGATCTCGCTGGCCGACCGCGTCGCCGCCGAAGGCCCGCTTGACATCCTGATCAATAACGCGGCCCAGACGGTGCGGCGCACCACCAATTCCTACCAGCACCTGATCGAAGCCGAGCATCAGCAACTTCCGGCTGAGCTCGAATTCGTGCGCGGCGGACCGGAACTGTGGGGCGAGGCCAATCCGCCGACAGAACACCCCAAGGCGCTGGCCAGCGCGTTCCGGCTCGAAGATTCAGCCCTGCTGGCACCGGCAGCCCATGCGCAATACGATGCGCAGGCGCTCGCCGAACTAGCGATGACCGCGGGTTCGGCCACCCTCGAAAAAATTGCCACCGGCACCGCGATCGACGCCGGCGGGCTGGTGCCCGACGTGGTCACCGAAAACTCCTGGACGCAGATCCTGGGGGACGTCGACGCGCTGGAAATGCTCGAGGTGCAGCTGTGCAACGTCACCGCGCCGTTCCTGCTGGCCTCGCGGCTGCGCCCGGCGCTGGCGGCCTCGGACGCGCACCGCAAGTACATCGTGAACGTCTCGGCCATGGAGGGCCAGTTCTCCCGGCGCTACAAGGGCGCCGGGCACCCGCACACCAATATGGCCAAGGCCTCGCTGAACATGCTCACGCGCACCAGCGCCGAGGAAATGCTGGCCACCGACCGGATCCTGATGTCCGCGGTGGACACCGGATGGATCACCGACGAGCGCCCGCATGACTCCAAGGTCCGCATGGTCGCCGAGGGCTGGCACGCGCCGCTGGACCTGATCGACGGGGCGGCCCGGGTCTACCAGCCGATCGTCGACGGGGAACGCGGCATCGACCTCTACGGCTGCTTCCTCAAGGACTACGAGCCCTCCCCCTGGTAGGCCACCGGCCACATCCCGGGCTGAGCGAGGCTCGTACCGGGAGCGGCTAGATTCTTGCCCGCCACGCTGGCCGGGCGCCAACCGGATGGCAGGATCACTGGCTGCCGGCGGTGGACCGCCAGCAGCTAGCTTGACTGCGGCGCGGGATGCGCAGGCAATTGCAGCTCGGCGAGAACTTTCGAATCGACGTCGCGCAACTGAATCGAGGAAATCTCGTCCAGCTGCACGGGGACGGCACCGGTCATCTGGGTCTTGCCCGTTTTCGTGGCGCTCCAAGCGCCAGCCTGGTCCACCGCGCCGGTGGAATCGACCACCCAGAGCGACAGCGTGCCCTGAGTGGGAAGTCCGCTACCTTCGAATCGGAGTTCGGTGCCCCAGGCCTTTGCATTCAGCCCCAGACCGACCTGTTGCCCGGTGAGGCCAACAACCTCATAGCTGGCATCCGGCGCCGGGGCTGGGCGCACTACCGGGGCCAGGAAGACCCCGGCGGCCACCGAAGCTGCGACAGCGACCGCGAGCGCCGACCGCTGAATCAGGCGCCGCGAGCGCCGCCGGGCACGCAAGGAGTCCAGCAAATCAACCTCGGCAGTCACCTCTGGTTCTGTGGGGCGCGGCTCCAGCAAGGTCCGCGCAGTGCCCGCGTCCACCGAACCTAAACGCCCGGCCACGGGAGCGAAGACAGCCAATTCCTGCCGGCATTCCAAGCATCCGGACAGGTGCAGTTCGAAGGCAGCCTGCTCATCAGGGCTCAGCCCGCCGAGCACATGCGCTCCAAGATCAATGTGCTCGTTCACTGCCCAACCCCCATCTCCTCCAAGATCCCGCGCAGGGAACGCATCGCGTAGTAGGCCCGCGATTTCACCGTACCCTCCGGGATGCCTAGATCCTGTGCTGCCTGCGCCACCGTGGAACCGAAATAATGCAGATGCAAAACTACCTTGCGGTGTTCGAAGCTCAAGCGCATGAGCGCTTCCTCCATCAGTATCCGGTCCAAGGCCTCGGATATTTCTCGCGAGGTGTCGCCGGCCTCCGGATCGGTTTCGCCCAAGGGCTGAGCCGAAATTCGGGCAGCCGCCCGGCGGTGCCGATCGATAATCACATTGCGCGCCGTCGCAAACAGATAACTGCGCAGCGAGCCGGTCAATACCGGCGCAGCCTTCCAAACTTTTAGCACGGTCTCCTGCACCACATCTTCGGCCTCGTCCCGATTGTCCGCGACACGCAAGGCAAAGCGCCGCAGCGCCTCTCCATGCTCGCGGTAGATGTCGGAGACTACCTGTGCGTCTAATGGCACCTTCGCTCCAGTCGGTCGTCGTGAGGGCAAAGCTTCACCCACTAAGACGCGCCGGTACGGAAAATGGTTCATTCACATTCCAAGTATGCGCAGAAAAAATTGCAAAAACATGAACCAGAACACATTTCTCTGCGTCTTAGACATTGAGGGCAGTTTGCGGGCAACTCTGCTCAATGGCCTCGCGTGGATTCGGTCTTGGCCGGGGCCAGACCGCTCAGCCCGTCCGATGAAAGGAATGCATCATGAATACGATCAGCCGCAGGAAATTTGCTGCTCCCGCCGCGGTGTTATTTGGCGCGGCCTTGCTGCTTGCCGGTTGCGGTGGCGGCGCGGGCAGCGGCGACGACAGCGGTGGCGGCATGTACGGCGGGCCGAAGAGCACCTCCGAAGCGCCGATGGACACCGCTGCGGGCGTTGACTTGGGTGTTGCTTTCACGAGTTTGGGTGATGTCGTGGTGGACGCGAACGGCATGACCCTGTACTACTTCACCAACGACACGGCCGGCACCACGACCAGCGCCTGCACCGGCGAGTGCCTGGCCAATTGGCCGATCGCCACAACCACCAGCGACACCCCGACCCTGGAGGGAGTCACCGGCGAAGTTGGAACTATCACCAGTCCCGAGGGCGAAATGCATCTGACGCTCAACGGAATGCCGCTGTACACCTTCATCAGTGACAGCAAAGCGGGTGATGTTGCCGGCCAAGGGGTCAACGAAGTCTGGTACGCGGTCGCACCCGACGGGACGATGATCCAGTAGCGGCGCCGGATACTGCGGTCGACTCACGGAGCGTCAAGGGGTACCTGGTCCACGCGAGACAGCGCGTGGACCAGGGGCCCCTTGCCTGCAGCCGGCTAGCTGGCCAAGCCGAAGCGAACCGTGCGCACCTCGAAGGCGCCCAAGGCAAGGCGCACCTCAGCGTCTGCCACCTCGGGGCCGTCCTCGGGGAGCGCATCTTCCAGCAGGCTCACGGTACTCGCCGCCGCGATTTTTGCGTTGATTTTCAAGCTGCCGCGCGCTCGCCGTCCCAGCGACTCGTAGACCCGAACTACCAGGTCGCCGGAGCGATCGGAGGCAAGCTTCACGCTGGAAACCACCAGTCCTTCGCCGTCGAGGGTGACCAGCGGAGCCACCGGCGTGGCACCCTGGATGACCCGCTCGGCGCTGTTCAGCAAGGCTCCGGCCTCGGTCGCCGAGGCGATATCCGCACCGATGACCAAACCGTAGCGGTGGGTCTGGCGCCCCTGGTCGGTTTCCGGGTCCGGGAACCGCGGAGCGCGCAAGAGCGACAAGCGCAAGGTGGTGGAGATGCCGGCCTCGGTGGAGTCGCGGGTGACATCGAAGCCATAGATGGAATCGTTGATCAGTGCCGCACCGAAGCCGGGCTCCTGCGCGAGCACGAAGCGGTGCATGGAGGTTTCAAACTTTGCAGCCTCCCAACTGGTGTTCACGTGGGTGACTCGTTGGTGGTAGCCGAACTGCGTCTCAGCGATCGTATGCTCCGCACGAATATCCAGCGGGAAGGAGACCTTGAGGAACTTCTCCGCCTCATGCCAGTCGGTGCTCTGCTTGATCTGCAGGGTCCGGGAGCCAGGAGCTAGAACGAGCTGTTGTTCGATCTTGGAATTCGAGAAGCTGCGCAGAATTTCCAGCGTCACGCTTCCATCCGCTTCACGGGAAAGCTCCATCGAGTCCACCGCGCGCAGGTCGGTGACCTGATTGCGGTAGTACTTGTCCACGTCCCAGGCATCCCACATATTCGGGAAGTCCTGATGCAGCTGCAATAGGTTCGCCACCTGCCCCGGAGCGATGGTTTCCCGGCCGGTAGCCACATCGATTGCGGAGCTCACCAGACCCTCGGCGGTGACGAAAATCCGCACCAGAGCGTTCTCCAGCAGGTATCCGCCCTCATGCTCGGCGATCTGCACCGCCTCGTGTTCGGCTGCGCAAATTTCGCCGGCGGCCCCGAAGGGTATGCCCGCACGGGCAAAGGCTGCGCCGTTGAAGGTCAGCGACGTCGTGCCCGTTCCGGCGAGCGTTTGCTGCGCTGCGCCAATGAGCGCTTCTGCTTCCTCGATGACCTGCCCGTACCGGGCCACCACCTCGCGGTGCACCCAGGCGATCGAGGTACCCGGAAGGATGTCGTGGAACTGGTGCAGCAATACCGTCTGCCATAGCGCGTCGATCCGCTCGTAGGGGTATTCGGCGCCGGCATAGATGGCGGCGGTGGCCGCCCATAGTTCGGCTTCTACCAGCAGCTGCTCGGTGCGCCGGTTCCCCTGTTTGGTCTGGTGCTGGCTGGTGAGCGTGGCGCGGTGAAGCTCAAGATAGAGTTCGCCCACCCAGACCGGCGGGCTTGGCAACTCCTGCTGGGCGCGGTCGAAGAAGTCGTTGGGATGTTCCCACTTCACCGTGGCGCTGCCTTCAAGGTTTGCCAGGCGGCGTGCCTTGCCGGTCATCTCGCGCGTGGTTCCGCCGCCACCGTCGCCCCAGCCCACCGGGGCGATCGAATTGTTGGTCAGCCGTGACTCGCGGAATTGTCGGGAAGCCTTGGCGACTTCCTCGCCGGAAAGCTGCGAGTTGTAGGTATCCATGGAGGGGAAGTGGCTGAATATTCGCGATCCGTCGATTCCCTCCCACAAGAATGAGTGGTGCGGGAATTTATTCTGCTGGTTCCAGGAGATCTTTTGGGTGAAGAACCATTCAAAGCCTGCCCGGCGCATCAGCTGCGGCAGCGCGGGGGAGTAGCCGAAGGAATCCGGAAGCCACACTCCGGCCGAGGTGATCCCGAATTCGTCGCGGAAGAACTTCTGTCCATAGAGGAATTGACGGACCAGCGACTCCCCGGAAGGCATCACCGTGTCCGATTCGACCCACATGCCCCCTAGGGGGAGGAAACGGCCGTCGGCCACCGCCTTTTTCACACGGTCCCACACTTCGGGGCGGTGTTCCTTCAGCCAGGCGTATTGTTGAGCGCTGGACATTCCGTAGAGGAACTCATCATCGTAATCCAGCAGTTCCACCATGGAGGAACAGGTGCGTGAGACCTTACGGATGGTTTCGCGCAGTGGCCACAACCAGGCGGAGTCGATATGCGAGTGGCCGATCGCCGAAATCTGATGGGCGCTGTGTTCCGCCGGGGCGGCGAGCACCTGGGAAAGACGGTCGCGTGCGGCCTGCGCGGTGTCAACGATGCGCTGCAGGTCCAGCACGTCCATTGAGTTATCCAGCGCCTGCAGAATCTGCATGCGCCGTGGACCGTCGGGCAGCTCGGCTTGCAGATCCAGCAGCACTTCAAGGTCGAGGACCAGATCATGGACGACCGGTTCGAAGACCGCTAAATCCATGCGGCGAGTGGTGTAGAGCTTGCGCGGGGACGAAGTAAGGATATCTCCCTGCTCGGTGGGCAAGAACGGGTGATAATCCAGGAGCACCGGATTGGAAGCTGCCTCCAAGAAGAGCTCGAGTTGTTCACCGCCTTCGGCTGACTCGCTGACCGGAACCCATTGATTGCGCGGGTTCAGCGCCTTGATGGTAATCCCGTCGGGACGGTAAATCAGCCCTTCGCACTGGAACCCGGTCATGTTGGCATCGAAGCCTAGATCAATGACCGCCTCCACGCGGCGTCCGGCCCAACTTTCTGGGATCTGTCCGCGAAGCCTGAACCAGGTGGTACCCCAAGCGGCACCCCACGCGCCGCCGACCTGGGTCGGCGTGTAGTCAAGGGCAATACCTTCCACGGCGGGGATCGGTTCACCTGGCAGCTCATGCCACGACACCTCCAGCGGGACAGAATCCGAATACACCGAGGGAAGGATTCGTTCATTGAGGACGCGTTTGACGCGTCCGGTGGTCAGCGAGATGTCATCATGCATGAATGCCTTTCTCGGAACAAGGGTTCCTTGAGAACAGTAAGCTTGCTTTTAGACTATCCAATAAGCGGAATGGTTGAGCTCTCCACCGCGCTCTCACGTGGACGGTTCTGCAAGATCGCGTTCTGTGCAGGTGGTTTGGCTGCTTGCTCGGCCATTGGGCAAGCGCGATGAAAAGCTAAAGCCGGGTAAGAGCCCGAAGAGACGGCAGACAAAGGTCACCATGGAATCGACGCACGCAAGTGAATCAGTACCGCTTCGACTGATCGCGCTCGATATCGGTGGAACAAAAACGCACGCGGTGCGCTACCTGGACGACCAGATCGTTGCAGAGGTTCGCACCGGCAGCGCCAACGTGCAAAACGTCAGCCTGGATGAAGCCCGGCAGGCGCTACGCGAAGCGTTCGCGGAACTCGGCGAACCGCAGGTTGATTTGGTGATTGCAGGTGCCGGAGGGATCGACACCGACGCCGATAGCCTGGCGCTGCGCAAGCTCATCGAACCGTTTGTTCCGGATGCGGAGGTCCGGGTGGTGCACGATACCCGGCTGATCCTGGCCGCCGGGCAATCGGACCTGGGGATCGCGGTCATTCTGGGAACCGGGTCAGCGATTTGGGGTCTGAATTCCGCCGGGCAGACCGCACGGTACGGGGGATGGGGTTACCTGCTGGGAGACGAAGCAGCGGGCTACTGGTTTGGCCGAGAGGCGGTGCGCCACGCCCTGGATGAGTTCAACCGAGGTCGGCGCGAGTCGGCTCTGACCTCGTCGTTGCTGGAGCATGTCGAGTGCGCGAATCCCGAAGAGCTCATTGGGCTCTTCCACAAGCGAAGTTCGCGTGAATACTGGGCTCGGTGCGCACCGCTAGTTTTCCAAGCTATTGCGGCGGGGGATGCTGCGGCCGAAGAAATTCTTCAGCAGGCGATCACCTTTGTGGTCTCCAAGGTGTGCGTTGTCGCCGGCCAGCTGGGAATCTCCGCTCCCATAGTGCTCGGCGGTGGGGTAATCGAGCACCAGCCCATTTATCAAGAGCGCCTCCGCGCGGCACTAGCCGCCGAAGGTTTCGAGGACCTTCGCTTCTTGGCCCGAAGCCCGGTGCACGGGGCGGCATTCCTTGCCGGCCTAGCGGATGATCTCTAAGGTTTTCACAGGGATGCTGCACGAAGCGCGAGCGATAGCCAGCCCGCCGTAAATCCGGTTGTTCACCCCGGTGTCATCGCACCAGTCCACCGCGTGCGGAAAGGCGCTGATAGCCGCCTTGCCAAGTTCCATGTCCTGCGGCACTTCGAAGGTGTAGCTGAACTTCCCGGCATCGCCCATGGATTCGGTGGTGTGGATGACTTCGTTGCCTTGCACATCGGTGATGCTGATTTCCACCTGGGCTTGGGGTCCGTAACGAGGGTCGCAATCCGCATCTGGTGCCGAAAATTGCACCGGTTCTCCGCGCTGCGCGGTCCCGTGGGACAGCGAAAATTCCGGCGGCATGCAGGCCGAATCCGGCCAGGTGGCCGCGCTGCAGGAGGCCAGCGTTCCCGCCAGGGCGCCCGCGAAAATCAGCGGGAATGCTACCCGGTGCGTGACGCCGAGTGGCCGCACAGTTCCGAGCCTAGGCATGAGCTCACAATACCTCGGTAAGCGAGGAAAAAGTCGCCTCGTCCACCACGAAGTATTCATGCTCCCTTTAGCTTGCGCGGTTCCTAGTGGAGGTCGCGCCCGCGGGTCTCCGGGGCGAAGCGGGCCATGAACAACACCGCGAGGATCACCAAGAAGGTAGCCCCGGCGAAGAGCCAGGGAAGTCCGACGATCGGCCATAGCGCGGCGAAGAGCAACGGACCAAAACCCGCGGCAAAGCGGGACATGGTTGAGGCCCAGCCGAAGCCACTGGCGCGCAGTTCGGTCGGGTACAGCTCGGAGACGTAGGCATACAACACCGGAATCGCCACCTGGACCACAACGCCGAACACCAGAATCCAGGCCACCGCGGTGGCCGGTGCATCCAGGCTGACTGCGACCACGATCAGCACGATCCCCGCCAGTGGTGCGGAGATGCCGAGCAGCCATTTGCGGCCCACTCGCTCTACGAGCAAGGCGGCGATCAGCACACCGACCAGACCCATCAGGGCCATCACCGCGGTGGCGAAAAACGAGGCGGACTGCGCCATGCCGGCTTCGGTCAAAATGGTGGGAAGCCAAGTCAGTGCCAGGTAGTAGACGAGCAAGACGGTGACGAACAACAGCCAGCTGGTTGCCGTCAGCTTGGCCGAGTAGCGCCACAGCTCCACGACTTGCTCCCACCAGCGTGGTCCCTTGCCAGATGGGGCCGCCTCGATGACGTAGTCCCGAGGTGCGGCACCGGTGCGCTGCACCAATTCATCGATGACTTGTCGGGCTTCGACCTCGCGTCCCTTGGCCGCCAGGAACAGCGGGGATTCGGGCATCTTCAAACGCACCAGAAACACCATGAAGGCCGGAAGGATCATCACCGCGAGAATCAAGCGCCAGTTCTCGGCAGTGGCCATAACCCACCCGGAAACGAAGAAGGACAGCGCCGCGCCGATGGGCCACCAGCCATCCATTGCCGTGAGCACCCGTCCGCGCAGTTTTGCCGGGGTGAATTCGCCAACCAGGGCGTAGTCCACCGGAATGCAGCCTCCCAGACCTACTCCTGCAAGGAAGCGGAAGACAACAAAGAAACCAAAGTTAGGGGAGAGCGCGCCAAGCACGGTGAATATCGAAAACATCAGCAAGGTAAGTGAGAAGGCATTTTTGCGACCGTATTTGTCCGCGATCCCACCCCAGAGGAAGGCGCCAAGCGCCATGCCCACCAGGTTAGAGGTTCCAAGCAACGCGGCTGTGGGGCGGTCCAGGCCCCATTCGGCGGCCACCAACGGGATGAGCGCACCGTTCAGGGTCACGTCCCAGGCATCAAACATGAAGCCCAGCCCGCCAATGATGAAGATGGTGCCTTGCACCTTCCATTTGAAGGGCAGCTCCTGCACAATGTGCGTGCCGGAGGGGAGTATGGCAGTTGACACTGTCGTTGGCCTTTCCTTGGATTGGCCACATAAAGTGCGGCACGCTTCGCGTCGAAGCATACCGAAACCTGTAGCTTCAGCGCACCTCATTACGCCTTTTGCACCGCTTCGTCAAGGCCTGTTGCGCGTGGCCAGAAGGGAGTATTCTCTGGTCATGGGAGTAGATTGGACCGCTCTCGAAGAGGCGATACGGGTGGCTGCCCTTCGACACGCGGCGGAAGTGATTGCCGAACACCCGGAACAGAACTTCTATGCCATTGCCCTGCATGGGGTCAGCACCTCGGAGAGCGAGAACATCGCTATGCCGCTGCTGGCATTAAATTCTGTTGAAGCGCTCGAACGCGATCGCCAAAGCGAATCTCGGGACTTACTGGTGGAACGCGGCGAAGATCTCGACGAGGACGACAACTACGAGGATCGTTCGGACGCTGAGGTTCAGGGGCAGCTCAGCGTTGAGCATGTCACCGAATCCGAGGATGAGTTGCAAGACTCCGCGGATGAGACCGACGCGGACGAGGACAGCGAAGATCTCGATGCCGTCCTGAGCGCCATCGAGGCAGATCTCGAAGAAGACGATGGCGACAGTTTCTACTCAGATAAGTGGGAACCGAGCGATTGGCATTGGTCCGCAATCGATCTATGCCAAGACCCGGCCGCGCAAATCTGGTCAGATGCGATGACGGATCTAGCTACCCGCGAAGGGTGGGAGAGCACAATTAAGCGTTATTATCACACCCTCGTTGCCGTCGCTCAGTCATTGCGTGAGGAGCTGAACGAACGGACAAAAGTCGACTTGGTCGCCTATGTTGCCGACGACGATCATGCAGAAAAACTGCTCGAACTCTGCCTGACACCGCAGCAGCTCGTCGAGCATTTCCCGCAGCTGGAGCAACCAGTTCAGTAGCGCTGACATGAACTGAAGAATCGCCTGCTTCCGGCGCTAGAATAGGAAAGGCGACCATTGGTTGCCCGCCCCTTTTCATCTCACCGCCGGGAGAGCATTTTCGTGAGTAAGACCGTCTTGGATCGTGTGGCCATCCGCCGCGCCTTGATTTCCGTATACGACAAGACTGGCCTGGAGGAACTGGCCGCCGGACTGCACCAAGCTGGCGTGCAGTTGGTCTCCACCGGTTCCACCGCCAAGAAGATCGCGGCAGCAGGGATTCCAGTCACCGAGGTAGAGCAGGTAACCGGCTCCCCGGAAATGCTCGATGGCCGTGTGAAAACCCTGCACCCGCGCATCCACGGCGGCATCCTCGCCGACCGTCGCGTGGGCGAACATATGGACACCCTGTCCGCCATGGATATCGAGCAGATCGATCTAGTCGTGGTGAACCTTTACCCATTCGTCCAGACCGTAGCCTCGGGAGCCAGCCAGGATGAGGTTGTCGAGCAGATCGATATCGGAGGACCTGCCATGGTCCGCTCGGCCGCGAAGAACCACGCAGCCGTGTCCATCGTGGTGGACCCAACCTTCTACTCCAAGGTCGTCGAGGCCGCCGCAGAGGGCGGCTTCGATCTGAAGACCCGTCAGCGTCTGGCAGCGAAGGCCTACGCCCATACCGCGGCATACGACACCGCAGTGGCTTCTTGGACCGCCAGCCAGTTCCTTGACGAGGACGGCGACGGTGTTATCGACTGGCCAGCCTACGCAGGCGTAGCCCTGCAGCGTGCCGAAGCCCTGCGCTACGGTGAAAACCCGCACCAGCAGGCAGCCCTGTACGTTGATGAAGCGGCCCCAGCCGGTATCGCTCAGGCGGACCAGCTGCACGGTAAGCCGATGAGCTACAACAACTACGTGGATGCCGATGCGGCGCTGCGCGCCGCTTTCGATTTTGAGCAGCCCGCGGTGGCAGTGATCAAGCACGCCAACCCCTGTGGTGTTGCGGTCGCTTCCCCGGAGGCGGCCAATCCAATCGCCGAGGCCCATGCCAAGGCGCATGCCACCGATCCGGTGTCGGCTTTCGGCGGTGTCATCGCCGCTAACCGCACGGTGACCAAAGCAATGGCCGACACGGTCAAGGGCATCTTCACCGAGGTGGTCATCGCACCGGACTTCGAACCAGAAGCAGTAGAGATCCTCTCGGCCAAGAAGAACATCCGCCTGCTGGCATTGCCAGAGGGCTACGCGCGCAACGCAAACGAGTTCCGTCAGGTTTCCGGCGGCATGCTGGTGCAGGCCAGTGACAAGATCACTGCTGCCGGTGACGACGTGGCGAACTGGACCCTTGCAGCCGGCGCAGCTGCCGACGAGAAGACGCTGGCAGATCTTGCCTTCGCTTGGCGTGCGGTGCGTGCGGCGAAGTCGAACGCAATTCTTATCGCCAAGGACGGTGCAGCCGTGGGTATCGGCATGGGCCAGGTCAACCGCGTCGACTCGTGCAAGCTTGCGGTCGAGCGCGCCAACACCCTCGGCGTGAAGGTTGAATCCGGTGCAGATGCCGCCGGGGGCGCGGAAAACGTTGACGGCTCCGCTTCTGAACAACGTTCCGAAGGCGCCGTTGCCGCCTCGGATGCGTTCTTCCCGTTCGCCGATGGCCTGCAGATCTTGCTTGACGCCGGAGTGAAGGCTGTCGTTCAGCCTGGTGGTTCGGTTCGTGATGAGGAAGTTATCGCCGCGGCGAATGCTGCTGGCATCACCATGTACTTCACCGGAGCGCGTCACTTCTTCCACTAGGAAATTTCCACGGTGCGGGCCGTCAAATCATCAATCATTGATGATTTGGCGGCCCGCTGCCGGTTAACACTAAGTATTCGTTATTTATATTGAGAATCATTCTCATGTAAGCTCGAGCCTTATGAAGCTTATTTTTGTCTCATCTTTGGAAGTCCACTGCCGAGATGTCGCCGTCAGTCGACTGCTTGGGAAATATCCCGAGGCGCTGGTCATCGGCCACGATCTGCTAGAGGGCAATCGCGTTCTGCGCCGCGTTGAAGGAAAGCATAATGCTACCGAGCGCGCCGAATCCGTACTCGAGCACGGCTGCATAGGCTGCGCTGTGCGCTTTGAAATTCTCCCGACGCTGTTGCGCCTGCTACCTGGGCGCGAAGATGCCGTGGTGATCCAACTGCTGCCGGCTACTTGGCATAGTGATCAGGTCTTGGACATAGTGCGTTCCGACCTTGCGGGGCGTGGGGTCACAATCGACCACGTGGTCCTCGCGCTGGACCCGGCCGCGACGGAAGACCAGTTTTGGGATCGACGGACCCTGTGGGAATCAGGCTTCAACGCCATGCCAAATGATGAGCGAACCGCAGGGGAGTTCCTGATCCGCGAACTCGCGCTGGCCGATAGCCTGATGCTCGTTGAAGGGGTGAGCGTAGAGCTTCTTGGCGAATCGGCTGAGCATCTAAAAACTTCCGGTGAGCAATACGAGCATGGGGCGAGGCTGATCGCGGAATTAGCGCCGCATGCGGTGCTCAATTCAGGCGCAGGCGAAGTTGTTCTGGGCGATTACGACCAGCACGAAGCCCTTCGTAGGTCTCGCCCCGGCCATTTCTCCCAGGGTGCGGGTGCTTCGGAGATTGCAGATTCAAAAATTCTCATCAGAGTCGAGCGACCACTTGATGCCGACCGTTTCCGCGAGGTGCTGCCGGAGGTTGTCGCAACCTGCATGTGCGTTCGCGGGACGCTCTGGATGGCAAGCTGCCCCGGAGTACGCGTTGCGCTCACCGGTACGGGGCCACGGGTCTGGATGGAATCAACCGGGGCATGGGAAAGCGACGTCGCGTGCACTCATCTGGAATTGACCGGCTCGGAGCATTGTGAAGCTGAGGTCAGGGCGCTTTTGGAATCCTGCGAACTAAGCGATGAACAGCTTCTGGCCCTGCATGGCGCTTCGAGTGCAACTGGGCCAGATCAGGAGGAGTCGGATATATGGGGAAGAGGTGAAAGCGTATGAAGGTTAGAAATTCAATCCGAGCACTGAAGAAGGTGCCCGGTGCTCAAGTGGTCCGCCGTCGCGGCAGGGTCTTTGTGATCAACAAGAAGAATCCAAGGATGAAAGCGCGTCAGGGCTAGTCATGCTCGCGCGGCACCTCGGCTCGCAAAAGCCCTGAAGTTGTTTTTTTGCGGGTCGAGGTGTCGTATTTTAAGAATTCTTGTGCCAATGTTTGGGTACGCAGTTGCAGGTCAATCGCGGTCTCTGGAAAATCCGGGAAGAGGATTGTTGAACAACCTCTTGTGCAGATTGTTGAACAACCTGTATTCTTCTGTGAGTCACCAAGACTTGTGACCGCAGTCACCGCAACCTGTAATGGATGGAACCATGGCACATTCAGAGACTCAGCCGCAGCTCAGCAGTAGGGCACGGCGCACAGCCCTTATGGGCGCCATGTTCCTCATGGCAACAAGCGCAATCGGGCCGGGGTTCATCACCCAGACCTCGGAATTTACGGTCAAGCTAGGAGCGTCCTTCGCCTTCGCGATCGTCGTTTCGATCTTGGTAGACATCGCAGTTCAGCTGAACGTCTGGCGAGTTATCGGAGTCTCCGGAATGCGCGCCCAGGAATTGGGCAACAAGGTGCTTCCCGGCGTCGGCTGGTTCCTTGCAGCGCTGGTATTTATCGGTGGCATGGTCTTCAACATTGGCAATATTGCCGGCACCGGTCTTGGCATGAACGCGATGATGGGCGTTGACCCAAAAATAGGTGGCGCAATTTCAGCGGCAATCGCCATTCTCATCTTCCTATCGAAGAAAGCCGGCATGGCACTGGACCGGATCGTGGTACTCCTCGGGGCGATCATGATCCTGTTGATGCTCTACGTTGCAATCATTGCTGCCCCGCCGGTTGGCGAAGCGCTGAAGAACACCGTGATGCCGGAAAACATAGATTTCTTGGTCATTACAACGCTGATCGGCGGCACCGTCGGTGGCTACATTACTTATGCCGGTGCGCACCGCATGATTGACTCCGGCACTTCGGGCGTCGAGCATGTCAAGGCCGTTAGCCGCATCTCGGTTGTCAGCATCATCGTCACAGGTGTCATGCGAGTATTGTTGTTCCTCGCCATCTTCGGCGTCGTTGCCGGTGGCGTGGCCTTGACCAGCGACAACAAGGCCGCCGAGGCCTTCGGCGCAGCAGCCGGAGATATTGGACTACGCACCTTCGGCGTCATCCTCTGGTCCGCCGCGTTGACTTCCGTCATCGGAGCCGCCTACACCTCGGTTTCCTTCGTCACCAAATCGGTGACCAAAGAACGCACACGAAATCTGATCACTGTGGCGTTCATCGCCGTATGCGCCGCAATCTACCTATTCCTGGGCCAAGCCCCACAGACCTTGTTGATCTTCGCCGGCGCCTTCAACGGATTGATCCTCCCCGTTGGCTTTGCGGTCCTGTTGTGGGTGGCTTGGCGCCGCCGAGACTTGCTGAACGACTACAAGTACCCGGCATGGCTGTTGATTATTGGCGCCTTGACTTGGCTCTTGACCATTTACCTCGGATGGATGTCGCTCACTGGCCTGTCAAAAATGTGGGCCTGAGCTCGCGTCTGAGATCTAGGAGAACTTCATGATCCCGCTCGAACCACATCGCGACGAACGTGCCAGTATGGCCCCGTCAGCAGCCCGTAAACTCTTTCGGCAAGGACTGAGCGTACCCACCGCTGGGTATGCTGCCGGATATGCCCAAGCGAATCTGATCATCGTGCCACGCGAGCTGGCCTTTGAGGTACTACTCTTTGCCCAGCGCAACCCGAAGTCTTGCCCGATTCTAGGGGTACTGGAAGCGGGCCAGACGAGCAACGAATTACTGCCCGATGGCGATATTCGCACCGATCTTCCGAAATACACGGTCTACCAAAACGGCCAGAAAATAGCCGAACCTACGGATCTGAGCGAGTATTGGCGAGATGATCTGGTGACTTTCATCGTGGGGTGTTCATTCACCTTCGAAGCGGCCCTGATTGAAAATGGCATAGGCGTTGCCCACATCGACCAAGGTGTGAACGTGCCTATGTACAAGACGAACATTCGCAGCGCCTCGGCCGGGAGTATTTCCGGACCGATGGTCGTCTCCATGCGTCCAATACCGGCTTCTCAGGTAGCGGACGCCGTGCGTATCACTTCCCGCTACCCAGCGGTACACGGAGCCCCGGTTCACGTGGGCAATCCCGAAGAAATAGGCATCACGGATCTGGGCAAACCAGACTTCGGAGATGCACTCACCATTCCGGACGGAACCATTCCAATTTTTTGGGCATGCGGCGTGACCCCACAAGCCGCTGTCATGGAATCCCGTCCTGTGCTGGCTATCGGACACGCCCCCGGGCATATGTTAATCACCGATGCCAGGGACTCGATGTATCAGGTGCCGTAACCCCCAAAGTACGAGTACCTGTTGAGTCCAGTGCCGCGATTCCATCCCCAAGGAATCGCGGCACTTCTAATTAACGCGGCTCCGCGTCCGCCTGTAATTCGAGCCACGCATCAACCTCGGCTACGCGAGCCGCTTTTTCTCCCGCTTCGAGGAAAGATCCGTCAAAGGAATTCCGGGCCAGCGTAGCCAGCTGCGAGGCAGTCAAGGAGAATTGTTCGGTGATGGCCGAAAAGTTGGCATCCATATAGCCGCCGAAATAGGCAGGATCATCCGAATGGATGGAAACCTTCAGCCCAGCTTCGAGCATCTGAGGCAACGGATGATCTGCCAGGGTATCCACTGCACGCAATCGCACATTCGAAAAAGGACATACCGTCAGCGGCATCTGTTCATTGACCAAGCGTGTCACGAGCTCAGGGTCCTCCAAGCAACGGATGCCGTGATCAACGCGCTCAACCCGCAACAGGTCCAAGGCCTGACGGATATAGTCAGCTGGCCCTTCCTCGCCCGCATGGGCCACCAGATGCAAGCCGTGCTCGCGGGCGTAAGCGAAGACCTCAGTAAAGAGCTCAGGAGGGAATCCAAGCTCGGAAGAGTCCAGTCCGATTCCGTCGATCTCATGCTTTTCGGAAACAATCAGCTGCAGGATTTCCATGGCAGAGGCTGCCGGGGCGTGTCGCCAGAAACAGGCAATGAGCTTATGAGTCATGCCCCAACGCTGCTTGGCTTCATCAAGACCAGCACTGATTCCGGAAATCACGTCGGACAGTGTCAGCCCGCGTTCCAAATGTGCTTGGGGATCAAAGAACAGTTCAACGTGACGAACACCAGAATCGTGTGCTCGCTGCAGGTAGGCGCGAGTGATTTCATGGAAATCTTCGCTGGTGCGCAGCACGGCCATATTCGCGTAGAAAAGATCAAGGAAGGACTGAAGGTTGTTAAAATCGTACTGCTCCCGCAGCTCCTCCACCGACTGGTAGGGCAGAGCGATCCGATTTTTGGCGGCAAGGGCAAAAATCGTTTCGGGCTCTAACGAACCTTCCAAATGGATGTGTAGTTCGGCTACAGGCAGTTTCAAGTCTTGTCCTTTCGGAAAATGAACCAAAGAATGGCTGCTTCGGTCCGTCGCAGCATCGGCGCAAGGAAAATATGCAGTATCCGTGGCGGACAAACTCCACTCAAGTTGCTCTGGCCACGTACTAATTGACCTGCTAGCCGTTTCTAACGATACTCTCCAAACAGAACGCTGGGCCCAAGGCATGATGAGGTGGCGATCACCCAAGTGCTGGAAGGACCGGCTTAGCTGCCGGTTTGAGATTCACCAGAATTACCAGACCAGAGCCTAATGAGTTCCTGGCGAATTCGGTTGGGAGTGGTTCCCAACCTTTTGAAGGCTTTGGACGCGATGCCTTCGCTACCGCGAAGCAGCCCCAATAAGAGATGCTCGGTGTCGACCAAGTCATGGCCTAGCTCTTTGGCCTCGTGCAGCGATAGCTCTAAGAGCTTCTTTACATGCTTGGTGATCGGCAGCTCGCCAGTAATTCCGGACTTCTCGTTGCCTGCCAACGCGTTGACCTGCTCGCGCACATTTTCGTAGGAGATGTTCAGGGCCTCAAAAGTTTTGGCAGGAATACCAGCAGGTTCTCGCACCAGAGCGAGCAGGAAATGCTCCGTGCCTAAATGGTCGTCGTTTCGAGCAGTGGCTTCTTGCTGTGCCAAGACAACGACAAGCCGTGCTCGATCGGTGAATTTCTCAAACATGTCGGCACGGTCCTTCCCACCTAGTACTTCGATGCTACGCGCTTCACGGATCATGTGAAGAGAAAATGCCGTGCAGATTTTCAACGAAACAGCGTATTCGCGAGCACGGCTAGGGGCCTCTGCAACCGTATTGAGGACAGTTTTTGGTTAGGGATTTTCGCACACCGAGTCATCGGCACAGCCCGGACATTAATCTACGACCGGCTATGCCGGTCCCATAACCTGGTATACCTCAGGACTGGACGACCAGGCGCAGACGCACTTAGCTCGCCAGCAATGAGTGGACGTACGCGTACTTTTCCGCCAACCGGGTTCGTACCGCGTCCTCAAGCAGCGCAGTGCGTTCCGGGGAGGTGTTGTCCGCGAGGTCGGCGTACTTGACCATGAGCCCGATGGGGTTTGCCCGGACCCGGGCACAATAATCTTCGATTTTCTCCCCTTCGCGTTTGGTCACCGAAATGACAGCATCGATGACCTGCTGCGGAATCCCAGTAGACCGAAGATCCGAGGAAGTGACCGCGCAATCTTCAAGGACGTCGTGTAGCCAGGCCGCAGCGATAGCCGCTTCGCTACCGCCTTGTTCACTAACGTTGGCCGCCACGCGAGCAGGATGCATAATGTAATCCGCGCCTGACTTATCGTTTTGCCCTTCGTGGGCTCGACGTGCAATCGTTTCGGCCAATGCAGGCAAAGAAGACTCAGGCATAGCGCTCCTAGATCTTTTGAGATGACTCGTAATGGTCGAGAAGTTCGGCTTCCGCGGTATCCAGGTAGCCCAGTAGGGTTTGGGCTGCTTCGTTCCGTTGGCCGGAGGCCAGCAATTCAACAAGTGCAGCGTTTCGTTCCACATAGTGCGAATGGAAATCTGGGGCATCACTCATCGAATGGAAGACCAAGCGCATTTTGGCGAGAATTCGGCCCATGAGTTCGAGCAAGTGAACGCTCCCGGTGGCTCGCACCACGGACTCATGAAAGCGTTGATTGGCATCAGCCATGCCCGGAACGTCATGCGCTTTGGCCGCGGCGCGCGCCTCGACGATCGCCTGGGCCAGTGCCGGGACATCCAAAGCGGGCCCCCACGCAAGCGCTGCGGGTTCGATGGTGCGACGCACCGCGTAGATCTCACGGATGTCTGCGGCACCCGGGGACGACACGAACACTCCACGGTTTGGAATTCGCGTGATGATCAATTCACTGTCCAAGAGCGTGAACCCCTCGCGGAGGGTATTACGTGAGACTCCCAGCGCGTCGGCCAGCGCCTGCTCCGACAGCTTAGAGCCTGGCAACAGCCGCCCCTGGGCGATTTCTTGGCGCAACGTCGAGGCCACCCAGGTGCTGGTATGCGCATGGGTGGATCCGCTGCCCAGCGGAATCGAAGTGTAGATCTCGTTCACGCTCATTCCTCTAATCTAGCCAGTGCTTCGCAGAATCCCGCATTGGCTAAGCAATGCTTCCCAATGACTCACCACGATTAATTGCCTGTCCCGGGTTAAACGATGCCGCGGTGAAGACTCCATCGCGATGCGCGATGACCGGTGATTCCATTTTCATTGCTTCCAAGACTGCCACCGTCTGGCCTTTGGCCACCGGGGTTCCGTCCTCGACCGAGAAAGAGACCAGATTTCCGGACATGGGGGACAGCAGTGCGTCGGCGTCGACCACCGAAGCCTCGCCTCCGCCTGCCCCATCCGAGGCGGAACCACCGTGGCGGATGGCGTGCACCAGCGCGGCAGGCAGGCCCAACGCCATCGCCTTGCCGTCTAGATCGATGGTGAGCACTTCACGCTCACCGCCGACGGACGTGGTGGCGATTTCCTCGCTATTTGCCAGTTCCTCGGCGAAGTCCGATTCGATCCAAGTGGTGTAGACCTTAAAGCCTTGCTCGGCGGTGAAGTCTGGATGCTTGGCGACGGCCCGGTGGAAGGGCAAAACCGTGGGAACACCCTCGATGGTGAACTCCGCCAGAGCCACCTGGGCGCGGCGCAGAGCCTGCTCGCGAGTCGCACCATGCACGATCAGCTTAGCCATCAGCGAATCATATTGCCCGGGAATATTCGAGGTGCTGCGCACCCCGGCATCGACACGAATTCCGGAGCCGGTAGGGACCTCGAACCGGGTGATGGTCCCCGGGCCGGGCAGGAAACCACGGGCCGGATCTTCGGCGTTGATGCGGAATTCGAAGGCATGGCCTACCGGCTGCGGATCTTCCTTCAAAGACAGTTCTTTGCCCTCGGCGATCCGGAACTGTTCGATGACCAGGTCCACTCCGGCAGTCTCCTCGCTAACGGGATGCTCAACCTGCAAACGGGTATTAACTTCCAGGAAGGAGATGAGTCCGTCCGGCGCAACCAGGTATTCGACGGTTCCTGCGCCTACGTAGCCTGCCTCCCGGCATATGGCCTTGGCCGACTCGTGGATCTTGGCACGCTGCTCATCCGAGAGGAATGGGGCTGGCGCTTCTTCGACGAGTTTCTGGTGACGGCGCTGCAACGAGCAATCGCGAGTACCCACCACGATGACATTGCCGTGCGTATCGGCGAGAACCTGTGCCTCGACGTGGCGCGGCTTGTCCAGGAATCGCTCCACAAAGCACTCGCCGCGGCCGAAGGCGACGGTGGCTTCACGGACCGCCGATTCGAAGGCGTCCTCGATTTCTTCCATGGTGCGCGCAACCTTCAACCCGCGTCCGCCGCCTCCGAACGCCGCCTTGATGGCTACCGGCACGCCATGCTTCTCGGCGAAGGCGCGCACCTCGGATGCGTCGGCCGCGGGTGCATCGGTACCGGGCACCAGCGGGGCACCGGCGCGTACCGCAATTTCGCGCGCCGTCACCTTATTGCCCAATAGCTCAATAGCTTCAGGGGTTGGGCCGATCCAGATCAGCCCGGCCTCGATGACTGCGCGGGCAAAGCCGGCGTTCTCCGAAAGGAACCCATAGCCCGGGTGGACCGCGTCGGCCCCGGAGCGGTTGGCAACGGCGATGATCTTGGAAATATCCAGATAGGTTTCGGCACTCGAAGTCCCACCCAGCGCGTAGGCTTCATCGGCCCGGCGCACATGCAGGGCATCCGCATCGGGATCGGAATAGACGGCAACCGATACCAAATTGGCGTCGGCTGCGGCGCGGGCAATACGAACAGCGATTTCGCCGCGGTTGGCGATCAAGACCTTTTTCATGCCTGGGATCCTTCGGTGCTTGGGGTGGATTCGGAAAGTTCAAAACGAAGCTGTGAGCCTGGCGGCAACTGTGCCGCGGCGGATAGATCCTCGGCGATGACCGTGGCGATCACCGGGTAGCCGCCGGTGACCGGGTGATCGGCCAGGAACAGCACTGGCAATCCCGAGGGAGGTACCTGCAAGGAGCCGAGCGCGACGCCTTCGCTGGAAAGCTCGCCGGACCGAACGCGTTCAAGCGCGCTGGCGTCCCCTTCCGCGCCCAGCCGCACGCCGATGCGGTTGGACTCGCTGGTGACCAGCCAGCGCTGGTCCAGTAGTTTCGGCAGTCCGGCGGGGCCGAACCAGTCATCGCGCGGGCCAGCCTGGACGCGCAGAACATAGCAGCCCTCGGCATCTGGCCGGGGCAGGGTGCTCGGTTCGCCCTGTCCCACGATTTGCAGGTTCTCCGGCAGCGATACCGGCAGGAAGCTTCCATCCATCAGTGGAGCCGGACCCACCCCGGAGAGCGTGTCGGTGGACAGCGAACCCAGAATTCGGGGCAGCTGGATCTTGCCTCGAATCGAAAGGTAGCTGCGCAATCCGTTCCCGGTGGGCTCCAGATCCAGGCGCTCGCCGTCCAGCAAGGCGAAGGGCGCGTCCATGCAAACCTCGCGTTCGGCACGGAGGTCGTCGCCGGCCGCCGGAGTGATGACCAGCCTCGCTTCGGCTCCGCACACCGCAAGGACCTGGTCGCCGTGGGCGAGCAGGCTCATCCGACCGGTCAGGTTTTCGATGCAGGCAGAATCGGCCGTATTTCCAACCAGCCGATTTGCCTGATGCAAGGAGGCGAGATCGGCGGCGCCGCTGGCCGGTACGCCGAGCCCGCCAAAGCCCTGCCGGCCGGTGTCCTGGAGCAGGCTCTGCAAACCCGAATCGAGAATGGCCAATCCGGTACCCGTTGGAGCTTCGGTTTCGGTAGCGGCCGAGGCCGCCGTTTTCACGGTCAGCGCTTGGCGTGAGGCAATAAACTGCACACGGTCCTGCGGGCGGATGAGCGCCGGATTTTCTCGACCCAGATCCCACAGCGCGACATTGGTATGGCCGATCAGTTGCCATCCGCCGGGGGACTGGCGTGGGTAAACGGCCGAGTACTCACCGGCGAGGGCCACGGAACCGGTGGGCACCTGGGTGCGGGGGCTCTCGCGGCGGGGAACCTGCAGGTCGGTGTTTTCTCCCAGAAGATAGGCGAAACCGGGCGCGAATCCGCCGAACGTCGCACGCCACTGCTGGCCGGTATGCGCGTTGATAACTCCCTGGGCCCCAAGGCCGGTGAGCTCCCCGACGGTTTCCAGATCCGCACCGTCGTAATAGACCTCGATGGTGACAAGTTTGCCCGTAGTTGCCGCTGCCGTGTTCAATGTCAGCTTGGGCAACAGCTGCCTGGCCTGCCGGGCCTGTTCGACGTTTTCGAATTTCACCATGAGCGTCGCGGCGGCAGCTAGGACGTCGCGTTGCCCAGGCAACGGTTGGGCCTGCAACAGGGCGTCGAGGGAAAGGACGGATTCGAGATCATCCAATTCGACGAGCACATCGTGGCTTCCGGCGGCGTGTACCGCGGTGATGCTCATGCGAAGCTCTTGATCTGCACGCCGGCCGATTCAAGTCCGGCGCGGACCGCGGCCGCCATCGCGACCGATCCTGCGGTATCGCCGTGCACGCAGATCGACTCGGCTGGCATCAGGATAATCGAACCGTCCACCGCCTTGATGGTCCCCTCGGTGGCCAGGCGGATCATGTTTTCGGTGACCAGCACGGAGTCGTGGAGCACGGCGTTCGCCTCGCGGCGCGAGACCAGGGTGCCCTCGGGGGTGTAGTTGCGGTCTGCAAAGGCTTCGGCGACCGGACGCAGCCCGGCGGCCTCGGCCTTGGCCAGTGCCACCGAACCGGGCAAGAGCAGCACCGGAAGATCGTCGCCGAACGCTTTAATGGCGTCGATGACGGCTTGAGCGTGGACCTCATGGTGCACGATGGTGTTGTAGAGGGCGCCGTGCGGCTTGACGTACTTGATGCTGGATCCCGCAGCTCGGGCCAAGCTCTGCAGTGCGCCCAGCTGGTAGAGCACGTCATCGGCGAGTTCGGTAGCGGAGCAGTCGAGGAATCGACGACCGAACCCGGCAAGATCGCGATATCCGACATGTGCACCGATGGTGACGCCCGCGGAGACTGCAGCGCGGCAGGTCTGCGCAATGCCGGTGGGGTCCCCTGCATGGAAGCCGCAAGCTACGTTGGCCGAGGAGACGGATCTGAAAATGGCCGCATCGTCGCCCATAACCCAATTGCCAAAGGATTCGCCTACGTCGGAATTCAGGTCGATGCATGTCATTTGTGATCCCCGTCTCGCTGTGCCGTTTATCTAAGCATGCACCAAAAATAGAGATTGTTCAACAATCTTTTGACTGGATCGTAAATTTGCTGTGCGGGGCGGGGTGCGGCCGAAGTGAAGGCAATCGTTAAAAGAGCGCGGGGTTCCGCAGCCACTGGCTGCTGAACCCCGCGCAATTTTGCCCGCGCTTCGGGCAATCGTGGCTAGCCGCGCTTTTCAACCGTCACGAAGAGGGAAAGCACCACGCCGGCCGTGCCGAGCAACGCACCAACGATGAAGGCAGCGTGGGCGCCGGCAAACAAGGCTTCGGCAAGCTCGGCGCCCTCTTGGAGCTTGGCGTTTGAGAGCGCCGTCAGCACGGTGATGAAGATGGTGGTGCCGATGGCACCGCCGAGCTGCTGGCCGGTGTTGAAGATGGCCGAGCCGTGGCCGTAGAGGCGTGGATTCACCGAGGCCATGGCCGAAGACATCAAGCCGGTCATGAGCAGTGCCAGGCCAATCGAGAAGACGCTGTGACTGAGCATGAACATCCATAGCTCGGTCTCGGTGGTGACCGAAACGTACATCCACTGTCCCAGCGCGAGCATGATGGCACCGGGGATCAGCACCGGGCGTGGTCCGTGCCTGTCGTAGATGCGACCAAAGATGGGCGAAACGATGGCCTGGGCCAGGCCGCCCGGCAGCAGCATCATGCCGATTGCCAGGGAGCTGATGCCCTTGCCGGATTCGAGGATGATCGGAACCATCATGATCGAGCCGAGCAAGGTGCCGAAGGCGATCATGATCATCAGAATCGCGAAGGTGAAGGTTCGCGAGGTGAACGGGGTGAGGTTCAGCAATTCCTTGCCCTCGCGGGTCAAGCGAATCTGGCGCCTGATAAATAGGGCCAGGGAGACCAAGCCGATGGCGAAGGTTGCCACGGTGAGCAGCATGTTTTCGCTGGCCTTGTCGATGGTGGAGATTCCGTAAACCAGCAGACCGAATGCAAGCGCGGAAAGAATCACGGAGATCACGTCAACGGGAAGTTTGCGCGTATTCGAGGGAAGCTTGAGGAAGATGATGCCCAAGGCCAGGATGATCATCGATAGCGGGGCCATCAGGACGAAGATGTAGTGCCATCCCCAAGCATGGACGATCGCGCCGGATACGGTTGGGCCGACTGCCGGTCCGACGGAGATCACGATGGAGTTCAGGCCCATCACCGCGCCGCGCTTGTGCATTGGAATCAGCGTCAAGGTGGTGGTCATCAGCAACGGCAAAACGATCGCGGTACCAATAGCCTGGATGATTCGGGCGGCAAGCAAGACGGCAAAGCTCGGGGCGAAGATGGCGAGCAGCGTGCCGATGAAGAAGCTGGACAGCGCGAAGATGAACAGCGAGCGGGTGCTGAAACGCTGCAGCAGGAAGCCGGTGGTGGGAATGACCACGGACATGGTGAGCAGGAATCCGGTGGTGAGCCATTGGCCGGCCGCCGCCGAAATATTCATGTCGGACATGATTCCGGGCAACGCCACGGTCAGCACGGTCTCATTGAGGATCATCAGGAAGGCGGCAAGTGCCAGTGCGCCGATGATTCCGGTGAGCTGTTTCGTGGTCAGTTCGGGTTTCTCAGGCCGCGGAGGGGCGGACTCGGCCTTGATTTCGGTGCGCTCGGAAGTCACGGATTCCTCTTTCTAGGTGATGTCAACTTTCAAATTCTGTCACAGAGTGACAGAATTTCGTAAGAAGAACTGGCAGACTGTGACAGGAAATAAGT
Source organism: Glutamicibacter sp. BW80 (assembly GCF_002332385.1). Lineage (NCBI taxonomy): Bacteria > Bacillati > Actinomycetota > Actinomycetes > Micrococcales > Micrococcaceae > Glutamicibacter > Glutamicibacter sp. BW80. Next base: position 45,933 of record NZ_NRGV01000075.1, on the reverse strand, counting down.
TTTCGCCGTGCGGTCATGGGACGATAAATGCACGCAGAATGACAGGGGGAGCGCAATGGGAATTCGTGACGAACGCAAAGCCGCGACCAAACGGGAGATTCAGGCCGCGACCCTCGACCTTGTCGAAAGCTTGGGGCTAGAGGCCATCACGGTGGCGCGGATCTCCGAACGCGTAGGGATCTCGGACCGCACCTTCTTCCGCTATTTCGATTCCAAGGAATCCGCTATAGTTCCGGGCCAGCGAGAACTGATCAACGCGCTCGTCGCCGCCGAAATGACCCCGGGAAGCTCCGCCGCAGAAATTTTTCACGCACTGCTCGAAGTGTGCCGCGGGCACTTCAGCGTTGAAGTCAGGCACCATGAATTCCGCAGGATCTCAAGGCTCATGCTGCAGGATCCGAAGCTGCTCATGATCGCCACGCGGCGTGAGCAGGAACTGGTCGTAGCGCTGAGCCAATCGTTGATTGACCGCGAGCTGCTGGATTCGATCCAAGCCCTGCTGCTTGCCGAAATGCTGGCGACTACCTGGCGCGTTGCGTGGCAATGTTTCGCCCATGAAGAACGGGCGGGAATTGATTCAAAGCCTGCTGAACTTTTTGAGAAGGCGGTACTGGGTCTGGCGCAAATCGCTTCATTGCCCGCTCCGAGCGCCGAAAAGACGCCATAGCCCGCTTTGAGTTATTGCGCATTAACTTAAATGTGACGAACTGCTCTACCGCCATTCATCCCGGCATTTCGGGGCTAAACGCTGTGCTGCCCGGGGAAATCTGGGCACCCAAAAGTGTGGTGCAGGCCAAAATCAGGTAAGTTTGGAACGTTGAGTTTAGGGCGGTTAGCCCGCTTCCGCACGACGTTCAGGGAGACGCCACACCTATGGCCAAGATTATTTACACCCACACCGACGAAGCCCCGATGCTGGCAACCCACTCGTTCCTGCCGATCGTGGAGGCCTTCGCGTCGACCGCCGGTGTTGAACTTGAGACCCGCGACATTTCGCTGGCAGGACGCATCATCGCCACCTTCCCGGACTACCTCGCCGAGGAACAGCGCATCTCCGATGCCCTGGCAGAGCTTGGCGATTTGGCCAAGACCCCAGAGGCAAACATCATCAAGCTGCCGAACATCTCGGCTTCCATCCCGCAGCTGAAGGTCGCCATCGCCGAGCTCCAGGCAGCCGGCTACGCGCTTCCGGATTACCCGGAAAACCCATCCTCGGATGAGGACACCGACGTCCGCGCACGCTACGACAAGCTCAAGGGCTCGGCAGTGAACCCTGTGCTGCGCGAAGGCAACTCGGACCGCCGTGCGCCGTTGAGCGTGAAGAACTACGCACGCAAGTACCCGCACTCCATGGGTGCCTGGGCAGCCGACTCGAAGACCAATGTCGCCACCATGTCCGCCGATGACTTCGCCTCGAACGAGAAGTCCGTCGTCATCGACAAGGACAAGAGCATCTCCATCCGCTTCGTGGGCGAAGACGGAGAAGTCAAGGTTCTGAAGAAGCCATTCAAGGTCCTCGAAGGCGAAGTCATCGACGGCACCGTCCTGCACGTGGCGGCACTGTCCGAATTCCTGAAGAACGCAGTGGCCCGCGCCAAGGAAGAAGGAGTGCTCTTCTCGGCACACCTGAAAGCCACCATGATGAAGGTTTCGGACCCAATCATCTTCGGACACGTCGTCAAGGCGTACTTCGCCGAACTCTTCGAGACCTACGGCGACGAGCTGGCAGCAGCCGGCCTGAACCCGAACAACGGCCTGGCGGCCATCATCGCCGGACTGGACGAGCTCTCCGACGACGTGCGCGCCGGTGTGGAGAAGCTGATCGCCAAGGGACTTGAAGAGGGCCCAGCGGTTGCCATGGTCGATTCCGACAAGGGCATCACCAACCTGCATGTCCCTTCGGATGTGATCGTTGATGCTTCGATGCCAGCAATGATCCGCCTCGGCGGCAAGATGTGGGGCCCAGATGGCAAGGAAGCCGAGACTTTGGCAGTCCTGCCAGATTCCTCCTACTCGGGCGTCTTCCAGACCGTGATCGAGGATTGCCGTGCAAACGGCGCCTTTGACCCAACCACCATGGGCACCGTGCCAAACGTTGGCCTGATGGCTCAGAAGGCCGAAGAGTACGGCTCCCACGACAAGACCTTCGAACTGGCGGCCAACGGCCACGTCCAGATCCTGGACGAGAACGACGCGGTCCTCATCGAGCACCAGGTCTTCGCCGGTGACATCTGGCGTGCCTGCCAGACCAAGGACGTTGCCATCCGCGACTGGGTCAAGCTTGCCGTGAACCGTGCCCGCGCCTCGGCCACCCCGGCCGTATTCTGGCTGGATGAAAAGCGCGCGCACGACGCGGTGCTGATCACCAAGGTCAACGAGTACCTCAAGGATCTGGATACCGCCGGCCTGACCCTCGAGATCCTGGATCCGATTGCGGCCACCAAGTACACCATCGAACGTATCCGCCGTGGCGAGGACACCATTTCGGTGACCGGCAACGTGCTTCGCGACTACCTGACCGACCTGTTCCCAATTCTGGAACTGGGCACCTCGGCAAAGATGCTCTCGATCGTTCCGCTGCTTGCCGGCGGCGGGCTGTTCGAGACCGGTGCCGGTGGTTCGGCTCCAAAGCACGTCCAGCAGCTGGTGAACGAAAACCACCTGCGTTGGGATTCGCTCGGCGAGTTCCTGGCCCTGGCCGCTTCCTTCGAGCACCTGGCCACCACCAATGACAACGCCCGCGCTCAGGTGCTGGCTGACACCCTTGATGCCGCGACCGGCACCTTCCTGTTGGAAGACAAGTCGCCAAAGCGCAAGGTTGGCCAGCTGGACAACCGTGGCAGCCACTTCTACCTGGCTAAGTTCTGGGCAGAAGAACTGGCCAAGCAGGACAAGGACGCTCAGCTTGCTGAGGCCTTCTCCGCAGTTGCCAAGGCACTGGGCGAGAATGAGGAAGCAATCGTTTCCGAGCTTGCCGAGGTCCAGGGCAAGGCAGTGGATATCGCTGGTTACTACCGTCCGGACGAGGCCAAGACCTCAACCGTAATGCGTCCAAGCGCCACCCTGAACAAGACGCTGGAACTGCTGACCAAGTAGTCTTAGCCGGCCAAAAACCGTGGGCACCAACTCGAAAGAGTTGGTGCCCACGGTTTTAACCTGAAGTATCTGAACTCGTGCATAGAGTTTCCAGGATCAGCCTTCGACCGCGGCAATCGAGATGGTCACTTCGCTGGCGCGCAGCTGCTGAAGCTGGAATGAGACGGCCTCGGCGTAGTCAGGAAGCTCGATCTCTGCGTACCTGACCGGGCTCTCTGGCGAGCAAAGAATCTCCAGCTGGCCTCGATTGTTCTCGGTGCCGCCAGCCCAGGGGATGTGTGTTGCTTGGTCCTGACCGTTGCACCGGACCGCAATCGAATAGCGACCGCCGGCGATAGCGCGGCCGATGGAAATTTCTTGATTATTGTTCTGAACAACCGTAGATAATACGGCGATCTCATGGCCCTGCAAGGACGGCGGGGCATCGTCGTTCGATCCAGCTGGCCGTATGTCACCTGTGGCATCGCAAGCAGCCAGCTGCGTCGCCACGGCAAATGCCGCAGCCACGACTGCGAGAGGTCTTAGCTTCAATTTCATTCCTCGCTGAGTTGGTTTCGGAGCAAGCCCACGAGGGGCCGCTTATTAGCCTAGCCACTAAAAGTAAAACTACGGTAGAGAGCTCCGACGGTGTCCGACCGATTGAGCGGCGAACATACGTTGTCCAAGAAAGTAATGGTCTGTGCCTCCGAGCGCACGGGTTGATTGCCCGCTGGCACATGGCGAGTGAACGCTTCCTCCAAGGTGTTGGCCGACGCTGTGGCACACCACGCGTGTTGTTTCGCGTGGCTCCAACTGCCAGACTCTACCTATGCAAGAAGTCTGGGAACTAGTACATGCCGAACGCAAGGCACTGATCGATGACCTGTCCGTCCTGAGCCCGGAGCAGTGGGAGCGTCCATCGATGTGCTCGGGGTGGACGGTTCACGACGTCGCCGCTCATCTCGTGAACAACGCGCGCACCACCACCCCTGGGCTGCTGCTCGCCATGCTCCGGGCGCGCTTTGATTTCGACCGGCAAAACTCAAATGGAGTCGCCGCCGAAAAGGGCGCGACTCCGCAACTGACCTTGCAGCGGCTGCGCGAAGTAGCTGTGCGCAAGAGCGGGCCGCCGGCTCCGCTCGCCAGCCGACTCGTCGAAGAAGTCGCCCATGGCGAAGATATCCGCAGGCCCTTGGGGATCACCCGCAGCTATCCGGCGCAGGCCGTCACCGCGGCTATTCGCTACCAGACCCGGACGAGCCAGTCCTTTGGCGGCGCGAAGGAACTGGCCCAACGCGTCAGCCTCGTGGCCGAAGATGCGGGTGTCATCTTTGGCACCGGACCCGAAGTCCGCGGCCCGGCGCTAGAGCTGCTGATGATCGCCACCGCCCGCGAGGCGCGCGAGGGCAGCCTCTCCGGACCCGGCATCGAGTTGCTTTAGTCGGGCAATGGCTTCGGCGAGCTACAGCCCGCGCCCGGCCTCCCAGAGGTTATCCGCCGTACCTGCCAGCAAGGCATTCAGCGAGACCGCCTGGGCATCAGTGAACGAGGCAATGTAATCCACGATCGCTCGGGCCTGGCCCAAACGCTGCACCTCATCCGGTCCGGCCTGCAAGAAAAGCTCGGGGGAGTGCGCGCGCAATTGACGGTATTCGTCGGTAGCGGCTTCCACCGAATCAAGCAGCCGGCGCGGGGCACGCGCCGCATCCTCCGCGTCGTTGAGCCAACTATGGAAGCCCTCGGCCAAGGACCTGACGATGCGCGTCTGGCCACGCTGGTACACGGCCAAATCCGAGCGGTCCAGCACAAAGCGCGAGTGCACGAACTTCAGCACGCCCACATCGTGCCAGGCCTCCTTGGTGAGGCGGACGTGTCCGCTGCGGATCGTCGGATTGCGTTCCACCGTGACGGATTCCTGCAGCCGGTCGATCCAGCGCCGGGTGAAAGCGGTGACCGCCCGATCCGCCTCCAGGCCACCGTCATAAGGAACCGCCAGCAGCCCCTCGACCAGGTCATGGCCCACGCGTTGCACCGAGGCGCGGAAGGCCTCCGCGTCGGCGATCCACGGGTCCTTTGCAAAGGCGCGCCGCCAGGTGGATTCCAAGGCGTGGCCCGGCTTGCGCAGGTCGAGATCGGCCTGGCGCATGGCAGCTAGCTGCGCCGTTTGATCGAGCCAGGCACGGAACTCGGCCGAAACGGTGGTGTACTGCAAGATCCCTGCACGGTAGAAATCGTCGAGGTCGTGGACCGCGTAGGCGATATCGTCGGCGATATCCATCACGGAGCTTTCCAGGGTCTGCTGGAATTTGCCGATGGCGGGGAACACCGAGAGCACATCGCGCATTTCGGCGGCCTCGATGTCGTAGGCGGAGTACTTCAAGGCTCCCGCCGCCGGGTCGGTCCCCACCCCGCGGGGCAGCATTTCCGGGGCGAGCGGAGCCATAGTGCGCCATTCGTTGCGAGTCCACGGGTATTTCAGCACCGCGCCGCGTACGGCACGGGTCAGATTCATCCCGCGTGGTGTGGCATCGCAGCTATCCAGCGCGGTGAGGATGCGGAAGGTCTGCGCGTTGCCTTCGAAGCCGTCGGGCAACCCCAAGGTATTGCGGGCAACACGATCCAATTCCTGCTCACCCAAATGCCCGAATGGCGGGTGGCCCAAATCGTGGGCCGCGGCCGCCGCCTGCACGACCACGGGGTCGCAGCCGCCGAGCTCGGCGACGAGTTTTCGGGTTGGCTCATCTGCGGTGCGCAAGCGGATCGCGATGGTGCGGGCCACCGCGGAGACCTTCAAGGAGTGCGTCAACCGGTTGTGCACGGTGGTGCCCGAACCCGCCTGCGGAATCACCTGGGTCACCGCCGAGAGGCGCGAGAAGTACGGGGAGAATCGAATGCGCTCGATATCGATGCGGAACTCGTCCTCACCTGTACGGTTAGCCTCGTCGATCGCGCGTTCCCGGCCGCCGGTGTCATGGGTTTTCTGCCTGATATCCATCGTAGGAACCAGCCTAGGTGATCGGACCCCGGGGAGCAGGCAAGCTAGGAAAATTTGGTGATGCTAATTTTGCTTCTCCGCATGGCGGACCACATGCAGTGGCTCGACTCCCGCGGCGATGCGTTGGATCTGTTCAACGGCCAGATTCATGGACAGATCGATGAACATCCACGTGTTTCCGGCAATATGCGGGGTGATCAGGCAATTCGGGGCCGCCCACAAGGTGTGGGATTCGGGCAATGGTTCCGGATCGGTGACATCCAATGCCGCGCGCAGCCGCTCGGACTGCAATTCGGCAAGCAGCGCGTCGGTATCGACCACTGGACCACGTCCCACATTTACCAGCAGGGACTGGTCCGGCATATGGGCCAAGAACTCGGCATCGACGAGTCCGCGTGTCGACGGGGCATCGGGCAGAGCCACGATCACGACCTGTACTTGGGGCAATAGCGCTGGCAGCTCATCGATCCCATGGACCGGTGTGCCATCGGGCAGTTGCCGAGCACGGCTGGCTACCGCGATCACTTCCTTGGGCTTGAAGGGCAGCAGACGGTCGCGGATTTCCTGTCCGACGCCGCCGAATCCCAAGAGCAAGACGGTGGCTCCGTGGAGCGTGCCACCCCAGAGCGGATTCCAATCCCGCTTGAGCTGTTGAGCCCCGGCCTCCGGAAGCTCACGCAGCGAAGCCAGAACCAGAGCCAGCGTGTGCTCGGCGGTGGCGTCTTCCACCGCCCCGCGGGAATTGCTCAAGCTGACGTCGGGGTTCAGGTGTTCCAGGACCCATTCATAGCCAAGGGAGAGCAGGTGCACGTGGCGCAACCCTGGAATCTGCGCGACCCGTGCACGCCGTTCGACCAGCAGCGGACGCTCGGTGATCAGCACCTCTGCTTCCGGCGCTTCTTCGTTCGAGTCGTTGAGGTGCCAGTAGATCGGAGTGATGCCAGGTAAATCCAGTTTCATTGCCAGCCGGCCATTGGGCACGAGCACACGTAAAGTCAAAGGGTTCCCTCCAGAGCTGGCTACACCGGTGACGTAAGTTTTTGGTGCGAGCCTCGGAGCTTATTCTGCGCATCTTTGCCACACCGTGCAAGTGCCTTGTCCTTGTGTGAAGCGCGCGCTGAGTAGGCGAGTCAGGCGCTTCATGAAACCCTTCTGATTGTCAAGATGTTAGAGTTTAGGCATGCCGCAGCCGGAAGAATACGTGAATACCTCCAACAAGTCCCAGGCGAATACCAGCTCGTCGATCTTCATGTATTTGGGATGCACGGTGATGGTTCTTGGCCTCGCCAGCCTCATCCTAGGTGGTGGAATCAGCGGTGGATTGCTGCTGCTCTCCGGTGCCGTGCTCTACGTGGGAACCACCATCACCGAGGCAATCCGCACCAAATAGCCTCGCCGGCCGCGTTGGCACCTCGGTGCCAAGGTGTTGCCGCAGATCCGGATGTGCCATCCTGGCCTTGCAGTTCCGATGGGTGCCGCAGGTAGCTCTGCGATCTTTATCTTGTGATATTTCCTGCGGGATCTTCCGTAGCCTGTGCGAGTATCGATTCGACGATTCTCAAATCTTCAGCAGGCTTTCGAACGATCTTGCCGCGCTTGTTGCTGAAGTCCTTGAAATCAATGATGACAAGCTTCAAGTCGTGCTCCGGAATGAGTTCTGCTTTGCGGGCATCGTAGATTCTGCGCTGTTCGCCGCGTCGTCGTCCGCTCGCCGTGATTTTGTCGTCGAAGAACGGCACCGATTCGGTGTGCTGCCTTTCGTGATATTCCACGACTACTCCTAGTTCAGCCCAATAACCGTCCACCGGTAGCGGCTTAACTTTTCCATTCTTGGCTGACGGATCGCCGACGAGCCAGGGGAACGTTTGCTGGCCTGTCCGCTTTGCCTCCAGCACCTGATCGCAGAGCTCGAGCACGTAGTGCTCGTCGCTGTCAGCGCGTTTGCTGAGCGTGGGTGCGGGCAGATGTTTCGGCGGCGCCGGCACACGGTGCCTGCTGCACCACCCCAGCTCCCAGCCGAGTGAATCGTCGAAGTAGTCGGCGTAGGCAACGGGGAGATCAGTCAGGCTATGAACTTGGGACAAAAGCATCGCGTACCAGTTGGTGTATTGCTGGTTTCCGCTCTCTTGGCGCATACCGCGCTGGAGCGACGGCATCGCCTCAAGAATTGCTTCCGCAACGCTCACATGGCTGACGTCTTCGGGAAATTGGATGTCATTGTTGAAGACGTTCTGGCCAGCGGTGGAGTAGAGGCAACGCTCTTCCGCGTTATAGGGGTCGCCGAACTCATCCTCGAAATTCCATTCCGTGACGTTGAAAATAACAATCCGCCAGGCCGTACCTGAGGCATTCATTCCGGGCAAAACACGCAGACCGTAATAGCCCAAGCGGTGCAGCAGTCCAACGGCTTCAAGTATTCGCAGAGGCAGCTGAGAGTCCAATTAATATCCTTCGATAGTGGTCTGACTCAATGCTGACATGTCCGACCGACAGTTAGGATCAACGTAGTTTGCGCAAGGTCGCATCGGCTCGATTACTTGAGAACCCGGAGAATCAGCCTAGGCGGCGGAACCGCACGAAGTAGCATCGTTGACCGTTTTGCGCATCGTGGACAGGGAGCTGGCCCCTCAGCCTTCGGTGTCGGTGGCTTCCAGCTCGGCCAGGAACTTGGCAAGCCGCGCGCTCCGGGTCTTCTCGGTCCGGGCAATCATCAGCTGGTGCAGGATGTGATAGCGCGGCTGTGACTTCAACGCGGCGAAATTCTTGGCAGCAAGCGGGGCGCGGTCCAGCGCATCTTGGAGATCTTGCGGCACCTGGGCGGTGGCTTGGCCTTGGTACGCGCGTTCCCACCGTCCATCGTCCTTCGCCTTTTGGATCTCCGCATACCCTCGCGGGCGCATGCGGCCTTGGTCGATCAGCTCCTGGGCATATCCAGTATTCTTCTCCGACCAGACAGAGGCCTTGCGCCGAGGGGTGTAGCGCTGGAGGAAGGTCGTCTCATCGCGCTTGCGACGAATGGCATCAATCCATCCGCTGCATAGCGCCTCGGGCAGGGCTTGGGTGACCGTCAGCGTTGTCGGAGTAGTTGTACCTTTTTTGGCAACTACCAGCCAAATCCCATCACTGGTTTCTTCGTGCTCGTCGAGCCATGCGCGCCAAGCGGCAACGTCGGGAAGAATCAAAGCATCGTCAGGATCCATGGCACCTATCCTGCCCCTAGTTGCTGATTGCCGCTAGGGATGCATCCGGCGCCAGGACGATTGCTCTGGACCGGTCCCTGCAATGGTGATTGTTTCCGTCCAGTGGTGGCCGGCACGCGGGTCAGAGATTGGCCCTATTTCCCGGCTCTGGAACGGCGAGACCCATCAGCCTCCGGCTGGTGCCGGGGCTGATGGGTCTTCGGCCTTCATGCAAGAACTTCGCTAGGGCCTTCCGCAGCCGGCGGCTGAGACCCAGCGTGCAAGATGAAGCCGATCCGTGAATTGGCCGTCGCCAGCTCAGACGCGTGCGGCAACCAGCTCCTCGCGCAGGATGCCGGCTCCCGCGCTGAGCGCGCTCAGCTTGGCCAGCGAGACGTCGCGGGGGAACGGTGCCATGCCGCAGTTCGTGCTGGGCACCAGCTTGTCCGCGTCGACGAATTCAAGTGCATTGCGCAGCGTCTGCGCGACCTCTTCGGGGGTTTCCACCGTTTCGCTGGCCACATCGATGGCGCCGAGCATGACCTTTTTGCCGCGCACCAGCTCAACGACCTCGAGCGGGACATTGGAGTGGTGGGACTCCAGGGAGATGGTGTTGATGGAGGAGGCCTGCAGCAGTGGGAAAGACTTCTCGTAGTGGCGCCACTGGGCGCCGAGAGTTGCCTTCCAATCGTTGTTCGCCTTGATCCCGTAGCCGAAGCAGATGTGCGCCACGGTCTCAGCTTTCAGCCCCTGGCAGGCGCGCTCCAGCGCGGCGACGCCCCAGTCCGCGACCTCGTCGAAGAACACGTTGAACGCCGGTTCGTCGAATTGGATGATGTCCACCCCGGCTGCTTCGAGTTCTCTGGCCTCCTGGTTGAGGATGGCCGCGAACTCCCAGGCCAGTTTCTCGCGGCTTCGGTAGTGCGCGTCATACAGCGTGTCGACCATGGTCATCGGGCCGGGAAGGGTCCACTTGATCTGGCGGTCGGTGCACGAGCGCAGGAACTTCGCGTCCTCAACGAACACCGGCTTCTCACGCCGCACCGCACCGACCACGGTCGGCACGCTCGCGTCGTAGCGGTTGCGGATGCGCACCGTTTCGCGCTTTTCAAAATCGACCCCGGTCAGGTGCTCGATGAAGGTGGTGACGAAGTGCTGGCGGGTCTGCTCGCCGTCGCTGATGATGTCGATGCCGCGCCGGGTCTGCTCCAGCACCGCTGCGCGCATGGCGTCCTGCTTGCCTTCGCGCAGCTGCGCGCCTTCCAGCTTCCAATCAGACCAGAGGGTTTCGGGCTTCGCCAGCCAGGAAGGCTTGGGCAGGCTGCCGACAATGGAGGTGGGAAGTAGCTTTGATGTCATCGTGTGTCTTTCGGTTCTCAGGCGACGGGAGCGGGGCAAGTGGCGGCCCACTGGTCCAGCAATTCGCGGTTCGGGGTGATGAAGTGCTCCGCGGTGTACTTGCCCTGCACTGCGCCGAGCCGGGTGCGCTCTTCGCGGTCGTAGGAGATCCTGGTCGGGGCGAAATCCTGTGCCCCCAAGCTTGGGCGATAGACGGCCGGTGCAGCGGAGCTTGCGTTGTAAATCTCGGGGCGGTAGATCTTCTGGAAGGTCTCCATGGTGGCGATGGTGCTGATCAGCTGCAGATTGGTGTAATCGTTGAGCAAGTCGCCACGGAAGTAGAACGCCAGCGGAGCGACGGCGCCCGGTGGCATGAAATAGCGCACGCGCAGCCCCATCTTGCCGAAGTACGCATCGGTCAGGGAGTTCTCATCCTGCTGGTATTCCAAGCCGAGGACCGGGTGGCTGTTGCCCGTGCGGTAGTAGGTTTTGGAAGTGGAGACGCTGATGCAGACCACGGGTAGTTGCGCAAAGCGCTGACGATAAGCCTGCGAATCCAGGAAGTGCTGGAAGAGCTGGCCATGAAGTTCGCCAAAATCTTCAGGCAATTTAGGGGCACCGGAGCCGTTGCCGGCCGCCGGAAGCACCACGCTGAAGTCGTAATCGCGCACATAGGAAGAGAAATTATTGCCCACCATGCCGTGGCTGCGGGTGCTGGTGGCTCGGTCCACGATGGTGGTGTCTAAGACTTCAAGCAGCGGGAACTGCTCCGCTGCGTTCGCCGAGTCGAAGTGCACATTGGCGGAGATGATCTCCAGCTCGAGTTCATAACGATCGCCCTGAGGATTGTCCCAGTGAGCCAGGGAATTAAAGCGGCGGTTGATCATCGTCAGAGCGTTGCGCAGGTTCTCCTGGCGGTTTTCCCCGCGGGCCAGGTTGGCGAAGTTTGTCGTGACTCGTGAGCTCGCACAGGGGGTGTAGTCTTCGTCGAATTTGGTGGTGCTGATGCTGAAGGTGAACGCGTCTGCCATGGTGGCCTATCTGGTGCTCAGTGGCCTGGGCCGGCCGAAAGTAAGTCGATGCGTCCATCATGCAGTGAGATCGAGGATATCAGGTAACTCGATATAACTATGGATTCGTATAGACTCGCACTATGGTTCAGGGGACGAGTGGTTTGACACTGCAGCAGTTGCGCTATTTCATTGCGGTCGCCAGCGAGGGGTCGATCTCCGCGGCGGCTGACCTAATTTACGTCGCACAGCCGAGCATGTCGGCGGCGATGAAGGAGCTCGAAGCCCGCGTGGGACGCACCTTGCTGGTCCGCTCGGCCAGGGGAGTGACGCTCACCGCCGAGGGAGCAGAATTCCTTGGTTATGCCCGGCAGGTTCTGGAGCAGGTGGAGCTGCTTGAGCATCGCTACCTCGGGCGTCCCTCGGTCCGTCGCCTGCTCGGCGTCTCCACGCAGCACTATTCCTTCTCGGTGGATGCGTTTGTCAGGATGGTTCAGGCCAGCGGGGCCGAGGAATATCAATTCTCGCTGCGCGAGACCCGCACCGAACAGATCATCGAGGACGTGCGCACCCTGCGCAGCGACATCGGCATCCTCTATCGCAACGACTTCAACCGGAAGGTCATCGACAAGCTGCTGCGCGAGTCCCGGCTCGTATTCCACCCCCTGTTCCTCGCCGATCCGCACATCTTCATTTCGCGCAGCAACCCGCTGGCCTCCCGGGCGCGGGTGACGCTCGAGGAACTCGAAGACCTGCCGCGCTTGACCTTCGACCAGGGTGCGAACAACTCGTTCTACTTCGCCGAGGAAGTGCTCTCCACCAGCTCCAGCAAGCGCGAAATCCAGGTTTCGGACCGCGCGACGATTTTCAACCTGATGATCGGCCTGGGCGGGTACACCATCTCCACGGGCATCATCAGCGACGAGCTGGACCCGTCCATCGTCGCCATCCCGCTGGATGTCGATGAGCGCATCGAGATCGGCTGGATCGACCATGCAGCGATTCCGCTGACCGAGCAAGCGCGGCGCTATCTGGACGAGGTGCGCTCGGTCGTCTCAAGCTTCGGAGTTGAGCTCCTGGACTGAATCCCCGGGCCCCAAGACGTAACACCGTGTCATTTGGCGGACCGCCGGCGACATAATAGTTGCGCAAAACCCTGGCTCTTCAAGGATTCTGGCGGTTGCCGCGCGTCACAAAGGGACTGCGGGCCGGGCCCCATTACGGGACTGGCGCGGGATGTGAAGCCAGGTGCCCCTGTATGAAGCGCGGGTGTGGGCGTCGTTTGCGCCGCCGGATGCCGATGTCCAACCATGGAAGAACAACAACCCATCAAGAGCGACCGAGAGATCTGGCTCGTAGACGTCGCAGCAACCATCGGGAAACCGAAAGGTGCTAATGCCAGGAACGATGGAGCAGTTCCGAACGTGCCATAAGGCGCCATGCTTCGTACCGTTGTGGCCTCAGGTCGGCCGAGGGGCGGTATGTCGCCGGGTGTTCGGTGCACTCTCTCGTGGATCAGAAACGAGAAGGAGCTATGAGCCAACGCCAAGGAACCGACGCGGTCCATGCAGGGTATCGTCCGAGCGGAGATTTCCGCCCGATGCTGCCGCCACTGCACAATTGCGCAGCGTACCAGTTCGAATCGCACGCAGAAGCGATCGAAAAATTCGCGTTGCGCCAGTCCGGCTTCACCTATTCACGCACCGGCAACCCCACCGTGGCCATCCTGGAACAGCGGGTGGCCGCCCTTGAAGGCGGAGCCCAAGCGGTAGCCACCGCCTCGGGGCAGTCGGCCGTTGCGCTCTCGCTGCTTGCCCTGACCCAGGGTCCTAAGCACATCGTGGTTTCCTCCTCGCTGTACGGCGGCACCGTGGACCTGTTCACCGACACCTTTTCCGACTTCGGCATCCGGGTCAGCTTTGTCGACCAGGCCGACCCCGCAGCTTGGGCCGGGGCCATCGAAGAAGACACCCGGGCGTTCTTCCTGGAGTCCGTCTCCAACCCGCTGTGCACCGTGGCGGACCTGCCCGCTATCTCGGCGATCGGGCACGAGCACAACATTCCGGTGGTCGTCGACAATACGCTGGCCACCCCGCTGAATATTCGCCCGCTGGATTTTGGCGCCGACATTGTGGTGCACTCGGCCACCAAGGGGCTAGCCGGACACGGCTCGGTGCTCGGCGGCGTGGTCGTGGACTCGGGGAAGTTCGATTTCTCGGATTCCACCCGCTGGCCGCAAATCGCCGCCCCGCGAGTGCGGCTGAACAATGCCTCGCTGCTTGAACGCCACGGATCGGCCGCCTACGCCATGCTGGTCCGCTCCAAATTCCTGCACGACCTGGGGCCGGCCTTGGCCCCGGCCAGCGCCCAAGGCATTCTGACCGGCATCGAAACCTTGCCGGTACGTGCCGCACACGTGCAGCGCAGCGTGAGCACCCTGATCCAGGAACTTGCAGATCACCCGGGCATTGCGGCCATCCACCACCCTTCGCTGCCGGCCCACCCGAGCCACGAGCTGGCCAAAAAGCTCACGCCCAAGGGCACCGGTTGCGTGCTGGCCATCGAACTGGCCCACCCCTCGCTGGTGTCCCCGGTGATCGACGGGCTGCAGCTGATTTCCCTGGCCGCAAATGTGGGCGATACCCGCACCATGGTCGCCCACCCGGCCACCATGACGCACTGCCGGCTCTCCGCGGAGCAACTTCTCGCCGCGGGCCTGAACACCTCCACCCTGCGCATTTCGGTGGGGCTTGAAGACCCCGCCGATCTGCTCGCCGACCTCACCCAAGCGCTGGACGGCGCACTAAACCGGGCCCTGGCCCCGCAAACCCAAGGAGCATCATGAGCGGCTTCAACACCCTCGCCGTACACGCCGGCCAGCATAAAGACCCGCACACCGGAGCCGTGGTCCCACCGATCTACCAAACCAGCACGTTCATCCAGGACGGAATCAACGTCTTGCGCTCCGGGCACGAATACTCCCGCGGCTCGAACCCGACCCGCGATGGCTTCGAAGCGCAGCTCACCGCCCTGGAAGGCGGAGCCGCGGGGTTCGCCTTCGCCTCGGGCATCGCCGCCGAAGACGCACTGCTGCGTGCGGTCCTCGAACCCGGCGATCACATCGTCCTTGGCGCCGACGGCTACGGCGGCACCAACCGGCTGATCTCCAAATTGCACAGCAAATGGGGCATCACCTCTTCTGCGGTGGATATCACCAACCTGGACTCGGTGCGCGCAGCGGTGCGCCCGAACACCGCGCTGCTTTGGGTGGAGACTCCCTCCAACCCGCTGCTGGGCATCGCCGATCTTGCCGGCTGGGCGGACATCGCCCGCGAGCACGGCGCCCTGCTGGTAGTGGACAACACCTTCGCCACTCCCTACCTGCAGCGGCCTTTGGACTTCGGGGCCCACGCGGTGGTCCACTCCACCACCAAGTACATCGGGGGACACTCGGATGTGCTCGGCGGCGCGGTGATCGTCGCCGAGCACCTCTTCCGTGGCCAGGCGCTGGCCGAAGCCGTCGGCTTCCAGCAATTCGCCGGCGGCGCGGTGGCCGGCCCGCAGGATTCCTACCTGGCCGCACGCGGCCTGAAGACCTTGGGATTGCGCATGGAACGCCACTGCGCCTCCGCAGCTAAGCTGGCACGCTGGCTTGATAGCCAGCCTGAGGTGACGCGGGTCTATTACCCCGGGTTGGAATCCCATCCCGGCCATGAGCTTGCGGCGCGTCAGCAGCGGGGTTTTGGCGGCATCGTCTCGTTGCAGCTCACCGACGAACCCGCCGCGCGCGCATTCGCCGAATCCATGGAGTACTTCCAGCTCTCGGTCTCCCTGGGCGGGGTGGAATCCCTGGTCTGCTACCCGCGCGAAATGACCCATGCCTCGCTGATCGGCACCGAGCTGGAAATCCCGGCCAACCTGGTCCGCCTTTCGGTGGGCATCGAGGAACCCGAGGACCTCATCGCGGATCTTTCCCGCGGGTTGGCCGCCGCGCGTAACGCCGCCGGCCCGGCACGCACCACTTGTCCACAGCCGGCGAGAGAACCCGCACTGCAGCTTTAACCACCGCGCACACTGGGGCCATGGACAACTCCCGCAGCACCGCAGAGGCCCTGGGCCAGCTGGCCCGGGGCCTGGCGCTGATGACCGCCGCGACGCAGGCCATCGCCGCCGAGACGCCCGCCCCGGGGCACGCCGCCTACTTCGCCTGGCTCACCGAGCGGGCCGCCGCGGCCGTGGCCCACGCGCAGATCCATGCGGCCGACGCGCTGCGCCGCAGCGGAGCGCACAAGCTGGACCAGCAGTCCCTCCAGAAGATTTCCGACGCCGGCTCGCAGACGGCACCCGAAGAGCTCGACGCACTGCACGGGCAGACCACCACCGGCCGGACGCAGTTCAAGGCGACCGCGGAGTTGCTGCACGGCTGGCTGGGCGTGCCCGCAACCACCGCGCGGGAACGCCTGGTGCAGGCCGATTGCCTGATCGCCGGGGTCGACGAAGCCGGGCAACGCCTCGACCCCTGGCTGCCGCAATTGGCAGAGCAGTTCGCCGATCCCGCCGCAGATCCGCGCCTGGTCGTGGGGACGGCGAAGAAGATCCACGCGGCCCGCAACGATCTGGGCCAAGGAGCCGAGGGCGAGGCCGCCAAAGCGCGGCTGCAGGCCGAAGCGGTGAGCTTTATCAAGAACGAACCGGAAACCGCGCGCAAGCATGTGGCGGATCTGGTCGCGCAGGTGAAGGCCGGGAAGCGGCCGATGAAGGCGCTGCTGGCGGAAATCGGCTTTTTCAAGCTCGGGGTGCGCAACGGGCTGGTGGAGTACTTGCTGCGCGTGCTGCCTGCGCAGGCGGCGCAGATCGAAGCGTTCCAGCAGGCGCTGAACAATCCGAAGACGATCGCGGGCAACCGGGAGGCGTTGAAGGATTTGGATGCCGAGCTGACCGGGGAGCCAGGCAGCGCGTGGGACGACTCGGATTCGATGCCCGGCTGGGCCAAAGGCGACGCGGATGCCGAGAACGTCGAAAACCGCCCAGCGCATGCCGAGCCCGGCAACGACGCCACCGAGCCCGCGGAAAACGACGAGCCAGGCAACGCCGTGGAGCGCGGCAGCGCAGCCCAGGATGAAGAACCGGCGGCTCCGGCGGCGGAAGCCGAAAGCCGCCCAGCGGATCTGCCCGGCGGCTGTCCTGCAGCGCCGGCGCTCCCGGGCACCGATGCGCCGCGGTTCTCGACCCCGGTGGCGCAGAGCCGCGATGCCGAGGACCTTCCCGATTCCGCGGTTGACCCGCCAGATCTTGCCCGTGCCGGCCCTGAGGCGCAGGCGCCGTGGGAAGAGCTGCGGCCCGAACGCCGGTATCTGATCGGCTTCATGGCGCTGCTGATGGCCGACCGCACCGGTTCGGGTGGTTCGAAGGGGAAGCGGCCGGGACTGGTCGCCCCGCAGGTGAGCATCATCTTGGACTACGAGAAGATGCGCGAGCGCGGCAAGGATTTCGCCGTAACCTCCTCGGGCATCGAGTTGTCGGCAGGCGAAACCCGGGCGGCGTTATGCAACGCGGGAGTGTACCCGTTGGTGCTCAACGGCAAGAGCCTGCCATTGGACTTGGGACGCACCCAGCGGTTGTTTTCCAAGGCTCAGGGCCGGGCGATACGCGCCGCCTATCGGGGGTGCGCCTATCCTGGATGCAGCATGCCCGCCGAGCGGTGCGAGCTGGATCATCTGGACGCCTGGGAGAAGGGCGGAGCCACGGATGTGGAATCCTCGGAGTTGGGCTGCTCGGTGCACCATATCGAGCGGCACTGCGGATTGTTCCACGCGGTGAAGATCAAGGGGTGCCGGCCAATGGTGCTGCTCTCCAAGGAGCTGGATCCACAACAGCGCCTGCGGGTCAATACGTTTTTCATGACGCCTTCGGAGGCCTTGGAAGCCGAGGAGCTGGCGCAGCGGATGACGCGGTTGTGGCGCGCGGGGCAGCTGGACGTGGAAATCGTCGATCCCTGACCGCCTGCGCTTGATCGAATTGCCGTCACAATTGGCGCAACGATGATCGATTTGCCAAGATTATCCCATGTCTTCTGATCTTCCTGTTCACTCCGCGCCCGAAAAGGCCGGCGAGGAACACAGCGCCAAAGTTGCGGTCACCCTCTTCCCGCTGCTGGTGCTGGCCGGCGGCGCGCTCGCACTGCTCACCCCCGAAACCTTCTCCGGCTTCTCCAAGCTGATCAATCCGCTGCTGATGGTCATCATGTTCGGCATGGGGCTCACGCTCACCTTGCCCGATTTTGCCCTCGTGGTGCGCAGGCCACTGCCGGTGCTCCTCGGAGTCATCGCCCAATTCATCATCATGCCGCTGCTGGGCCTGGGCATCGCCATGGCGTTGGCGCTGCCTCCGGCGCTGGCCGCCGGCGTCATCCTGGTCGGTTGCGCCCCGGGCGGCACCGCCTCGAATGTGGTCACCTACCTGGCCAAGGGCGACGTGGCCCTCTCGGTGACGATGACCTCGGTCTCGACGCTGCTCGCGCCGATCTTCACCCCGCTGCTGGCCCTGTGGCTCGCCGGGCAATACCTGCCGGTGGCCGCGGGAACCATGGCGCTGTCCATTGTGCAGATCGTGCTCATTCCGGTGGTCCTGGGCCTCGTCTTGCGCACGATCCTGCCCCGCCTGGTCAACATGGTGCTGCCGGCCCTGCCGTGGGTTTCGGTCATCGCGATCACCTTCGTGGTGGTCATCGTGGTGGCCGGCAGCTCGGCGGCCATCTTCAGCGCGGGCCTGCTGATCCTGCTCGCGGTGATCCTGCACAACGCCGGGGGCATCGCCCTGGGCTATGGCACCGCGAAGCTGTTCAAGCAGCCGATCGCGAGCCGCCGCACCATGGCGGTGGAGATCGGCATGCAGAACTCCGGCCTCGCCTCGGGGCTGGCCAAGGACTTCTTCACCCCCGAGGCGGCGCTTCCCGGCGCGGTCTTCTCCGTCTGGCACAACCTCTCCGGCGCGCTCATTGCCGCCTACTGGCGGCGCAGCAGCGCCAAAAATGACCAGCTGGCCACCGCGGAACAGCCCGTCAACTAGCCGCACGGCTGCACCACGCAAAAAGCGCCGGCCTCACGTTGAAATTCAGCGTGGGGCCGGCGCTTTTGTGCCGCAGAGCTTTTCCGCGACCGGAGCTCAGCGCGTCACCAGATCGTTCGGGTAGACGACCCCTGCAGACTCGCGGATCGTATCGAAGAGCTCCATGGTTTTCACCGAGTGCTCCCAGGGCATCGTGGGCGACTGGGTGAGCCCCTGCTGGATGCAGCGGGTCGCCTCGCGGAATTCGTATCCGTAGTTCTCGCCTACCGCCTCGAACTCTTCTACGCGGGGCGGGCCATCGGTGGGGTGGATGAATAATTTGCTCGCGTTGTTCAGCGGCGCGTTCGTGGCCAGCCATCCGCCGGTGCCGGTGACTCGCGCCTGCTGCGGGGCGCCCCCGTTGAGCGTCAGCAGCAACTGGGCATGCTTGCCACCGGCGTATGAGAGGTTCATCGCGGTCTGCGTATCCACGCCGTCCCGATTGAGCTGAGCTACCGCGTGCACCGACTCGGGGAAGCCGAGGGCGCCGATGGCCCAGGTCAGCGGGTACACACCCAGATCCAGCAGGGCCCCGCCGCCGGCCTTCGGGTCGAAGAGGCGCGAGGCCGGATCATAGGCGGCGTGGAACCCCAGATCCGCCTGCACCCAGGTGACCTCGCCCAGTTCCCCCGATGCGAGGATCGCCAGGGCCCGGGCGAATGCCGGAGTGAAGCGTGCCCAGAGCGCTTCCATCAGGAACAGCGAACGTTCGGCCGCGAATTCCACCAGCGTGCGCGCCTCGGATGCGTTGATGGTCAGCGACTTCTCGCAGACCACATGCTTGCCGGCCGCCAGCGCAGCCATGGCGATCTCATAATGCTGCCCATGCGGGGTCGCGATGTAGACGACCTCCACCTGCTCGTCCGCGAACAGCTCCTGATAGGACCCGTAGGCCCGATCAATGCCGTGCTTGTCGGCGAATTCCCGCGCCTTGGCCGTATTCCGCGAGGACACCGCGCAGACTTGCGCGTCGGCTAGAGCCTGCAGGTCTCCGATCACCTTGGAGACGATCCGCCCGGTGGACACCACACCCCAGTTCAGCGTCCGTCCGGTGGCCTCGGCGGCCGGCGGAGCCGAGGGCTGTGCGGTGGGCGGCGTGCTGATATGCGAGGTCATCGGCGGTGTCCTTGTACTGGGAGTCGAGAATCGGCGGGGCGGTCAGGAACCGTTGGCGGCCAGGTGCTTGGCGGCGAGCACCAGATAGTGCTCGGCGTTCACGTTCAGGCTGGCGACCTCGTCCGCGGTCAGTTCGCGGCGCACCTTCGCGGGAACCCCGGCCACCAGCGAGCGCGGCGGCACCTGCGTGCCCTCAAGCACCAGGGCCCCGGCCGCCACCAGCGACTGCTCGCCGATGACCGCGCCGTTCATGATCGTCGCGCTCATCCCGACCAGACAGCCATCGCCCACGGTGGCGCCGTGCACCACCGCGCTGTGGCCGACGGATACCGCGTCCCCGAGCGTGCAGGGGAACCCCGCATCGGCATGCAATACGACGTTGTCCTGCAGATTGGTGCCCTTGCCCACCCGGATCGGGGCCGAATCGCCGCGCACCGAGACACCGTAGAAGGCGCTGGCGCGATCAGCCAATTGCACGTCGGCGCTCAGCGTCGCGGTCGGGGCAAGGAAAACTTCGGCGCCCACGGTAGGGGTAACGCCGTCAATGGTAATTATGTGAGCCATGGCACCCATCCTATCCGCAGCCGGGGTCCGGCTCGGCGAAGCGCTGCGCGGTGCGCGCCGCCGGGCACTGCCGCGAAACTAGGAGAAGACGATGGTGCGCTGCCCATCGAGCATCACCCGGTGCTCGGAGTGCCACTGCACCGCACGGGTCAGCGTGCGGCCCTCGACGCTGCGCCCGAGCGCGACCAGCTGGGCGGGGGTGCGCGCATGGGAAACCTGGGTGACCTCCTGGTCGATAATCGGCCCCTCATCCAGGTCCGCGGTCACATAGTGCGCGGTCGCGCCGATCAGCTTCACCCCGCGGGCGTGGGCCTGGTGGTACGGCTTCGCCCCCTTGAAGGAGGGCAGGAAGGAGTGGTGGATGTTGATGACCCGTCCGGCCATCCGCTCGCACAAGGCGTCGGAGAGGATCTGCATGTAGCGGGCGAGCACCACCAGTTCGATATCGTACTCATCGGCCAGGGCCAGCAGCTCCGCCTCGGCCTGGAACTTGTTCGCCGGGGTCACCGGCAGGTGCACGAAGTCCACCCCGTAGAACTCGGCCATCGGCTTCAGATCCAGGTGGTTGGAGACGATCACCGGCACCTCGATGGCCAGATTTCCGGCGCGCTGGGCGAAGAGCAGGTCGTTGAGCGCGTGCCCCGCCTTGGAGCACATGATCATGGTGCGGGTGCGCTTGGCCGCGTCGTCCACGCGCAGCGACATCACGAATTCCTCGCGGATCGGCGCGAGCGCCGCGCGCACCTGGACCAGGGACTGTTCGGTGGCCACCTCGATGCGCATGAAAAAGGTGTTCGAATCCGGCGATTCATACTGCTGGGACTCGGTGATATTGCAACCAGCGCCCAGCAGCCCGCCGGAAATTGCATGCACGATGCCCGGTCGGTCCAGGCAGGAAAGGGTCACGATGTACTGGTTGCTCATGGATCGAGGTTAACCTCCCGGAGCCCCCTGCGCCGAATCCGGCGTCTTGCCAGCGCGATATTTACCTGGCCGTTGTCATCTGCGGCGGGCGATTTTCGGCCCCCGCTTCGCTCGCGTCCGCGGAACCAACCGCCACCCCGAGCTCGGCCAACCGGCGCACCGCCGCCACCGCGGCTTTCCGCCCGGCCCGGGTTGCCCCGATCGTGGAGGCCGAGGCGCCGTACCCGACGAAGAACATTCCCGGCAGCGCCGCGGCGCTCACCGAATCGGCAAGCACCCGGATCCCGCCGGTGCTGGTGTGCAGATTCAGCCCGCGCAGGTGCCGATGGGCATGGCGGAAGCCCGTGGCCCACAGGATCGCGTCGATCTTTTCGCTCGTGCCGTCGGCAAAGCGCACCGACCGTGCATCCAGCCAGGAGATGGCCCCGCGGGAGATCAGCGCACCGGAGTCGATGCCCGCCCGCATCGCCTCGGTGAGAATCAGCCCGGTGGTGCCGACCACGGATTTCGGCGGCAGCCCGGCGGCGGTCCGCGCGTTGACCTCGCGCTCCACGGCCACGCCCCATTCGGGATCGTTGCCCACCTCCCGCCAGTCCGGGGCGCGCCGGGTGGACCAGAGGGTGTCGATCCCGGCGGCCCGCAGCGCCACGATGAACTGGGTGGCGCTCGCCCCGCCGCCGACCACCAGCACCCGCTGCCCGGCAAACTGCTCCGGCGCCACAAATCCGGAGGTGTGCACTTGCGGCCCGGTGAATTCTTGGCTGCCGGGGTAGACCGGCCAGAAGGGGTTGGTCCAGGTGCCGCTGGCGTTGATCAGCGTGCGCGTCGCGAGCTCCTCGCCGCTGGAAAGCCGAACGCTGAACCAGGTTCCGTCGTGGCTGACCGCCGCTACCTTCGCGGGCCGGCGCACCGCCAAGCGATGCAGCGCTTCGAACTGCGCATAGTAGTCGGAGACCACCGCGGAGGCTGGCCGCGTGGGGTCCTGATTTTCGAAGGGGAAGTCCGGCAGCGGGTGGATCCGGTGCGTCTTGCCCAGGGTGAGGGTGTCCCAGCGGTGCTGCCACGCGCCGCCGGGGCGCTCGTTCGCGTCGAGCACCAGGAAATCCTCGCCGGGTACCAGTCCGCGCCGGTGCAATTGATAGGCCGCCGAAAGCCCCGCCTGGCCGGCGCCGATCACGATGCTCTGGTAGCTCACCCGAACCTGCTTTCTCCACGTTGCGCTCACCGGGTACAACAACCCCGGAGCGGTGCGCATTCCCGCCGCACCCGCTACATGGTGCACAGCCTTCGGCCGAGGAAATCACATTTTTCGCCCGTCATCCACCGGTGTGCGCACCGCGAAGTTCGTTAGACTTGTGCGCAGAAGCATCGTGACTGGCGTGAGGTGGATAACCACCGGGGAGCGAGCAACCTGCAGTGAATACGGACCGCGCGCCTGGGTCTGGTACCGAACAGCATCGTGAGCCGCGCAGCAGCTGCGCAGGCCACAACGGAAGGAACAGTGTGAGCGCACGTATTCTCGACGGCAAGGCCACCGCGGCAACCATCAAGGCGGAGCTGGCCGAACGCGTCGCCAAGCTCAAGGAGCAGGGTTACGCCACCGGGCTGGGCACCATCCTGGTGGGCAACGACCCGGGCTCGGCCTGGTACGTCGGCGGCAAGCACAAGGACTGCGCCGAGGTCGGCATCGAATCGATCCGCGTGGATCTGCCGGAGGAAACCACCCAGGACGAGCTGCTGGCCAAGGTGCGCGAGCTGAACGAGAACCCGGATTGCACCGGCTACATCGTGCAGCTGCCGCTGCCCAAGCATATCGACCAGGACACGATCCTGGAGGCGATGGATCCGCAGAAGGACGCCGACGGGCTGCACCCGATGAACCTGGGCCGCCTGGTCGCCAACGTGAACCGCCCGATGGCCTCCCCGCTGCCATGCACCCCACTGGGCTGCGTGGACCTGCTGGCCCGGCACGATATCGATCTGAACGGCAAGCACGTGCTGGTCCTGGGCCGCGGCGTGACCATCGGACGTCCGGTCGGACTGCTGCTCACCCGCTGGTCGGTCAACGCGACCGTCACCCTGGCGCACACCGGCACCACCAACCTGCCCGAGCTGCTGGCCCAGGCCGATGTCATCATCGCCGCCGCCGGCGTGCCGCATATCGTCAAGGCCGATGCGATCAAGCCCGGCGCGATCGTGCTCGACGTGGGGGTCTCCCGGGTTGACGGCAAGGTCACCGGGGATGTGGATCCGGCGGCCGCCGAGGTCGCTTCGTGGATCAGCCCGAACCCGGGCGGCGTAGGCCCGATGACCCGCGCGATGCTGCTGAACAATGTGGTCGAGGCGGCAGAACGCAACGCCGCCCACGCCGCCCACGCCGCCAGCTAGGCGCTACGCAACCCGAAGGCCCGTGGGCCATCCCCGCCGCGGCGGGGATGGCCCACGGGCCTTTTGCGTACCCGGAGCGCCGTCCGTCGCGGACACGCAAGTGGCATATGTGCAGCGTTCTGGGCAGCCCGGGCACGGCAATGCCCCGGCAGGAAACCCATTTGGTTTCTTGCCGGGGCATTGCTGTATGCCAGGTGCCGTTTAGCGGTTGCTCAGATCCTTGGCAGGTTCTGCCACGCGCTTGTCGAAGACCAGCGCGCCGACTTCCTGTTCGGCCTGATTGCGGAAGGACAGGTCGATGCCTTTCCGATCGCGGATCATCGAGACTGCGATCAGCGAGATCGCCACCACGATCAGCAGGTAGGTGGCCACCGCGTTCGTCCCGCCGGTCGCTTGCACCAGCGCCTGGGCGATGGTCGGGGCGAAAGCGCCGCCGACGATCGCGCCGATCGCGTAGGAGATCGACACACCGGAGAAGCGCACCGAGGCGGGGAACATTTCGGAGTACAGCGCCGACTGGGCGCCGTAGGTCAGCCCCAGCCCGATGCCGAAGATGCCGAAGGCCAGGTAGAGCAGGCCCAGCGACCCGGTGTTGACCAGCGCGAAGACCGGGAACATCGACAGTCCCAGAATCACGAAGCCTACCTGGTAGGTGCGCACGCGGCCCAGCACGTCGGCCAGCAGTCCGGCGATCATCGTGAAGATCAGCCAGATTGCGGCCCCGAAGACCACCGCGATGAGCACGTCGGTGCGTTCCAGACCGATTGGCCCATCCGGGTCGGTGGTGTAGGACTGGAAAAAGCCGCCGGTGGTCATGTAGCCGGCCGCGTTGTTGCCCGCGAATACCAATGCCGCGACGACAACCAGACGCCAGTGCTTGCGGAACAGCTCGAGGATCGGCACCTTGGTCTGCGCCTTCTGCTCGGCGATCTCTTCGAAGACCGGGGACTCGTCGACCGCGCGGCGCACGAAGTAGCCCACGGCGATCAGCACGATGGAGGCCAGGAACGGCACGCGCCAACCCCACTGCACGAATTCTTCGCCCGGGGAGATGACGCCGGTCATCAGCGCCATGGTGCCCGAGGCGAGCAGCATGCCCAGCGGCACGCCGATCTGCGGGTAGGAACCGGCACGTCCGCGATGGGTATCGGGTGCGTGCTCGACGGCCATCAAGACCGCGCCGCCCCATTCGCCGCCGGCGGAGATGCCCTGCAGGATGCGCAGCG
The DNA here is from genome assembly GCF_002332385.1 of Glutamicibacter sp. BW80. Taxonomy (NCBI): domain Bacteria; kingdom Bacillati; phylum Actinomycetota; class Actinomycetes; order Micrococcales; family Micrococcaceae; genus Glutamicibacter; species Glutamicibacter sp. BW80. Next base: position 21,011 of record NZ_NRGV01000075.1, on the reverse strand, counting down.
TCAGCAGCATGATCGGTGCCAGGATGCCGGCGGTCTCGTAGGTTGGCAGCACGCCGATGAGCATCGTCGCGGCGCCCATGAGGCTCAGCGTGAGCACCAGCATCGCCCGGCGGCCGATCTTGTCGCCGTAGTGCCCGGCGAGGAACGCACCCAGCGGGCGGAAGAGGAAGGACAGGCCCACCGAGGCGAAGGAGATCAGCAGGCCGATTTCCTTGCCGGCAGGTTCGAAGAACAGCTGGCTGAAGACCAGACCGGCGGCGGTGGCGTAGATGAAGAAGTCGTACCATTCAACGGTGGTGCCGATGATGGTGGCAAAAGCGACGCGCCGTTGATTGGACTTGGCGTTCCGTCCTGCGATGTTTGCGGTGTTACCCATGGTGCTCCTCGCTGAGCTGCGCTGGCCCCAAAAAACCAGTACTGCGTGAGTTGTAAGTCACTACAGTGTTGCACCGCACAAACCTTAGGTAAACTTCAAAGATGTGCAGAACTATTGAAGGTAGACTTAACTGTATGCCGAAGTTCACCCTGCGCCATCTGGAAATCATTGCCGAACTGCCCGAACATTCCACCCTTGGCTCGGCCGCCAGCGAGCTGAATATTTCAGAATCGGCGCTGTCGCAATCGATTACCGCAATCGAAAAAATCGCCGGCGAACCCTTGTGCCTGCGCCGCAAGGCCCATGGCGTCTCGATGACCGCCTCGGGGGAGTACTTCGCATCGATGGCGCGAAAAATCATTGCCCAGGTCGATGAGCTGCAGGCAACCTTTCCGCACCAGGAGGGAAAGCTGCGCGGCCCGGTGCGTTTTGGCTGCTTCGCCTCGCTCTCACCCCATGTGGTCCCCGCGCTGCTCGAGGGCTTTCCCCGGGTGCATCCGGAGTTGGACGTCAGCGTGCGCGTGGGCACCCACGAGGAACTGATCCCGGCGTTGAACTCCGGGGATCTCGATGTTGCCTTCGTCTACGACCTGTTGCTGCCGCAAGAGATGAATAAGCAGGTCATCTACGAGACCGAGATGCAGGTGGTGCTGCACCCCGAGCATCCGCTGGCGCGCCTTGAGCGGCCACTGGAACTAAGCGATCTCGTGACGGAACCGTTGATCATGTACCAGTCGGTACCGAGCACCGAATACACCATGCAGCTTTTTGCGGCGCGCGGGCTGGTGCCGAGGATCACCGCCTCGGTGCCGCAGATGATCCTGGTCAACGCGATGGTTGGCCGCGGGCTGGGCTACGGGCTGCTGATGTCACGGCCAAACAATGCCGAGCTATCGCTCGAGGGGCGCAAACTGGCAATTCGCCGGCTCAACCCGCCGAATTATCCCAGCGCCGTCGTGGCGATCTGGCCGCGCAAGGCGCAGCTCTCGGCGCGGGTGCTCGCCCTGATCGACTATGCCATTACCGCGATGAACGAGTCCTGGCAGCGTGCGAAACCGGAGAACCAGAGCTCTGCCGGCAGTTAGTCCGAATCGGCAAAAACCCATCGCACCAAGCCATATGCCAAACCGCCGCCTAGCGTGGAATCTTGCGCCGACGGGCACTATCGCCGGGGCGTGCGGCTGGGCATAATGGGAAGCATCCGAAGCACACACGACTTTTCAAGGCGAAGGGCTAAGGAAATGATTGGCACATGGCAGGCCATGGTCATCGACTGCGAGGATCCCAGCGCGTTGGCCACATTCTATGAGCAGCTACTGGGCATGATCCGGCTCGACGATGAGCCGGACTGGGTGAGCATCGGTGACGCACCGGACCGTCCCGGACTGGCTTTCCAGGCGGTCAGCCCGTATGTGGCTCCCGAATGGCCGGGGCATCTGCACCCGCAGCAGGCGCACCTCGATGTGAAGGTCAAGGATCTGGATCTCGCGGAGCAGCAGGTGCTCGCGCTCGGCGCCGCGCTCACCGGTGAAGGCTCGAAGACCTTCCGCGTGTATTTGGACCCGCAGCAGCATCCGTTCTGCCTGGTGAGCTGGTAAGCCGCGCGGGTTTTGCCTAGCCCCAGTGCGCAAAGGCGATCTTTGCCGCCTGCAATCTGGAGCTGACCGACAACTTGCCCATCACCCGGGATACGTGGGTTTTCACCGTCGTTTCCCCGATGCCCAAGCGCGCGGCGATCTGCGGGTTGCTCAGTCCCGCGCCGAGCCCGGCCAGCACCTCCAATTCCCGCTCGGTGAGGGTCTCGGGCAGCGGGGGCGGCGCCGGTTGCGGGTCCAGTGCCGCCATCGCCTGCGCCACGACGCGGGAGGTCACTTCGGGGTCCAGCACCGAACAGCCGCGCGCGGCCGTTTTCACCCCGTCGAGGATTTGCGCCGGCGTGGAACTTTTCAGCAGGAACCCGTGAGCGCCGGCCTGCAGCGCACCGAAGAGGTAGGCGTCGTCGTCAAAGGTGGTCAGCACGAGCACGCGGGCCAAGCCAGCGGAGCTGATTTCGGCCGTCGCGGCGACCCCATCGAGGATCGGCATGCGCAGATCCATGAGCACCACCTCGGGGCGCAGCGCCCGGGCCATATCCACCGCTTGCCTGCCGTCGGACGCCTCGCCGACCACTTCAAGGGCAGAGTCGGCCTCGAGAATCAGCCGGATCCCCATGCGCACCGTGGAATGATCGTCGACGATCAGGGTTTTGACGCTCATCGCGGGTCACCGCCCTTCAGGGTCTCCGGATCGGTGGGGAATTCGCACCTTGCCCAGAATTTGCTGCCGCTGCCAAATTCGCAGTGCCCGCCCAGGGCCTGCACGCGCGAACGGATATTATTCAACCCGCTGCCGGCTCCGCCGGCGCTAGGGGTGCCGGCCGAATCGGGCGCGTCGCGCAGCGTATTGCTGGACTGCACCACCAGGGCCGCCGGTGCCTGGAGCAGCTCCAGGCGCAGTGCGCTGCCCGGGGCGTGCTTTGCATGATTGACCAGCAGCTCACGGACCGTCCGGTAGATCGCCGTCTGGGTCGGCTCGGATACCAGGGCCAGATCCGAAGCCACGCCGGTGTCATAGCTGATTCGCTGCCCGGCCTGTTGGAAAGACTGCACCAATTCGGGCAGCCCGCTAAGGTCCGCGCGCAGCGCCGAGCTGCTGCCCGCGTGCAGCATGCGCACCATCGAAGTCATCTCCTGCAGCCCGGCTACCGATTCGGCACGGATGCTTTCCAGCGGGGCGCGCAGGCCCGGCTGGCTGGTCATCGGCTCGCGTTCGAGCAATGCGCCGCTGAGCAGCGCGATGGAAGAGAGCCGTGCGGAAAGCACATCGTGCATCTCCCGGGCCAGCGCGGTGCGTTCCTCGATATTCGACGCACGATGCTCGGCCACCAGCCGCTCCTCGCGATCCGCCGCGGCGGCGCCTACCGCGGCGGCCCGTGCCGATTCGCTGTGCGCCAGCTCCTTGGCGGTACGCACGTTCTCCGCCCAGAGCATCGGGGTGAAGAAGACAAACCCGGCGATGAAGATCGCCAGCACCGCATCGGAGGTGGACCCGGTCTTCGCCCAGATGTATCCGGCCACGGTGAGCGTGACCAGGCTCAACACGATCAGCGTCCAGCGCCGCACCGGTGCGCCGGCCAGCAGGTAGATGGTGAATACGGATTCGAAGAGCAGGAAGTACCCGCCGATGCTGCCCATCGCCAGCAGCAACGCCGCGAACAGCAGCAGCCATAAGGCGCAGATCGTGGGCATCCGGCGGCGCAGAAACAGCGGAGCCGTGCCAAGGGCCAGCACCGGGAACCACCATCCGGCCAGCGCAGCAAAACTCGCCAGCGGCGGATTGACCAGGTTTGCCAAGTGCAGCACGGAGGTGAGCAGCAAGTACATGCCTACGGTTTCGGGTTCCTGATCCCCGCTGCCCAGGCGGCGCAGCAGCTGCGCTAGTTTTCTTCTCACCCATTAAGCATGCCCGTTGTTCCGGCCGCCGCGCGTCCTCCTAAAGTAGGAGGCCAGGTGGCCCGTTGCCCGATTTTCAAGCACGCCGCGAAGCCGCACAGTGAGAAACATGAACTTCTTAATGCAGTCCCCGGGCCTGATGCTGCTAGTCCTCGCGCTCATCGATGCGACAAGCATTGGCACCCTGGTCATCCCGATCTGGTTGCTGCTGCGGCGCGACTACCGGCGAGCCATCCCGCGCGTGATTGTGTATCTGGGGCTGCTCGCGGCGTTCTACTGGGTGATTGGCGTGCTGATCGGCTCGGGCTGGAACCTTGGTGCGGGGCTGGTTCCGGCCGGCTTCTTCCAACACCCGACGATCAGGCTGCTCAGCCTGTTGCTCGGGGCGGGCATGATCATCTGGGCGTTGACCTACAAAACCGATGCGCAAAAGGCCGCGGCGCTGCGCAAATCGGCAGTCGGGGGCGCGTCCCAAGAGCGCGCGGAGCCAACGGACCCAGCTACGCCGGGGGATGCCGGGCCGCAAGTGCCGAAGAACCTGCGCGGGTTCATGGCCCGGGCACTGGATAGCAAGTCCGGGATCGCGGTGCTGGCGCTGGTCGCGGGGTTGCTGGAACTGCCCACGATGCTTCCGTACCTCGGCGCCATGGCGATACTCAAGCAGAGCGGTTGGTCCGAACCGATGCAGCTCTCCTTGCTGGCGGTCTACTGCGTGGTGATGATCGTCCCGGGCCTCATTTTCGTGGCCATCCGTGCGGCGGCCGGAGACCGCCTGGATAACTGGCTGCAACGGGTGGGCACAAAGCTCGGCGGCTACGCGCAGGAAACCCTCGGTTGGGTGGTGGGCATCGCCGGCTTTCTGATCATCCGGGCAGCGCTGGACGGGATGCCGCTGGGGGACTTCATGAGTCGCGTATTCAACTCCTAGCGCCACCGGGCACGCTGTGGGCGAACCGGTGGCCTGAAAATTGGTCAGCACGGAGCCAAAATGAGATAATTTCAGCTATGGAACCTCTAGGCAGCACCGCGAAGCAGGGCAAAAAAGTCACCCTGAACGCATCGACTCTGGCCATGGCAGTGATGGTCGTCGTCCTCCTGGTGGCGGTCGTGTTCGCCGCCAACTCGAACGAGGTCGTCGGCTGGTTCATCGTCGCGATCTCCGCCGGCTGGCTGCTGCTTGCGGCGTTCATGATGTTCGGCCTGAAGCGCGGGGCGGATAAGATCAATACCTCGCTGCGCGAAGCCACCGCGGCAGCCACCGGCCGCGCGCAGGGTGGCTCCACCGTCGTCGTCGACGAAGGCACGAGCCAGCGCGATATGAAGCTGGACCACTCCTTCAAGATCATCCAGGTGCAGGCCCGGGTGATCGCCGAACAGCGCGAGCAGAACGCGGAGAATTCCGCGGAAATGATCGACCGCGCCCTGGAAACCATCCAAATGACCGCGACCAACGCGCGCGACATGATGAAGCCCTCCGGCGAGGCCATCGACGGCGAGATCGTCAACTAATTGATTTTGTTACCGCGCAGCGCAACGTTCACGCCGAACGTTGCGCTGTCTTTTTGTAAGGTGGAACTGTGATACCTACCAGCGTGGAAATTTTGAGCAAGCTTCAGGGCGCCGTGCGCGTCGCCTCGGTCAACGTCAACGGCATTCGCGCGGCCTACAAGCGCAATATGGCCGACTGGATCGCCGCCCGCGACGCGGACATCCTGTGCCTGCAGGAGGTGCGCGCGCCGGATGCGATCGTGCGCGAACTGATCGGCGAGGGCTGGCACATTCTGCACGCCGAAGCCAAGGACAAGGGCCGCGCCGGGGTTGCGGTGCTTTCGCGCGCCGAGCCGACCGCCGTGCGCGGGGACATCGGCGAGGAATACTTCGCCGAATCCGGGCGCTGGGTGGAAGCGGACTTCGCCATGGAAGACGGCAGCACGCTCTGCGTGGTCTCCGCCTATGTGCACTCCGGGGAGCTGAATACCCAGAAACAGGTGGACAAGTACCGTTTCCTCGAGCGCATGAATGTGCGCCTGGTCGAGCTGAAGAACGAGAAGGACCACGTGCTGGTGGTGGGCGATTTAAACGTCGTGCACACCGAGAAGGACATCAAGAACTGGAAGCCGAACCACAATAAGCGCGCCGGCGTGATGGACGAGGAAATCGCCTACTTCGACGGATTCTTCGGCGCGGAGATCGGGTACAAAGACGTGGCCCGCGAACTGGCCGGCCCCGACGCGCAGGGTCCCTACACCTGGTGGTCCTTCCGCGGGCAGGCCTTCGACAATAATGCCGGTTGGCGCATCGACTACCAGATGGCCACCGCGCAGCTCGCGGCGAAGGCCATCAAATCCCACGTAGACCGTGCCTCGGCCTACGATCTGCGCTTCTCCGACCATGCACCGCTGGTCGTCGACTACCAGTTCTAAAGGACCACTTCATCCCATGAGCGAAACATTCGCCACCACCACCCGTCCCCGCGTGCTGTCGGGCATGCAGCCCTCGGCGGACTCGCTGCACCTGGGCAATTACCTCGGCGCGCTGGTCAACTGGGTCAAGGCCCAGGACGACTACGAGGCGTTCTTCTTCATCCCCGATATGCACGCGATCACCGTGCCGCAGGACCCGGCCGAGCTGCGCAAGCGCACCCGGGTGACCGCGGCCCAGTACATCGCCGGCGGCATCGATCTGGAGAAATCCACGCTGTTCGTCCAGTCCCAGGTCCCCGAGCACGCGCAGCTGGCCTGGGTGCTGAACTGCCTCACCGGTTTCGGCGAGGCGAGCCGGATGACCCAGTTCAAGGACAAGAGCTCCAAGGGCGGGTCCGACCAGTCCAGCGTCGGGCTGTTCACCTACCCGATGCTGATGGCCGCGGACATCCTGCTCTACCAGCCCCAAGGCGTGCCGGTGGGCGATGACCAGCGCCAGCATGTGGAGCTGGCCCGCGACCTGGCCAAGCGCTTCAACCACCGCTTCGGCGAGACCTTTGTGGTGCCCGAGGCCTTCATCCCGAAGGAAGGGGCGCGCATCTACGACCTGGCGAACCCGACCTCCAAGATGTCCAAGTCCGCAGAGTCCCCGGCCGGGCTGATCAACGTGCTCGACGAGCCGAAGCTGATCGCCAAGCGGATCAAGTCCGCGGTCACCGATGCGGGCAGCGTCGTCGCCTACGACCGGCAGGAGCAGCCCGGGGTCTCGAACCTGCTGGACATCCTGGCGGCGATGACCGGGCGCCAGGTGACCGAGCTGGTCGCCGAATTCGAGGGCAAGATGTACGGGCACCTGAAGGTGGCCGTGGCCGAGGCCGTGGTGGAACGGCTCACCCCGATCCGCGAGCGCACCCTGGCGTTGCTCGATGACCCGGCGGAACTGGACCGGCTGCTGCTGGCCGGGGCCGCCAAGGCGCGCACGGTGGCCTCGGCGACGATAACCGATGTCTACGAGAAGGTCGGCTTCCTGCCGCCGCTGGGAAGCCACGGCTAACCGTGATCGAGCCGCAGGCCGGAATGCTCGAGCCCCGCTTCACGCTGGGGGTCGTCATTCCCGTGCCCGAACCACAGCGCAGCGTGCTGCGCGAATGGCGGCGGGTTTATGGGGGAGCGGCGACCGAGCCGATCGCCCCGCATATCACCTTGATCTCCGGGTCCTACGGCGAGTCCTGGGAGCAGGCGGCCAGGCAGGTGCGCCGAGTTGCCCAGGGCAGTGCGTGCTTTGAGGTGCGGCTCGCCTCGGTCGGCTCCTTCCGCCCGGCCAGCGAGGTGGTCTACCTGCCGCTGGCGGCGGGGGCCGAGCGGTGCTGGGAGCTGCATCGGCAGCTGCTGGCCGACCAGTTGCGCCACGAATCGCAATTCGAGTACCACCCGCACCTGACGATCGCGCAGAACGTGCCCAGTGCGGACCTGGATGCCGCGCAGGAACAGCTGCGCGAGGTGGAGCTGAGCTTCGAGGTGCGGACTTTGCAGCTGTTCGACACCCGCGGCGGGGCGTGGAATCTCAGCGAGGAACTCGCGCTGCGATGCTAGCGTTAACCGAACGGAAAGCAAAAACCCCGTGGAACAAAAATGTTCCACGGGGTTTTTCTCTGTCCGGCCAGCTGCACGGAACCCCAACAGCGCTACACATACTGACTCACGATGTGACGCGACCCGTGGGGTGCATCACATAATAGTCAGTGGGCCACGGTGATGGCCAGGGCAACGCGGCGGAGGAGAGACATGGATGTTCGGCAGCTGAGGTATTTTCTAGCGGTGGTCGACCATGAGGGGTTCAATCGGGCGGCCGAGCATTTGCTGATCGCACAACCATCGCTGTCGCAAACTATCAAAAGCCTTGAACGGGAAATCGGGCTGCCGCTATTCCACAGGGTCGGGCGCAGGGCCGTGCTCAGCGAGGCCGGCAAGGAGCTTGTGGGACCCGCGCGACTGGTGGTCCGGGACCTGGATGCCGCGCATTCGGCCATGTCAGCGTTGAAGGGGGTGCGCCGCGGGCGCCTGGAGCTGATCGCCATGCCCTCGCCCGCAATCGAACCGCTGACCACGCTGATAGCCGGCTACACCGAACGCTATCCGCAGATCTCCGTGAGCACCGCCGCGGCGTTTACCGTCGACGATGTGGTTTCCTCGGTGCGTAACGGCAGCAATGAAATAGGACTGCTTGGCGCGGATCGGCCCATCACCGCCCCCGGGGTCGACGTGGTGCAACTCGAACGCCAGCCGCTGATGCTGATCATCAATCCGACGGCCGATAATTTTGGGGCACGCGAGGTGCTCAGTGGCCAGGATCTCGGTGGGGAACGCGTCATCATCTCGCAGCGGGGCTCACTGATGCGCGCCCTGGTTGACGACCTTCTCGCCGGTGGCGTCAACATTGAGATCGTGGCGGAGGTTGCACATCGCACCTCGATACTTCCGCTGGTGTTGGCCGGCGTGGGGCACGCGATCCTCCCCGTCTCGTGGGCGCCGCTGGCGCGCCGTTCGGGACTTCGCGTGACGCGGCTGGAGCCTGTGGCCGAATTGCATGTGGCGATTATCAGCAGGCAGTCGAACCTGACGCCGGCAGCCCGGGCGTTTCTGAGCGTCGCCGAAGCGTATGCCGCGTCGAGTCTTGGCCATCACTCATAGGTTTTTCCTATTCGGAATATGCAATTTCAGTCTTGGACGCAATTCAGCGGAGCCGGTCTAATTGAAACTAAGTTCGCATGTGACGCGGAACACTTTCACTCCAGAGGAGAACGCTATGAGCCAGACCAAGGTATTCAAGATCGCTTCAATCCCGGCCGACGGCGTCGGCAAGGAAGTTGTTGCGGCGGGGCGCCGCGTGCTTGACACCATCGCCGAGCAATCCTCGGGCAAATTCGCCTTCGACTGGACCGAATTTCCTTGGGGCTGTGAATACTACGCCCAGCACGGGGTCATGATGGATCCGAACGGACTGGAAACGTTGAAGGACTTCGACTCGATCTATTTCGGTGCCGTCGGTTGGGAAAACGTCCCCGACCATGTCAGCCTGTGGGGTCTGCGCCTGAACATCACGCAGAACTTCGACCAGTGGGCCAACATCCGACCAGTGAAGTTCCTGCCCGGTGTCACCTCGCCGCTGCGCAAGGCCGACGACACCGAACTTGATTGGATCGTCGTGCGCGAGAATAGCGAGGGCGAGTACGCGGGACTGGGCGGGCGCAACCTATCGGGCCGTGGACCGGGCAACGAAATCGCGTTGCAGACCGCGTTGTTCAGCGAGAAGGGCTGCGAACGCATCATCCGCTTCGCCTTCGATCTGGCTCGCACTCGCACGGTGAAGAAGGTCTCCTCAGTCACCAAATCGAATGCCCAGCAGTACGGCATGGTGCTCTGGGACGAGGTCTTCAACCGGGTGGCCCTGGATTACCCGGAGGTGCGCACTGAAAGCGTGCTCGTCGACGCGATGAGCGCGAAGTTCATCCTGAATCCGGAAGAACTCTCGGTGGTCGTGGCCTCAAATCTCAATGCGGACATCCTTTCGGATCTCGGATCGGCTCTCGCCGGCAGCCTGGGCCTGGCGGCCAGCGCGAACCTGAATCCGGAACGCCGTTTCCCCTCGATGTTCGAACCGGTCCACGGCACCGCTCCGGATATCGCTGGCCAGGGGATCTGCAATCCGATTGGTGCGATCGCCAGCGCCGCGCTGATGCTCGAGCACTTTGGCCTTGAGCAGGAGGCGCGCCGAGTGGAGGCGGCCATCGAGGTCGCCACCGGCTCCGGAAACCTGACCCGGGACATCGGCGGCAACGCCGACACGGAAGCAGTCACCGAAGCCATCGTCCACGCGCTGAGCAGCACCCTGGCAGCCGTCTAAGCTGCGCCACGGCGCTCTCGGGTCGGGTGCTCGACCCGACCCGAGAGTCCGCACTCCGCCCACGGAGCGACTTAGTCTTCGACCCCCCACATATTTTCTAGTCTCGCTCCTAAGCACGCCTGAGATCCACGGAGTAAGACTTATTCCAACACTGAGGTAGGAATCATGGGCAATACCATGCACAGCGAAAGCAACCCTCCCGTACGCAAGCGCTGGTACCGGCAATTGTACTTCTGGGTGCTGATCGCCATCGTCGCCGGCATCATTCTGGGCTGGCTCGCGCCGAAGACCGGTCAAGCCATGCAACCGATCGGTACGACATTTGTCGAAGCGATGAAAATGCTCATCGGTCCCATCGTCTTTTTGACCATTGTTGGCGGCATCGCCAGCGTTGCCGACCTGAAGAAGGTCGGAGCCACGGGGCTCAAGGCATTAGGCTACTTCCAGATCGGCACCATCTGCGCAATGCTCCTGGGACTAGTAGCGATCAACATCTTCCGCTTGGGTGACGGTGTGAACGCCGATGCGAGCAAGATCGAAACCACCGGCCAGGCGGCCGAACTCATAGACAAGGGCGAGAACCAGCAGTGGTGGGAATTCCTCACCCATATCATCCCGGGATCCGTCGCTTCGCCATTCGTCGAGGGCGACATCCTGCAGATCATTTTCATGGCTGTGGTGTTCGGTATCGCGATCAACGCGGTCGGTAAAATAGGTGCCCCGGTGCTGGAGATGGTTCAGCGTCTGACAACGGTCATCTTCAAGGTGTTGAACTTCATCATGAAAGCAGCCCCGCTGGGCGCCTTTGGCGCCATGGCCTTCGCCGTGGGCAAATACGGGGTGGAAACGCTCTCAAGCTTGGGCTGGCTGATCCTGCTCTTCTATGGCACTTCTATCGTCTTCGTCGTCTTCTTCCTTGGCGGAATCATGGCCTTCTTGGGACTGAATATTTTCAAGATGTTTAAGCACTTCCGCGAAGAACTGCTGCTGATCCTGGGTACCTCAACGGCCGAACCGGCTCTTCCGGGGCTGATGAAGAAGCTGGAACATGCAGGAGTGAAGAAGGAAACCGTGGGCCTGGTGGTCCCTACCGGCTACAGCTTCAACCTCGATGGGGCGGCGATCTACCTGTCGCTGGCTGCCGTGTATATAGCCCAGGCCACCAACACGGACCTTACCGTCGGTCAGCAGATTGGAATGCTTGCGGTGATGCTGCTGACCTCGAAGGGCGCGGCAGGCGTGGCCGGCGGTGGATTCATCGCACTGACGGCAACGCTGAGCACATTGGGCACCATTCCGGCAGCGGGCATTATGCTGATCTTCGGCATCGACAAATTCATGTCCGAGTGCCGTGCTCTGGTGAACTTCTGCGGCAATGCGGTGGCTACGTTGTTCATCGCCTGGTGGGACAAATCCCTGGATATCGACCGGGTCCGCCGGGTTTTCAACGGGGAAGACGTTCCCGCCCTTGGAGCAACGGGCACAAACCGGGAGCAAGTCTCCCCGGAGCATGAAACGGAAGCAGTCCTGGAATCGGAACCCGATCCGCATAAGTGCGATGAACCCGAAAATCAGTCAGAATCGCTAACGGGAGCTACAGCACGCTAACGGTTAAGCAAAAAAACAGGTTGGTCCCCGCGANNTCGCGGGGACCAACCTGTTTCAGCTCACTCTCCTGCACCCGGAAGAGCGCCGCGCAATGCCTACTGGGCGCGCACGTTGGCTTCGATCTTGGCTCCGACGTCCGGGTCGATATTCTTCCAGTATTCGATGGCGTTGGTGAGCACCGGTTCGATCACTCCGCCCAGCGCGCCGGTGACGGTTTCCACGAGTTCGGCGCGCTGGGCGTCGTCCATCACCTCGCGCACCAGGATGCCTGGCTGGACGAAGTCGCCATCGTCCTCACGCAGGGTGTAGGCCGAGCGGACCAGCTCGCCATCGGACTCGAAGGAGTTCTCCGCCGGACCGGTCTGGTCGCTGTAGCTGTCGCCGAAGGAGTTCGGGGCGTAGACGCTGCGATCCGAGGTGTGCTCGTAGGTCATGCTTCCCTCGAAGTTGTACGAGGTGACCGGGCATTTCGGCTTGTTCACCGGCAGCTGCTGGAAGTTGGTGCCGATGCGGTAGCGCTGGGCATCCGCGTAGGCGAAGTTGCGGCCCAGCAGCATCTTGTCCGGGCTCATGCCCATGCCGGGAACCATATTGCCCGGGGAGAAGGCCGCCTGTTCGATCTGCGCGAAGAAGTTCTCCGGGTTGCGGTTCAACGTCATCGTGCCGACCTTGATGCGCGGGTAGTCCTTCTTCGACCAGACCTTGGTCAGATCGAATGGGTTGTAGCGGTAGGTCTTGGCCTCGTCGTACGGCATGACCTGGATGTACAGGTCCCACTTCGGGAAGTTGCCGGCCTTGATGTTCTCGAACAGGTCGCGGCGGTGGAATTCGGCATCGGAGCCGGCCAGCGATTCGGCCCTCTCCCCGCCCATGGTTTCGAACTTCTCGGACTGCTGGTTCAGGAAGTGGTACTTCACCCAGAACTTCTCGCCATTGGCGTTGACCCACATGTAGGTGTGCGATCCGTAGCCGTTCATTTCGCGCCAGGTCTTCGGCAGGCCGCGCTGGCCCATGATGTAGGTGACCTGGTGGGCTGATTCGGGGTTCTGCGTCCAGAAGTCCCACTGCATGGTGCCGTCGCGCAGCCCAGAGTCGGGCAGGCGCTTCTGCGAGCGGATGAAGTGCGGGAACTTCATCGGGTCGCGCACGAAGAATACCGGGGTGTTGTTGCCGACCAGATCGAAGTTGCCTTCGGTGGTGTAGAACTTCATCGAGAAGCCGCGCACATCGCGCCAGGTGTCCGGGGAGCCGAGCTCGCCAGCGACGGTGGAGAAGCGCATCAGGGTTTCGGTTTTGACGCCGGGCTGGAACAGGGCCGCCTTGGTGTACTGCGAAACGTCTTCGGTGGTTTCGAATTCGCCGAAAGCGCCGGAGCCCTTGGCGTGCGGGCGGCGTTCCGGAACGTTCATCCGGTTGAAATGCTGCAGGGTTTCGACTAGGTGGTGGTCGTGCAGGACGATCGGCCCGTCGGCGCCTACGGTGAGCGAGTTGCGATCGCTGACCGTCGGAATGCCAGCCTGGGTGGTCGAACCAGAGGGGTTCACGTTCTTGTTCTCAGCCATTGTTTCTCCTTTGCATGGAAATTACATATTTGCCAGGAACGGGTTTACCCCGTGCGCTCCGCGGGCAGCTGCGACGCGGACGCCCTGTGCATGGGCCTCAACCACGGACGGGTGGCGTGCGTGGAAGTCTGTGAAATTTTTAGGGCTGCTGGCGTCGCCGCCAGCTCCCTTGTTGCTCATCATGCCACAAATCAGAATCGGTCAAAATACGCTGGCGGGAATTCCTCTGCTGGTTGCCAGCAGTTAACGCGAAGGGGCCCGAACCGGATGGTTCGAGCCCCTTGGCGGGTTAAGGAAGAATCCTTAGATGGTGCGCGACAGGATCGCCTGCTTGACCTCGGCGATAGCCTTGGTCACCTGGATGCCACGTGGGCAAGCTTCGGAGCAGTTGAAGGTGGTGCGGCAACGCCACACGCCTTCCTTGTCGTTCAGGATCTCCAGACGCATGTCGCCTGCATCATCGCGCGAGTCGAAGATGAAGCGGTGCGCGTTGACGATGGCTGCCGGGCCGAAGTACTGGCCGTCGGTCCAGAAGACCGGGCAAGACGAGGTGCACGCGGCGCAAAGAATGCACTTGGTAGTGTCCTCGAACTTGGCGTGGTCTTCTGCCGACTGGTAACGCTCGCCGGAAGGCTCATGGCCTTCGTTGATCAGGAACGGCATGACCTCGCGGTAGGACTGGAAGAACGGTTCCATGTCAACGATGAGATCCTTTTCAAGGGGCAGGCCCTTGATGGCTTCAACGGTGATCGGCTTGGAGGTGTCCAGATCCTTGAGCAGGGACTTGCAGGCCAGGCGGTTGCGGCCGTTGATGCGCATCGCATCGGAACCGCAGACGCCGTGGGCGCAAGAGCGGCGGAAGGACAGCGAACCGTCGTGCTCCCACTTGATCTTGTGCAGGGCGTCCAGCACGCGGTCCGTGCCGTACATGGTCAGCTTGAAGTCTTCCCAGTAAGCGTCAGCGGTGCTCTCCGGGGTGTACCGGCGAACACGCAAGGTGATGTCGAAGGTAGGGATCTCTCCGCCGCCGCCGACACCTGGCTTGAGTTCAATCTTTGATGCTGGTTCCGGAAGTTCCGTGCTCATTAGTACTTACGCTCCATCGGCTGGTAACGGGTGAAGATTACGGGCTTGGTTTCCATGCGAATGCCGGAAATGCCCTCGGTGGTAGCCGTTGCGTCGCGGTACGACATCGAGTGCTTCATGAAGTTCTCGTCGTCGCGGTTCGGGTAATCTTCGCGGTAGTGTCCGCCGCGTGATTCCTTGCGGTGCATGGCTGCAGCGGTCATGACCTCTGCCATGTCCAGCAGGAAGCCGAGCTCGATGGCCTCAAGCAGGTCAAGGTTGAAACGCTTGCCCTTGTCCTGGACCGAAACGTTCTTGTAGCGCTCGCGCAGTTCTTCGATGACTACCAGTGCACGATTCAGCGAATCCTTGTCGCGGAACACCTGGACGTTCGCATCCATGATGTCCTGAAGTTCCTTCCGCAGTACCGAAACGCGCTCGGTGCCGGTGGAGTTCAGCATGGAGTCGATCTGGGAGCTGGTGAACTTCTCTGGATCTTCCGGAAGTTCCACGAAGTCCGCGGTGGCCGCGTACTTGGCCGCGGAGAGGCCAGCGCGCTTGCCGAACACGTTGATGTCCAGCAGCGAGTTGGTGCCCAGACGGTTCGAGCCGTGGACCGAAACGCAAGCAACTTCGCCGGCGGCGAAGAGGCCCGGGATCACGGTGTCGTTGTCCTGCAGGACCTCGGCCTCGATGTTGGTTGGCACGCCGCCCATCACGTAGTGCGCGGTCGGGAAGACCGGAACTGGCTCGGTGTACGGCTCAACGCCCAGGTAGGTGCGGGCGAACTCGGTGATGTCTGGAAGCTTCGCATCGATATGCGCCGGTTCCAGGTGGGTCAGGTCGAGCAGCACGTAGTCCTTGTTCGGGCCGCAGCCGCGGCCTTCACGCACCTCATTGGCCATCGAACGTGCGACGATGTCACGCGGAGCGAGGTCCTTAATGGTCGGAGCATAACGCTCCATGAAGCGCTCACCCTCGGAGTTGCGCAGGATCGCGCCTTCGCCACGGGCCGCTTCGGAAAGCAGGATGCCCAAGCCGGCCAGGCCGGTCGGGTGGAACTGCACGAATTCCATGTCTTCCAGCGGGATGCCCTTGCGGAAGGCGATGCCCATGCCGTCGCCGGTCAGGGTGTGTGCGTTCGAGGTGGTCTTGAAGACCTTGCCCGCGCCGCCGGTTGCGAAGACAACCGACTTGGCCTGGAAGATGTGCAGCTCGCCGGTAGCCAGATCGTAGGAAACGACGCCGGCAACGCGCTTCTGCTTGTAGGCGGTGCCGTCCTCGCGGTAGGCATCCTCCTCAACCATGAGCATATCCAGCACGTAGTACTCGTTGTAGAACTCAACGTTGTGCTTGACGCAGTTTTGGTACAGGGTCTGCAGAATCATGTGACCGGTGCGGTCAGCTGCGTAGCAGGCGCGACGCACGGCGGCCTTGCCGTGGTCACGAGTGTGGCCGCCGAAGCGGCGCTGATCGATCTTGCCATCCGGGGTGCGGTTGAACGGAAGACCCATTTTTTCCAGGTCGAGCACGGCGTCGATGGCTTCCTTCGCCATGACCTCCGCTGCGTCCTGGTCCACCAGGTAGTCGCCACCCTTGACGGTGTCGAAGGTGTGCCACTCCCAGTTGTCTTCCTCGACGTTGGCAAGTGCTGCGCACATGCCGCCCTGGGCCGCACCGGTGTGCGAACGGGTTGGGTAAAGCTTGGTAAGCACTGCGGTGTGCGCGCGCTGACCGGACTCGATCGCGGCACGCATACCTGCACCACCGGCACCGACGATGACTACGTCGTACTTGTGTACCTGCATTCTTGATGCTCTCTTTTCTGAAAAATCTGTGTGGCTAAAAAAGGGGTTTTAGCACTGTGGCAACGGGCTGTTCACAACGCAAGGATCGAAGGTGAAGATCACCAGGGAGCCAAGCACGATGATGAAGATCGTCGACACATAGAGGACGCCCTTGAGCCAGGCACGGGTTGCGTGCTTCTCGGCGTAGTCGTTGATGATGGTACGCACACCGTTGGTGCCGTGCAGCATCGCCAACCAAAGCAGCGCCAAATCCCAGAACTGCCAGATTGGTGAGGCCCACTTGCCGGCAACGAAGCCGAAGGACAGGGCGTTGATGCCCGTGCCGGTCAGCAGGTTGGCGATCAGGTGACCGAAGATCAGAACGACCAGTACTACGCCGGATAGGCGCATGAACAGCCATGCGAGCATCTCGAAGCTGCTGCGGGACTTTGGTCCGCGAACATACTTCGGGTCTATACGCTGGCTACGGGGGGCAGCAATTTCTGCGCTCATGGTTTAGTGTCCTCCGAATGCAAGCGAGAGGTGGCGGATTGCGAAGCCGGCGAATACAACGACCCAAACGCCGATGACGCCCCACAACAGCTGGCGCTGGTACTTGGTGCCCTGCTTCCAGAAGTCAACCAAGATCAGACGCAGTCCATTGAATGCGTGGAAGAGGATGGCGGCGACCAAAGCGGTTTCACCGAGTGCCATCAGGGGGTTTTTGTACGTGGCAATCACTGCGTCGTATGCACTGGCATCGACGCGTACAAGTGCTGTATCAAGCACGTGCACTAAAAGAAAAAGGAAAATAACGACACCGGTGACCCGGTGTCCCACCCAGGACCACATGCCTTCACGGCCGCGGTATAGGGTGCCTGACGAAGTCTTCGACACTGAACTAAACCTCCAAGGCTCGCAACGGCGCATGTGTATATTGCACACAATGAGATTTGACGCACTTGTGCGAGCGTTCCTTGTGCGAGTCTAAACCACATATGAGCCTCGGTTCTATCTTGAGTCTCGCCCTTGTGAGTATGTTCACCGAATAGTGGCAAATATGCGCCAGAAGGCCGGAAATACGCGCGTAATAACGCATAGACACGTTTCGTATTTATTGATCGCCCGAGAGCTTCAATGACCGGGTTTGCCCACCGAATGAATTAGTGTTGTGCTCGTGAATGCAGACCTTTTAGCGCGATTCCATGGCGTGATTCCGGCCGGTGGCGTCGGAACCCGACTGTGGCCCCTCTCCCGAGCCTCGGCTCCCAAATTCCTGCACGATCTCACCGGCTCGGGTTCTACCCTGATCCGTGCGACGTACGACAGGTTGGTGCCATTGGCCGGTGAGCGGATTATGGTCGTCACCGGTCGTGCCCACCGCGGCGCGGTCATGGACCAGCTCCCCGAACTGTGTGACGAGAACCTGGTGCTCGAACCCGAGCCACGTGATTCGGCGGCCGCGATCGGACTCGCCGCAGCCATCCTGTATCGCCGTGACCCGAATATCATCATGGGTTCTTTCGCCGCCGACCAGGTCATTGGCCCGGTGGACATCTTCCAGAAGGCGCTGAGCGAAGCGATCCATACCGCGGCCACGGGCAAGATCGTGACGATCGGCATCCATCCGACTCATGCCTCGACGGCCTTTGGCTACATCAAGGCCGGCGATTTGCTGAATGTTGCCAACGCGCCCACCGCCCGCGCCGTCGTGGAATTCGTGGAGAAGCCGGATGAGGATACGGCCCGCGGCTACCTGGCCGGCGGGGGATTCCTCTGGAATGCCGGAATGTTCGTCGCCCCCGTGGGGCTGATGCTCGAGCACCTCAAGTCGAACGAGCCAGATCTGCATGCCGGCCTGATGCGCATCGCCGAGGCGTGGGATACCGACGAGCGCGAAGCCGTCATGAACGCGGTCTGGACCGACCTGCCCAAGATCGCGATCGACTACGCGGTGGCCGAGCCCGCCGCGGCCGCCGGCGACGTCGCGGTGATTCCCGGCGTTTTCAACTGGGATGACGTCGGGGACTTCGCCGCCATCGGTCGGCTGAACAAGGCCAGCGAGGACACCGGGGTGATCTCTCTGGGGGAGAACGTTCGGGTGTATTCGGATAATGCCACCGGCGTAGTCTATGGGGATCGCCCCCGGGTGGTTGCGCTGATCGGAATCGACGATGTGATCGTCGTGGATACGGCCGACGCCTTGCTCGTCACGACCAAGGAGCACGCGCAGAAGGTCAAGCAGACGGTGGAGAAGCTCAAGGCCTCCGGAGCTACCGACGTGCTCTAGCGCACGCAGTTTCCGACGCCCGTGGCCGACTCGAAAGGGTAGGTCACGGGCGTTTTTGCTGGTTGTGAGGACTATCTCGAAGCAGCGGATGGCGAAGGCGGCCAGGCGCGCCAGCAAGCCGGTATAACTAGACCCGGCGGCACAAATTCGGATGCTCGCGGTGCCTCGGATTCACGGTTTCGGGTGCTTTTCGACACGAATTTGAGTAGGTTTGAACGCATGTCAACGGCTAAGAATGATTCCGAACCGCCAAGCAAACCCAACGACCAAGCCAAGGTGCCCGAACCGGTCCAGAAAGAAACTCGAATCAATCGAGTTGTCTTTTTCGGTTCGGCCTCGCTGGTGCTCGGCATTGCCCTGTGGGCCATTCTCGACAGGGAGTCTGCCGACGCAGTGATCGGTGCCACGGTCGCCTGGATCGGCAAGAACTTCGGCTGGTACTACACGCTCATCGTCGTCTCCGTGCTCGTCTTCGTCATCAGCATCGCCATTTCGAAGGTCGGCAAGACCCGGCTGGGGCCCGACCATTCACGGCCGACCTTCAACGTTTTCACTTGGGCTTCGATGCTTTTCGCGGCCGGCATCGGCATCGACCTGATGTTCTTCTCGGTGGCCGAGCCGATCACGCAGTACCTAGCGCCACCTACCGGCGACGGCTCAACCGTTGAGGCGGCCCGCCAAGCGGTGGTCTGGACGCTCTTCCACTATGGACTGCTGGGCTGGGGCCTCTACGCGCTGATCGGGCTGGCGCTGGGCTATTTTGCCTACCGGCACAATCTTCCGCTGTCGATCCGTTCCGCCCTCTACCCGCTGCTGGGCCGCCGGATCAATGGCTGGATCGGCCACTCGGTGGATATAGCGGCCATGCTGGGTACGATTTTCGGCATCGCGACCTCGCTGGGCATCGGCGTGGCCCAGCTGAACTATGGGTTAAATTTCATGTTCGGAATTCCCGAGAACATGAGCTGGCAGATCGTGCTGATCGTCGCGGCCGTTTTCATGGCGACGATCTCGGTACTGACCGGTGTGGAAAAGGGCATTCGACGGTTATCCGAACTCAACGTGCTGCTGTGCATTGCGCTGATGCTCTTTGTGCTGATCGTCGGCGGTACCGCCTACCTCTTCGACGGGATCATCATCAACATCGGCGACAGCCTCGCGAACTTCCCGGGCATGGCGCTGGATACCTTCGCCTATGACCGCCCCGATGAGTGGCTCAATGGCTGGACGCTCTTCTTCTGGGCGTGGTGGATCGCCTGGGCGCCCTTCGTCGGGCTGTTCCTCGCCCGCATTTCGCGTGGGCGAACCATTCGGCAGTTTGTCACCGGCGTTCTGGTAGTGCCTTTCGCCTTCATCCTGTTGTGGATCTCGATCTTCGGCAATAGCGCGCTGGCGCTGGTGCGCGGCGGAAACGCGGCCTTCGGCGAGGTCGCCATGAACACCCCGGAGCGGGCCTTCTATTCGCTGCTCGAGCAGTACCCGGGTACCCCCATCACCGCGGCGATCGCCACCTTCACCGGCCTGCTGTTCTACGTCACCAGCGCCGACTCCGGCGCGCTGGTGATGGCGAACTTCACCTCGCACCTGAAAGATGCGCAATCGGACGGCTCCAAGCCGGTGCGCCTGTTCTGGTCGCTGGCCACGGGCCTGCTGACCTTGGGCATGCTCTTCGTCGATGGCGTGCCGACCCTGCAAGGCGCGACCGTCATCATGGGCCTTCCCTTCTCCTTCGTGCTGCTATTCATCATGCTGGGACTGTTTAAATCCCTGCGGGTTGAATCGGCGCTGGCCGATAGCTACCAAGGGGCCATGCACAAGGTGCTGAGCAGCCGGATGGGTCCCAGCACCGAACGGCGCAGCTGGAAGCAGCGTCTGTCCCGGGCGATGAACTATCCCGGGCACCGGGCGGTGCAGCGCTACCTCGCCGAGGTGGCCGAGCCTGCACTGCGCGAGGTGAGCGAGGAGTTCACCGCCCGCGGCGCCGAGGTCCAGCTGGATACCGAAGCGGTGCATAACCTGAACCTCGACTCCCTGGACCTGGTGGTCGGCAACGGGCAGGAACGTCCCTTCAAATACCAGGTGTACCCGGTCCAGCTTCCGGTACCGAGCTACGCGAGGGTCTCCGCGGGCGATGACATCTACTACCGCATCGAAGTCTTCTCCCAAGAAGGCAGCCACGGATACGACCTGATGGGGCTGAGCAAAGAGCAGCTCATCTGCGATGTGCTGGACCAGTACGAAGCGCATCTCACCTTCCTGAATACCCAGATCGAATCCGATGGACCCAGCCAGATCAACGCGGCGGGAGCCGGAAAGTCTGATTGGGAGTCGGACTTTGAAACTTCCTCTATTCCCCTGATTGCTAAGACGAAGGACGAGTCATGAGTTTTCCGCAGAACCAGAACGAACTACTGCTCAATGCCGCGACGATTTATATTGACGGCAGCTTTGGGCCGGCCAGCTCCGCCGCGACCAGGCAGATCTCCTGCCCGGCCAACGGCGAAC
>NZ_NRGV01000074.1:0-2522 GCF_002332385.1 Glutamicibacter sp. BW80 | reverse complement strand
CAGGGTTCTGGACATCGGCTAAAAAATAAACTCAACACTCAGCAATGATTCTTCACCCGATACCGCAACACCCGGTCCGTCCCCGGATACCGGGTCCGTGTCTCAGAGAGCCGTTCACACATTTCACCCAACGCCACCGTTTCCCGCCGGGTAGGTAACGGATCCAAGGCGACGTCCAAAAAGCCGTCGGTTCGTGGGTCCAAATCCCCACTACCGGTCAACGCTTGACGCACGAACTCATTCGCGTCCTTGAACACAGATTTCAACCCGGTGTGTGAGCGAATGTCAGCGACCATGGCCATGGACGCATTGAATGCGGACATCCGCACCGCATGAAGCAACTGCTTATGCTCTGTTTCCAACACCAGTTGTCCCGGATTTACTTCGCCTAACGGCAGCCGGGCACCGATCTTCTCCCACTTCTTTGTAGCCTTGTGCAGTGCTTGTTCCGCTTTGATCACCGGCGCGTTAATCTGATTAACCTCAGCGTTACTGACCACCCGGGTTTCCCCTGGTTCCGGAGTGTTCAACCGCAACATCTGTGCGTCAGCGACGCTGCTCAGCGTGCTCACCACTGCTGCTGCCGCATCTCGTGCTTGCTTCGCTTTCTCTTTCGCCGGGTTCGGCACGCTACGGGTCACGTCATCCACGGTGTGCTGATAGGTGTCGTGGGAGTCCAAAGCAAAGTGCTGGCGGGCGTATCGGAAGTAATTTTCTTGCCGCCAACGCCTGCCGATATGGAAGATCAACTCCCCAGCACTCAACGTAGTATCCGTAGTCAGCAGATGAATCTGTCGGTCGGCTTCCCCGGTACTCTCACGCATTTGCTTGCCGGCAGCAACGATCCGGCTGACCTGCCGCATCCCAAACATCCCGTCCACGGTGACGCCAACGGACGGAACCAGCGCCCCTGTTTCATCCGATGCTTCGCCGGCCGCTTCAGCGTTCTTACGGGCCTTGGCATCCACCTCAACCCCGACGACAGTGTCAGCAGCCTGCTTCCACTCATGATCCTGGCCCCACTGATTAGTGAACCTCGCCTTACGGAATATTCCTGGATCAAGGTCCGGGATACTGCCCTTGCGCCAAGTCAATACGTCAAACCCTTGCTCATACAAATACTCGAACAACGCTGGGGACCAGCCTTCACGGTCAAAGCCAATCAGCACCCGCCTCTGGTCACCCACCAGCGCACGCAACTGAGGAACCAGGCCGCGCAGCTCACCGACCAGATTCTTGGACGGCGCGGCCATCACCATGAACACCGGCGCACCAGACGCGTCAGAAACCCACGTTTCCATGGACGCCGGCACCGGATATTTCAGGCGGGTCGAGTACTGCTTACCGATTTTTTTGGACCCTTGGTAGGAGCGTACGTGCCCGTCCACATACAGCAGCAACCCCAGCGCATCGCCCTCACCTGTTGGTTCCGTGCTGGCGAGGTGGTGTTTTCCTAAGGCAACAAGCAGTTCGACGCCATGGGTTTGGGCGGCGAGTTCCTGATGCTTGCGGCGGATGGTTTTTACTTCCGGGGCACGGTCCAACCCCAGAATCCTGCCCAAATCTGCTGGCTTCAACCGCCTCGCGCCTTCGGCGCGTGGCTCCCCGGCCAAGGTGCGCAGCACCGCTTCAAGGATGGTGGTGTTCAGCCCATAAAATCCAGGCTTCAATGCGCAATACACCTGATGAACACAGGACAGCAGACCGGTGGCTTCCAACGCTGGTAATGCGAGCAGTAGTCCGGCGTAGGGGATCTTCGCGGCTGGAGTGAACACCGGGACCGCTTCGGTCAGGGTTCCGGTGGACGCGGCGAGGCGTTCTTCGGTGCGTGGCGCCGGGGTTGGCAGTATCGGTAGTTCTTCTTGGATTACTTCGGTGAGGTCAGCGGTCCTCAAATCCTGGCCAGGTACTGGTGGTTGGCCAGTGGCGGGGTCCAGCTTCATGGCGCGGCGGACACTGAATTCCGAGACACCGGTTTGCGCGGCAGTTGCCGTCAGAGTCAGGCCGCTGGCGCGTAGCTGTTGAATGCGGGTGATGACCTCTTTGGTGAGTTTGGAGCCGCCTTTCGGTCCACGTTTCTCACTAGTCAACGAGTTCAGGCCGGTGGTGTTCAGCGTGCGGTGCCAGTGCCAAATAGTGTCTTCGATGACGCCGAAGGCGTGGCCTATTTCTGCGGCTGAGGCCGCTTTCATCCGCCACAACGACACAGCTGCTAATCGTTTGGAGGTGTCATCGCCGGTGGTCCAGGAGTGCCAGAGCATTCCGTGGATGAACACTTGCCCGCCGTGATCATCTTCGAGTAAACCTGCCGCGTGTCCGATGGGTGTTGCTTCGGGGCGTGGGTTGAAGGTGAGGAAGGGTTCGGCGTTCATATATGCCATCTTTCCACCTCCACGCCCCGACTAGTATGTTCAGTTAAATTCTATCGAAAGTGGGTGTGAATTAATAGAGGTTTAACGCAAAAGATCCCCGATTTCTCGGGGATCTTTTGTGGGTTCTGTTTGAGCATGTCCAGAACCCTG
>NZ_NRGV01000073.1:0-1449 GCF_002332385.1 Glutamicibacter sp. BW80 | reverse complement strand
GGCTCTTCAGGATTCAGGGTGTAAACGCGATCTAAAGCCACCGGTTTCCAACAATGACCGTGCGATATAGTGCGCCAAATTCGTGAACCCCAAAGCGATACCCCGCAGGTGCTCCAACCGCCCATTGAGTGCTTCAGTAGGCCCATTGGAACTGCCAATGTGATCAAAATACGCGAGGATATCCGGTTTCCGCCTGCGCAGCGTACCACCGAGTTTCTTCAACTCCGGTAAACCCTTCGGCACTTTGGTACCGATCTCGTTGATCAGTTGTTCCATGGCCCACTTCCCGATCTCGGGCTTCTTCTGCCGGTAGGCATCAACCATCCTCTGGTAAACGCTCCAGACCAATTGCACAGGCTCGTGCTTCGCAACGTTGAACAGGTCTTCAACGCGCTGTTTCTGTTTCTCTGTGGCCAGCGATAAACCTGTAGTCAGCGTACGCCGGCACTTATACAGCGGATCATCTTTCCGGCCACGCCGCCCATATTGTTCACGCTGAACTCGTTGTCTGGCCTGGTCCAACGCCTCGGAGCCGAGCTTGACCACATGAAAAGGGTCCAAGACTTCTACGGCTTGGGGCAGTTCTTCAGCAGCAGCGCTTTTGAAGCCGGTGAACCCGTCCATCGCGACCACCTCAACATTGTTTTTCCATGCTTCACCGCGTTCAGCAAGCCAGGTCTTGAACACGGCCTTGGAACGTCCGGGAATCATGTCGAGCAATCGTGCGGTGCCAGTGCCAGCCTTCACCGGGGTGAGGTCAACAATGACCGTCACGTACTTGTTTCCACTTTTGGTATGCCGCCACACGTGCTCATCAACTCCCAACACTTTGACTCCGTTGAACCGGGTTGGGTCATCTATCAGCAGGCGCTGGCCTTCGGCCAGCACTGCTTCGTTGGCGGTATTCCAGGTGACACCGAGCCCTTCGGCAATCCGTGAGACTGACAGGTGCTGGGTGACTAGCCCGGCCAAAGCCCAGCGTAGCCCGGTCCGGCTGATTTTCTGTCGTGGCGCTACCGCTTGGCTGAGGTCTTCACGCCAGACGCGTTGGCAGTGGTTGCAGCGGTAGCGGCGGTGCTTGATCACCAGGACGGTGGGCCGCCATCCGAACGGTTCGTGGGCCAGGCGCCGGGTGACGGTATCGCGTGGATTTCCGGGCGTTCCGCACGTTTGGCACCATGGGTCAGGGTTGGTCACTTGGCAGAGGATCTCAGCTTTCTTCGGCGTGAGGCGCTGCCCGATGGCGGTGAGTCCCAGTCCGTCAAGGTTGGTGAAAGTCGTGAGATTTGCGGGGGTATAGATAGAATGGTGCACAGTCGAGGTCTCTAGAAATGGTTTGTGTGGTAACTTCCATTCTTCTGGAAGGCCTCGACTTTTTAATGCATTGACGACATGCCCGGGATCCGGGGTGTTGGGTTTAGGTGGCTACACTCTCAATTCTGAAGAGCC
>NZ_NRGV01000072.1:0-15509 GCF_002332385.1 Glutamicibacter sp. BW80 | reverse complement strand
ACCGATGTCCAGAGCCCTGAACCCACACGCATACGGGAATGCCTACGTGTCATCGGTTTATTTGCACGCGTTTATTGACCAATTTGAAGTGCTCAATTACGACGTTATTCATTCAAAAACGCTTCTGTGTAGCTTAGCGAAACTTCCAGATCCACGCGCAAGGCGCGGCATTCGCCACCCGCTAGCTAACAGAGCAAGAGCAACTTGTTCAGTGCTGCTGGATCACTTAGCGTGAGCTTCCCTATCGTTCTTCCTCAGAGGTTGTTTCCTACCTCTTTTGACGCTAGATGTTCTTGCTTCAGCCATTGGGCGAAATCATCATTCAGTGGTTCGGGCACCGGGTCTACCCGGTCTGGGGCACGATGCTCCCGCCTGCACCCCGCCATGCCGCCCTTGTCACTGGGGGCATTGACGATGTCCAGAACGTCAGGCAGGTAGCGCAGATTCCAATACACCAGATCACTGTTAGGGCTCGTCGTCCCGTAGTTGGCGGCTTTCCATGCCACGTAGAACCCCATGAGGTGGGCTACTACATTGGGATGCCGGAACCAGCAGGAAGGAATCATGTTAGTGCTTTGCCCAGCCCCATACGTGGTGTTGAACCACGGCAGCCATACATTGATTTCACCCAGTAACTCAGCGTTTTCCTCGGGCTTGCCTTGATGAAGATTCCACGGAGACGGCTTCTGCTCTTTGCTCTTTTTCAGCAGTGTTCCCAACTGGCCAGCGAGCTCTACAAGGACTGCTTCTTGTTCCTGAAGCACTTGTTCGACTTTTTTCTGGCGTTCCACCAGTGGCTCAACGATGGGGACGATGAGTTCGATCAGTTCATCGCGGTTACTCTGCTCGCTCAACGTCCACCGCCTTTCCTCCGACATGATCGGCATCCAAGAAGACCTTGCCGCAGGTGCGCAGTGTCTGGTCTTTCATGTCTTTCAAGTCCTGATGGTCTTTGCGCTGCCACACCATTTCGGTGTGCACCACGTGCGGAGGCAAGTTCCGATACACGGCCGTTGCCTGCCCGAAGCGCAGATGCTTGAGCTCTTCAGCGCGCACGATCGCTTTTTCTTCCGTGCTGGTGGTCCTCGAGCCGCCTGTTTTGCTGGAGGAATGGCTGATGCGGGCTTTGTCGCGTACGCCCATGTCGCTGGCGTAGGTTTTCAGGTCTTCGCTGTTGATGCCGGGGAAAATCAGCTTCAGGCTGGCGTTCGATTCGATGGCTTTGGCTTCTTCTTTGCCCCAGCGTGCTTCGTTCTGGATGAAGGACTGGCTGATGCCGATCACTTGGATGCCGCGACCACCAGTGTCGGTGATCAGCTCGGCCATGTTGCTGAAGGCTGCCACGTTGGGTGCTTCATCGAGCACCATGCGGAACACCGGCCAGAGCCGGCCAGAAGCAAAGGTACTGGATTTGCGCCGTGCGGCCCGGTACACCTGATCGGCGAACATCGTACTCAACGTACCCAGCGGGGATTTTTCGCCGTCCACCACGATATGCAAAGTGTTCTGCCCTTCAAGAAACGTGTTGATGTCGAAGGCTTCGTCGCGACGGAACCGGAACTGGGAGAGGACCTTTTCGGTGACCAGCGGTTCGGCCAGGGAGAGCAGGGTGGATTTGATGGAGTCTTCGGTTTCCCCGGCCCTTGATTCGGTGCGCTCGCGCAGGGGTTGGATGAAGGCCCGTGATTTGTGGTGGTCTTCCAGGATGGTGATGGGTTCTGGGTTGTGGGAGTCGAAGATCCATAGCAACAGGTCATCCATGGTGCGGTCTTCCAGTGCGGCGGCGTGCAGCAGCCGGCCGAGGACGGAGCCTGCTTTGGCGCTGAACCAGGAACCGTTTTTGGTGCCTTCCATGGGGGCTGCGTTCGCCCAGGCTTTGCCGCGTTCCAGGGCTTCGTCTTCGTCCTCGCACCCGTAGATCGGTGTCCATTTCACCTTGTTGGGCCAGCCGGTAATTCCCTCCCAATCGCAGACGAATACTTGGCCTTGCGCTTGGCGTGCGGTGGCAGTCCAGGCGACCACGTCGGGTTTGGTCGACGTTGCCAGGACCGGTCCGGGCGCGCCGAGCACCATGGGCACCACGATGCTGGAGGTTTTGCCGCCGCGGGCCGGGGCATAGACCCAGAGGCTGTCTTCGAGCTGGATATACAGGGCCACTTTTTTGGATGCGTTGGTGTAGACAGCCAGTGCGATGAACGCTTCCGCGGTTTTCCTGGTGACCGACGGCCCATAGATCTGGCGTGCCTTATGCCAGGCGGCGGTGAAGCCCATCATCGAGGTGATCGCCGCACCCTGGGGATTGAACGTGGCGGTGTTCTTGCGCGGGGTCACCCATAGTTCGGTGATCAGTACGTATCCGGCGATGAGCAGGACAATGATGCCGCCGAGGATGAACCAGGACGCGGTAGGCCAGGCAAGATTCCCATCCAGGCCCGCTTCGAGCAGATCCAACGGATTCCAGGAAACTTTGGAATCCGTGGGGGTGATTTTCTCGCCCCAGTTCAACGCGGACAGCACGATCCCGGCAAGCACCGCGATGATCAAGAAAGTGGTGAAGCTGCTTTCACGCTGTGGGGAGGCCATGATCCTGCTCCTTTTCACTCGTCGTCCTGGCAACCAGGGCTTTGTCGGTGTCGGTGAGGATTGTTTCCACGTCGCTGCGCAGATGCTTCACCTCGAACGGGGCTTCGTTGCCGATTTTCATCAGGCAGGTGCCGGTGGCCAGGTTCAGGATCGTGGGGTAGCTGGAGGCCGGAAGGTCGAACATGTCCACTGCTGCCCGGGCGTCCGGTGCTTTCTTCTGCTGGTAGACCAGCACGGTGTCGCATTCTTTGATGATGGCTTCCGCGTCGGTGCCGGCAGGGATGTCTGAGACGTGGTGGAAGAAAAACCAATTGGACAAGCCGATGGCGCGGGAGACTTTCTGGTTGCGGCGGATCACTTTGGCG
Source organism: Glutamicibacter sp. BW80 (assembly GCF_002332385.1). Lineage (NCBI taxonomy): Bacteria > Bacillati > Actinomycetota > Actinomycetes > Micrococcales > Micrococcaceae > Glutamicibacter > Glutamicibacter sp. BW80. Next base: position 12,561 of record NZ_NRGV01000072.1, on the reverse strand, counting down.
ACCGAGGTTTGGACCAGGTGCCAGGCTTCTTCGACGACGAAGTGGGTTTGGCGGCGGTTCTTGGCTTTGAACAGGCGGTTGGTCATCCACGTGTTGATCACCGTCATGACAATCGCCAGGGCGGGCCCGTTTTCGGGCAGTTGGGAGACGTCGAAGACGGTGAGTCCGTCTTTGAGTTTCACGTCACCGGTGGTTTCGTTGTCGATCATGCCTGCCAGATCTTCTTCAACGAAGCGTTCGAGTTCGAAGGCGACGTCGTACCCCCATTCGCGCAAGGTGGTCTTGTCGATTTCCAGGTGAGTGGAGTCTTCTTCGGCGGGGTCGATCATCCGGTGGATGACCAGACGGATTGTCGGGGTGATGCTTTGAGCTTTTGCGTCTTTGAGTGCGCGGCGGTGTGCTGTGCGCAGGGCTTTGCCTTCGCGGGGGCTGATGGGCCGGCCGAGGACTTCTTCGGCGACTGCGCGCAGCAGCATGGACTGGCTTGGCGGGGTTTCGCCGGTGGTGCTGTCTTCTTCGGTTTCCGCGGAGATGGACGGGTCAAAAATGTTGATGCAGGATCCGCCGCCGCCGATCTTGAACGTGACAGGTTCCCCGCCCTGGTACCGGCAGAGTTCGGCGTATTCGCCTTCTTCCGGGTTGGAGTCGCTGGGTTTCTTGTCGATGACGATGACGTTGCGTCCGATGATCATGGGGCGCAGGCATCCCCAGGTTTTCCCGGCGGAGCTTTTGGCGGAGCCGATGTCGCCGATGACGACGACGTTGGCGTTGTTCACGGTGTGGGGGTAGGCGAAGATCGGGTCGTGCATGACGCCCCACCCTGATTCCAGATCAATGCCGAACAGCAGGCCTTTGTAGGAGGTGGGTGACCAGGGCACGGCAAGGTTGCTGACTTCGGCCTGCCGGGTGGTGGAGATCGCGCCTTCCGGGGCTGGATCATAGAGTCCGTAGCGTGAGCCTTTGCGTGTTTGGCGTCCGGCATCCCAGGTGATGTCCGGACGCTGCTCTGCCCGTGGCGCCGGGACAGCTTTTGCAGGTTTGGTGGTCTTTGCGTTGTTTTTGCGCTTATTTGTGGTTGCTCGAGTGAAGATGTTGATCATGTGCGGATTCCTCTTCCCATGGGCAGCACGGCCATGAGGGCCATGTCGTGGCGGTGGTCGAGCCAGTACAGCCGGTCGATGCCGCAATCGGTGGCGACGGATTCAATCTGGGTGGAGACCTGCAAAAGTTTTTCTTCTGAATCCACGGTGAAGCTGACGTAGGCTCCCCATTTCACGCCGTGGTGACCGCTGCCGGGCGTCAGGTCCACTGCGCGCTGATCGGAGGAGTTGGACATGACCTGTTCGGTGCCATCCGAAATCTTGCCTTTGGACGCGTCCGAGTGGCGTTTGGCTTTGTCGCTGGTGCGGTCCGACATGGCTTGGGCGCGCGCTTCTTTGGCATCAACGACTTCGTTCACCCAGGACACCGAGTGGATAACTGCCGGGACAATCCCCGAGACGAGCTGGCGCATGGCTTGGACTGGCAGGGCGGATCCGGCCATGAACCCATCCCTGGGGATGTAGGCCACACGGGTGTAGGCGTGGTTGTTGACCACGACCGCCTTGGAGGTCTGTTCCTGGTCGAGTTTCTGCCAGACCGCCTCTAATCCCACGTCGGTGTCATCGATGGCGTACGTGTAGGGGTCTTGCAGGTGGGCGAGGATCCCGGCGGCCATCTGCGAATCCACAGCCCTGTACCCGCGGATGGCTTTATGCGCGACGGCTTGCGCCATGAGCGCTTGGGCTTCTTGGACGATTGCCGCGTGCACAGCCATAGGCCCTGGCTGCTGGGCGTTGGCGGCCCGCTGCAAGGCGGTGCGGTTATCGAACCGCAGCACCCAGTAGCTGCGGTGCTGCTCGGCCCGGTCTTCGACCTGCAAGCACAACTCCTGGTAGGAGCGCACCAGGTTTCCGTGGGCGTTGGGGTCCACATAGTCGGCGAGCCAGGACACGTGGTCGGTGATGTCCAGGGGGATGGAGCGGGTGAAACTCTGGATATGGGACACCGCACTGGTGCGCCGCGCCGCCCGGGCCAACACACGTCCAAAACCCACATGGGGGATGTCTTCCACGTCTTCTTCCACCACTCCGCCGGCGCTGCCGCGGACCTCGAAGATCACGGTATAGAAGGCCGGATCTGAATTGGCGTGGCGGAAGACGGCGAGGCGTTCGCGGGCGTTGAAATCAACTTCTTTCACGCTCAACCGTCCCACCATCAACGGGGCCGGCTGAACGTGCTCTTTGCGGCGTTCGGCGCGGCGCACTGCGAACCCGCGGGGCCGGACCGCTTTCTTCTTGTTCTTCTTCGCTGCCCGGTATTCCTGAACGCTGGCCAACGCAGTCTGTTCATGGACGGGGTCATAGACACCCAGCCCGGCGTGCTTGCGGTATGCCCGGTAGGCGGTCTCGGTTTTCAGCGCGGCGTAGCTGCGTCCCCCATGGATGTTCATGGGAACGGTGATCACCACGCTGAGCACAGCGATGACGAGGCCGGCGAAGAGGAAGAAGAACTGGTCCATGCCCATCAAAACCACGCACGCGGCGATCCCCAGGCCGGTCCAGAGGACGACCTGTTCGGGGGTGGAGCGGCCTGAGAGCAGTCCGCGTTTTTTGAACTCGCCGCCGAGGGCTACCTGACGTGCCATGAGTGATCACCGATCCTTGAAGGAGTCCCACGAATCTGGGTCTGCGTCGTTTGCGGCCATTCGTGCTTGAGCTGCAGCGTTGGTCGCGGCGTATTTGGTTCCGGCCAGCAGGCCGACCGCGCCGGCGGTCAGGGGGCTGAAGGCTGCTGTTGACGCCACAGAGGCCACTTTTTTCGCCCGGCCGGACGGCGGGTTCTTCCGGCCCTGCCCAGAAGAGGAGGAAGGTACATTTGGCCCGCTCGAGGCAGGCGCAGAGCTGTTCTGGTCGGTGGGACCTTGCCGTGCTGGGTCAGTGCCGCCGGCCCGGGCTGAGGGAGCTGGGCCAGCTTGCTCGCCGTTATGATTCGGGGATGCTGGAGGCGCAGGGTTCTGGCCTTGCTGCGGGGTGTTCGCCGCAGCTGATGTGGGTGCATCGGCCTGGTTTTGGCTGGAGCGTTCGTGTGCGCCATGGGTTTTCTGCGGTGAACCGGTGCCCGGACTCTGGGCAGCAGTGTTGCTGCCACCGTGTGGGGAACCGCCAGAGGAAGGACCGCTAGGTCCGGCAGAACCGTCTTGTCCACTTGAACCGCCTGAATCGCCTGAATTTTGTGCGCTGCGGCTTGTGGCGGCGCCTCGCCGGTTGGAGATCGCGCGGCGCACCGACCCGGCGCCACTGCCGATTGCACCGCCTACGGCGCCGCCGACACCGGCAGAAATTTCCGGTGAGATCCCGCCGAATTTCGCTTCGCGGCTTTCGAGCACTGGCATCCACCGGAAGATCGCTGCGGGGGATAGGACGATCATCAGCATGATCGCGGCTGTTGCCCCCAGGTTGCCGACGTTCACCAGCACGTCATCGACCCCGTCCTTGAAGGCTGGCTGCGAGGCGAGGATGCCGAAGACCGCGCCCAGCACGAGGAAGGCGAAGGTTTTCAGCAGGCTCATGGTGCCGATGGTCGTGGCGATTTTCATGACGTAGCGACGTGTCTTGGGCGAAAGCAGCATGCCGATGAGCAGCGCAATGGCCAGTCCCATGAGCTGCTGGAAGATCGGGATCAGCAGGAAATACACCAGCAGGGCCAGTGCTCCGACGAACAGCAGTCCGAAGAACAGGATGGCAGCTAACGGGCCGAACCAGCTGGTGGATTCCAGGGAGGCGAACCGGGAGATGACCGTGATGAAGTTGCTGATTGATTCTGCCGCCCAGTCACTGGTTCCATCGGTGAGCGGGGCGACGCGTTGCTGCAGTTCGTTCATGACCCAGGGTCCGTAGATGACCATGAACAACGCTGCTGGCAGGTAGTAGAGCAGGGATTTGCTGAAATCGTCGTCGCTCATCTCCCCGTTGCTGTGTTGTTTGAAGAGGAACATGATCATCAAGCCGAGGCCAACGACTCCCAGCCCGGCGTAGAGTGCCCAGCGGTCTTTGAATTCTTGGGCAGACGCGTCGAATTCGGTGGTCGAGGAGATTTCCTCGAGCACTTTGGAGGTCATCGCGATGGATTCTGACTTGCTGCTGTTGGCCAGTTCGTCCAGGTTCGATTTGGGATCTGCTACGAACTTAATGGTGTTGTCGATGGCGTCGGTGACGTTGAGCAATGAGCGGCCGAGTTCGCTTTGTTCAAGGAATCCACGGATCTTCTGGCCGGTCCATGCCTTGAAATGGGCGTTGATTCTCTTTCCAAGGCAGTGCTGGAATCCGTCGCCACTGGCTTTGGTTTCCTTGAGAGCGTCGCAGAAATCCATCTTTTCGCCTTCACCCAAGATGAGGGTTTGGGCCGTGGGATACATGAGGTGCAGGGCATCACGCGTCTGCTCTTCACAGTTCCTTTTCTGGAAAGCGAAGATGCTTTCCATCTTCGTGTAGTACTCGAACTCGCCGCATTTCTCCTTGGCAATCCCTCTAAGAACCTCATCAAGAAGCTGGGTCTTCTCCTTCTCAGGCATCTTTTCGAAGCGTTTCACCTGGTCCTGGGTGAGCGCTTCTTCCACTTTTGTGGTGTCCTCATCGGCGTGGACCGGCGATGGGGAGGCGACTAAGAGAAATGTGGAGAGGAATGCGATCACCGCCAGAGAGGAAATGACGCTGAGAAGCTTTGTCACTGGGCCAGCTCCATCCAGCCATCCCGGCTCAGTGGGTTGCCGTCTGAATCGGTGAACAGATCACCAAGAATTTCGCGCGCGGAGGAAGGTTCTTTCTTGCCTTGCGTGTAAAGAAGCTGGGTTTCGGGTCGGTAGGTGGCGTTTTCGCCGCTGAAATCAAGTTTCCAGTCGTCCTTTTCCCACACCAAGAGCTGTTCGACGACACGGACCTCCACCGCAGCGGGAACAGTTCTCCCATCAATGGTGAACGAACTGTTTTCGATCCGTTGCACTACTGCGACGGACGCCGTTTTCCCCGCTTCGCAGCTGACGACTTTGAAAATGGCCGGGTCAAAAAGCATTTTCTCGGAGGTATCTCCGTCTTTGGCCAGTGAACGCAACGCGTCAATATACTCTGCGCCATCCTCGTTGACGGCAATGATGGTGTTCAATGTTGCTTCACGCTGTTCCCAGTCACCGGTGCCATAGGACTCGGCAGGGACGTAGTTGACCGCTGCGCGCACAGCGTCGTCGCAGGAAGCGGTGTATCCGATACGGGTATGGCCATCTTGTGCGGTCTTGGTTCCGCCTTCGTTGGCGTGGAACTGGGATACAGGGAACCCGTTGTCGCTGATCCGCGTGGGTTCAGAAGGAATAGTGGGTGTAGCCGCCGAAGTATTGTCCTTCGTGGTCGATGAGATGAAGTAGCTGGCGACAGCAACCAGCACGATCGCTGTGATGACTACGGCGGCGATGATCAGGCTCCGGCGGCTTGTCATTAGAGCATCCCCGCCACTTTGAGCACCGCACCGATGAGAACACCAAAGGCGGCCACCGCGATGACCGCCACGCCGCGGCGTTTGAGCTCGTCAGTGTGTTCGCCCATCTCCTCGTAATGGCCCTGTTTTCTGGCTCCGGAGAATTTCACGAAGCTGGTCAGAAGCTTCACTGATACATAGATCAGCACCAGTCCCCAGATGACGCCGAGGATCACGGTCAGCGCATTGTCGAACCCTGAGCCAAGCGGTGCAATGTCGGGGGATACTCCGTCGAAAGGGTTCTTGACTTCTGCTGTTACTCGCGGGGTGTCGGTGAATGGTTCCATGGTTAGTTCTCTTTCTTGTTTCGTTTGGTGGATTCTGCTCGGACTGCTGCGTGGTGCATGCCTTCGCTGACGGCGGCAGCAACTTTTTCAAAAGCTCGTACGGACTCATCTGTGGCCAGCTGCCAGTCGATCAGCCCGTTGGTGTCCAGGGCTGGTTCGTAGGGGACGGGAAGGAAAGTAGCTTCTTCGCCGAGGGCTTGCTCGAGCATGGTGCGCAGCTCTTTGCGCCGTTCCGGGGCTACCGAGCGGCAGTGGGAACCGGGGGAGATGACGAGGACCGCGTGGCGGCACAGCGCGGCATAGTGGTCATTGCCAGAGAGATGGGACATGGCTTGGAGCTGTTCGATGGTGCGGAGCACTGAGACGACGGATTTATCGTTCATTTCCACGGGGAAGACCAGCTGGTCGGATCTTTCAATGCCGGCCAGCCAGTTCTCGGCGCGCGTGTTGTTGCCGGTGTCCAGGACGATGACGTTCCAGAAACGCTGGACTACTTCGAGCAGTTCGTTGAGGGTTTCGCGGGTGAGCATCTGCATCCGGTCAGGATCTTCATCCGAGGCGAGGACTGCGAAACGGTTATCGCCCTGGGGGCGGGTGAAGTACTGGACGTCGCCGCTGCGGGTGTGTTCATTTTTGAGCTCTTCGAGCGCGTCGAGCAGGTCGATGATGGTCAGGTTTGATCCGTTGGAACGGGTGCGCACCCCGAGGGTGCCCATGGTTTCGTTGTTGTCCATCGCTAAGACCGCATGGTCGGCGGTGTTGCCGAGGGTGGAGGCCAGCGCCACGCTGATCGAGGTTTTACCTGACCCGCCGGCCGGCTGGGCGATGGTGACGGTGACCGGGCGAGGATAGACGCGGCGGATGGAAGCCAAGGTGGCGCGTCGGGCGAGTTCTTGGGGTCCTGGTTTAGGGGAAATGAGGCCGCCGGTCCATGTGCGGATTGTGCGCTGCCAGCCTTCTTCGGCAGGCAAGGGTGTTTCCAGCGCGTCTGATCCGGTGATCGCGCTGCTCAGTGTTCCAGTGACCAGCGGTGTTCCGGCGGCCAGAGGCGCTGCGCGCGTCGGTTCTGGTGCGGTGGGTTCTACTGGTTCTGGGTTGTTGAGGATCTGTAACGAAGCTTCTGGTTTGTCGGAAGCGTTCGATACGGTCAAAACATCGGTCTTCGCTTTTCTGCGTTCGTCGCCTGGCCACTCGGTGCCCATCTGCGTCCCCTTTCCTTGGATGAACCCATAGTATCAACTAGTCTTGATATAGTCAGTTTCATTCCAAAATAAGACTTTGAAGGGTTTTGATGACACGCCGAATCATCCTGTCCACCGCCGTGCTCCTGGCAGTCTCACTGAGCGCCTGCACCCCCGCGCCGGACCAAGAAACCAGTGATCCGCACGCGGATCACGGCCCCATGCATGAGATCGAAGCATCCCCAGAGCAAGTGCAGATCGATGAATGGAACCCGCAGGTTTCGGCTGAAGCGAAACACACCGCAACCAAGGCCGCCAAAGCCTACGCCCGCCCGGACCTTGACCAAACGGCATGGTTCAAAGCCCTGGCGCCGTATCTGTCTCAGAGCGCACGGACCAGGTTCCAGCAGACCTCAAACCTCAACATCGCCTCCACCGAAGTCATCAAGGTGCACGAACCTGTCCAAGGCGTTTCGCCGGCCATCGCCACCGTGAAAGTGCAGACCAACGCCTCCACCCTAGAATTCTTGCTCAGCCGCGCTGACGGGCAGTGGATGGTCGAGAAAATCACGAGCAACAGCTGATGAAACGCACCAAACGCCGGGGAATCTTCACTGTCCTGGGCCTGATCAGTGTGCTGCTGTTCGGGATCGTCTTTGGCGGGATCCTCCTGCTGGGGGACAGCCCGCGCAGCGAGCCCGACACCGAAACCGACTGCTCACCTAACAGCGCGGTGCCCAAAGAAATCAACGTCAAAAACCTGCCCACCACCGAGGTCGGATCCTACAACAAGCAGCAGCTGACCAACGCAGCGATCATCATCAACGAAGCCAAGTCAGCAGGCGTCCAGCAGCACGGGGCGATCATTGGACTGATGACCGCTATCCAGGAAAGCTCGTTGAAAATACTGGCCAATGACGGGACCTGGCAGTATCCGCAAGGAACGCAGGTCATGACCGAAGCCGAATGGGGGCAAGCGCGCAAAGTCGTCCTCGAATCCCTGGATCTTCCACACCAGGGAGTGGGGCACGCCTGGGATGCGCTGAGCCTCATGCAGCAGCGGCCCAGCGCTGGCTGGGGGACCGTCGAGCAGATCATGGACCCCTCCTACGCAGCCAGCGCCTTCTTCGACAGGCTGAAAAAAGTTCCCGGCTGGAAATCCTTGCCTTACGAGCTGGCCGCGGAAAAGGTCCAAGTCTCAGGACTGCCAGATAACTATGCAGACCAACGCTCCGATGCGGAACTGCTCTACGCCGCGCTGCACGGCGCCCAGGTCGAAGTCAGCGATGACGAGGAATCTTATTCCCAGTGCAAGGACGGGGGAGACACCAGAAAGCCGGAATCAGGGGATTCTTACGATGGCCCGAAGAGCAATTCCGGGTGGATGTTCCCCGTGGAGACCATCTCAAAAATCCAGTACAACTACGGAGAAAACCGCGGCCTGTGGCCCCACGCTGGAGAGGATTTCAGCTCACCGAAAGACACCCCCATTTATGCTGCCGCCGATGGCCAGGTCATCCGGGCCAGCTGCTCAGACCTCGTTGTGGGCCGTTCTCCCTGCCAAGTTCAGGTGGATCACGGAACCATTGATGGCCAGCGAGTTAGCACGCTCTATGTGCACATGTATGAAGACGGGGTACTAGCCCAGGTGGGGGACGAGGTCAAAGCAGGGGAGCAGATCGCCAAAGTCGGTACCAACGGCAACTCCACCGGCTACCACCTGCACTTCGAAGTCTGGGTGGGCAAAGCAGACACCAGCCCGGTGGAATTCCTCAAAGAACAAGGCGTAAGCATCCCAGGCTGAAAAATCCACTACTCGTGTTGCTAGGCTCGAACGGTGGAAAAATACGCCAAGCTCATCAGCCATCTCGCCTCACCACCAGCGGTCGTCACCCTCGTCCTGCTCAGCACGCCACTGCGGTACCCTGGCCTTGCATGGCCGCCAACCTTGCTGGCCACCTTCTTTGCAGGCCTGGTGCCCTGGGCGGCTTTGATCTGGATGCGGCTGCGCGGCCGGGTCACCGACGTGCACGTGACCGAGCGTCATCAACGCTGGCCGATCCTGCTGGTGACTCTGATTTCCATTCTTGGAGGCATCGGCGTGCTGCTGGCCATCGCAGCACCGAGTCAGATTATCGTGGAAGTGCTATTCATGCTCGCCGGGCTGCTGATCGTGGGCGTCGTCAACCTGGTCTGGAAGCTTTCGATCCACGCAGCGCTGACAACGTTCGCGGTTTTGCATTGTCTGTTGGATCTGCCGGCAGGAGCGCAGATCGCGGTCGCCGTCATCGCACTGGTGGGATGGGCAAGAATCCGCGCCGGGCACCACACTCCCACCCAAGTCCTGGCCGGAACGCTGACCGGTGCTCTGGTGAGTCTAGGAGACTTTCTGGTGGTGTAAGCGTGGGGATGGCTGGAGTTCGCGGCGGTGCGTCAGCAAAGCAGAGATCCATCCCAGCGTGACACCGGCCAGAACACACACCATCGCGGGATAGACGATCAGATCCGTCAGCCAATCCAGCTGGCGGTTCGACAGCTCCACCAGATGCCCCATAGGTGAGATCTTGCCGAAGGCGAAGCCAAATGCCATCAGCTTCTTCGAATAAAACGGTACCCGATACACCGAACCAGTGTTGGCCTTCAGCAAAGGGTTCACCAGCATTGCAGACACCACAGACGGATAGACGTACATGGACAGCTTGTAAAGCACGACAGCTGTGTCGGTGTCCCTGAAATCATCGAGCCCCATGCTGGAATACGAGAGGTCTGCCGCGAAGAACAACACGGTCATCAGTGCCACGCATAGAGGCAGTCCGACAGCTGAGAACCGGCGGATCTTGGTTGCAATATCGCACCGGCCGATGCTGTGGGCGATCTGGACCCCGGCGGCGAGGAACACGAAATTGATGCAAAAATGCGAGATGAGATTCGCCAGATTGATTGAGCCGAGAAGGCGATCAATGAAGAGGTAGATAGGTTCTACTGCGAGCCAGAGGCCGATACTCATTCCTAGATGGGTAAGCCATAACCAGAGGTTGCCTGTGCCTTGAATTAGCCGGGGAAGCCTCAAAGCAAGCACTAGCGTGAACGTGCTTGCCAAAGTTATTGCTGCCCAGGAAGAAAAAACCATAGGCTTTTAGCCTAGATGATTTTCAAATGTCTCCAAATTGCGTACCTGTTTTCCCACTTCATGAAGGCGTTTCTCCGTGACAGCTAAAAGCTGTCCAAGTGGAACATTGTTAACCCAGTCAGAACGGCAATCCGTGTCCCAACCTGCCTCTTTGCCGGTCAGAACACCCGAAACCACCAGAGCTGAAACCAAAGGGAAATTCGCGTATCTGGCAATTTCCAAAGAAACGTCTTCACGAAGCCTGACCCGAAGCATTTTCCATAAGGTCGACTGCGCGATCCCCAGCTCCTGCTGGATGTGTGCTCGAAGATTCCCATCATCGGCACAAGCAAACCAATACGTGGCTGCATGTTCGTAGGTTTCGTCGCCGAGCTCGTCTTCAGTAGTTACCACTGAGTTCAGGCGATGAACCATCGCTTGAAGGAGCCCTGGTGTGGGGATGAACGTAGCCATCTCATCAGGAGAAGGAGTGCCGGGGATGACATTAATGAACTGCTCAAATCGCCTGAGCTCGGTCAAAGGATCCAAGCCTAGGCCACGGGCGATTGCCGAAACGGTTGAAGGGGCCACGCTGCCACGGCCGACCTGCTGGGTGACCCGCAGCCGCGGAAGATTCGATAGCTGCGCGAGGCGCACCAAACCAGTGCCTGGCGCTACTGCATCCAGCCACGATTGAATTTCCGCCCGTCCGAGTTTCATGAGTAACTCGTTTGAACCGTTGCCTTGCCACGAGGCAAGCTCAATAGGCACTGCTTAAAATTCCCCATCCGTCCTAACTTATCGTGAACTGGCTTGCGGTTCCCCAAATTTAGCAACGGGACAAGACACAATTCAGCCACAAATTTCCAGTGGCAGCATCGAATTTTTTGTTGGTCACTGACCTATTCTTCTCAAAGCTCCAATACTGGAGCATCATTCAGTTAGTCTTCCAAACCATGTGAGACTTCTACTCCGTAATCCCACCATGCCACGAACAAGCGTCTTGGCGGCCGCCTGCGTTGGAAATTGAGCCGTATAGTGAGACCCGATTCATCAGAAGAACCTATTTGCTTCGAAACCCCTCTGTGCCGGGTAATCTTGGCATGAAAACGTCGGATTCTCTCAAGAAAATCTGGGCAGAATCCGTAATCCAGTCAAATCGAACCGAGGATGAATGACTACTCAGAAGGTACCTAAAATGGATAAGACACCTGGGCCGAATAGCGTGCCAGTGTGGCGAAAATTAGCCTTGTATTGCGCACTCCTTTTCATCGCATACGGCCTCTATGTGTTATGTCAGGGATTCTTCGGCGGGTATGAAGGGAATGCGCGAATACAAGTCTTCTTATCAGCCGGAATACTTTTGGTTGGACCGGGGATTGTGGCGGCATTTCAGGTACTTTTATGGAAGAGACCTGATAAGTACCGGCCTCAGACCGGTAGAGAAATATGGGGGGAGTTCTGTGTTTCTGCTTTGGGTCTAGCCTTTGTGATTCCTTTCTTCTTTGTCTCGACAGACGGTCAAATGATGCCACTCCGTGCCGGTTTGGTAACAACTGGCTTGGCTTTTCTTAGCATCGCGTTCCCATTGATACGTGCTAGAAAGATCGCTAATGAAGCTGAACCAGCGACAGCTTTAGCAGACGAAAAGGATTCTGCGGCTACGAAACCTATATCTGGCAAATAAGGGTAGTAATTCTTCTCCCAGTGGCACATATTGGATTAGCCCAGACATTTCTTGGAAGGGCAGCACCCCACCGTAACCGGCACCCCGCCAATATCCGGTGGGTTAGTGATTTCTGGTAAGACAAAGAACACCATATCGCTAACGCCAGCACCGGCCAGTACGCGCCGATATACTGATTTTCAGCTTGAAATCACTGCTGACTAGTACTTGAGAACTTTGGTTCGCATCAAACCGGTTACCCAGAACTGACGAAATCCGTTGATTTGTTCTTTGAATAACGCGACTAATCTAGCTCTCTGCGCGTGCTCATTGACCAGTAACCGGGATTGGCGACCGCTTTTCGTAAGTTTCCCAACCATGGACTACAACCGATATCGCCACTGTTTCACATCCCAGCGCTCAGCCTTATACCCCTCGGTCATTAGGACCAACTGCAGCCATGACCTCAGATTGAACGCAAACATGGTCAGGTTAGCCCAAGTTTGATTCGCGGTGAGCGAAGCGAATGGCAGTTTGCCCAGCTCAGCGGCCTTCAATGCCTTGATCCTGTTTAAGGGCGCAACTCAAGTTGATTGCGGACGGATGGCGGACTCAGACCTCTAAACGAAGGCAGAATCGATATGGCGGTAGAATTACGTTCGGAATGATTTTGATTTTGCACAGGGAACCAGGCATCGGGGGGCACCCGGCTTCGATGTTGTGACGGGTAAACCGGCTCTTCAGGATTCAGGG
>NZ_NRGV01000071.1:0-6815 GCF_002332385.1 Glutamicibacter sp. BW80 | reverse complement strand
CGATGACCCGATACAAAACAGATTTTCTTTAACAGATTTTCTTTAACAGGGAAGTTCATGGCTCAATACACTAAAAAGTGGCTATCGGTAGAAGAGCAGCTCGCGAAGCTAGAGCTTAATGGTGTGCTGATTGGTGATCGTGAAGCGGGGATACAGCTACTGAGGGCTGTGGGGTATTACCGTCTGACAGGGTACTTGTATCCCTTCCGCGATTCTCGTTTCGTCTATGAGGCGGATGGTCGAGAACGTGTCCAGGTGTTGAATACCTACCGCAGGGGTACCTCGCTGGAACATGCTAGAAAACTCATTGATTTCGATCGAGCCTTGCGAATTCTGGTGTTGGATGGCATCGAGCGCATTGAAATTTCGTTGCGCATGCAACTTGGGTATGTCTTGGGTAGGAAGTCGCCATTCGTGCATCTTGACGCCACCCAATTCGTTTCTTCGTTTACGACTAGCGAAGCCGAAGCCGGGGGAGTCATTTGGCCGAGTAAGCATGAAGTACTCATCACTCGGACGCGGGAACGGCAAAGTAGTTCAGATGAGTCTTTCGTGGCACATTTTCGTCAAAAGTATGATGATCAAATGCCGGTTTGGGAACTTACTGAGATTATGGAGTTCGGGCATCTGAGCAGGATGTACGGCGGGCTTCAGAACTCGACAGGCACAGAGATCGCAATGACGTATGGTGTCCCTTCCAAAAGGATCATGGCAAGCTGGATCGCGAGCCTCAACTATGTGCGGAATGTTTCCGCGCACCACGCGAGGCTCTTTAACCGAAAACTTGTCTTTGCGCCGAAGCGACCTGCGCTTGGCCAGATTCCGCTGCTGGATCATTTGAAAGAAGAGGAATCATCTAAGCAGGTCTTCGGGCTCTACAACGTAATAGCTATCATGGCCTATCTATTGCGATCGATCGATCCCGAATGCGACTGGTCCGAAAAAATGATCGAGCTGATAAATGGCTTTCCCAGCTCTTCTAGCCTCACCGTTGACAGCCTGGGTATGCCAGCGAATTGGTTTGATTTAGCCTTATGGGCGAAGTAGGAAAGCGTGCACTTCTTTTTGTGGTCTGATGTTGCTTAGGATGCGGGGTTTAATTGCCTGTCAGACGTGTTGTAACCGCATCACGCAGTAACGCGACGCAATTGGTTTGCTGAGGGTATAGCCGGCAGCGCGGCTTACGCGGGTCGAATGTCTCTTTGTTTGCTTATTATGGTTCTGCTCTGGTTTTGAAGGTTGATGTGTAGTTTCTTCGGGAAGACTGCAAAGCGCCATATGAATCGATCAGTTTGGCGGCTCAAATATCCGATAGATGCGAATGGTCAGGCGACCAATATGGGCGCCTGACCATTCGATTGGGTTTTCCGCAAGGATGAGTGAGGTGAAACGCTCGGTCCGAACCGTGGGGGCCCGTGGTGGGTCTGAAGTTTGCATGCATTCAGGGTAACAAGCAGATCGCAATAGTCGTGAAGTTATCAACCTTCAATAATGAGAAAAGTAAACTGGGCTGAAAAGAGGTTTCTAAGCTTCATTCGCTCAGTTCAAAGGGATTAGCTTCAGCGCGCTGCTCTAAGCCATTTTCCCCATGTTTCGGCTCAACTTGCTGGTTAGGCTTGTTTGGACCGCCCCATGTTCGGCATCGCACGAGCGTTGATATTGTAGGTTCCCCTTGTAGCTTGGTAAGAGGGTCAGCGGGAATCAGTGTTTTGTTCGATGAGCTGAACAAGGCGAGAGACATAGTTTTGAAGAAATTCCACTGTGGATTCCTGGGTCACATGGCCGTCTGCATCGAGAAGCGTGGGTGACTGGGAAAGAAAGACTTCTGGTTGGCCGGGGGTGGGCATGTTGAAATATGAAAGGGCAAGTCTAAGGTTCTTCTGCGAGCTGTACCCGCCCATGCGACCGACGGAGTGGCTGATGATTCCTGCGGGAAGTCGCTGCCAGATGACATCGTTGTTGGGTTTGGACCCGATGTCTATGGCGTTTTTCAGGCATGCGGGGATGGTTCGGTTGTTCTCTGGCGTGACGAATAATACCCCGTCTGAGGATTTGATGGTCTTGCGGAACAGGGTGTATTCCGGTGGGGTGGGTTTGTCGATGATTTGGGGATCGTCGTAGTCGAAATCGTAGAGAGGTAGATTCCTGATCTCGATGATGCTCGCGTTGTAGTTGTCAGGGAAGTAGTTGATAAGATTATGGGCTATTTTTCGTGCGTAGGAGCCTCGGCGTAGGCTACCGATGAGGACGGAGACGTTCTTATTCAAGGTGCGGCGCTCTTTCTCAGGCGAGTATGTGGGAATGAGGACTGGGTTAGAAATCCCAGTCGTCGTCGCTGGTGTCTTCGGCTTTGCCGATGATGTAGGAAGAGCCGGACCCGGAAAAGAAATCATGATTCTCGTCTGCTCCTGGTGCGAGGGCGGCGAGGATCTCGGGGTTGACGTTTGTCTCTTCCGGTGTGAAGCGGGCTGGATAGCCAAGATTCATGAGTGCTTTGTTCGCGTTGTAACGGACGAACACGGCGACGTCGTCCATG
The DNA here is from genome assembly GCF_002332385.1 of Glutamicibacter sp. BW80. Classification (NCBI taxonomy): domain Bacteria; kingdom Bacillati; phylum Actinomycetota; class Actinomycetes; order Micrococcales; family Micrococcaceae; genus Glutamicibacter; species Glutamicibacter sp. BW80. Next base: position 4,279 of record NZ_NRGV01000071.1, on the reverse strand, counting down.
AGTCCGAGTGGTTTGTAAAGCTCACCGGAGTACTGCAATTCGAGTTCATAGAGTTCTTCGAGGAGTGCATAGGTGAACTTGCGCATTTTTTCTTGAGTGGCGGGGGACTGGGTTTCGAGGCCTCGCTGGTATTTGTATCCGGAGTAGTAGCCGTGCACAGCTTTGTCGCGCAAGATCAGCCGGATCATGTCCGCGGTGTTTGTGAGCGTCGCGTGTACGGAGAAGTGCAGCGGCAGATAGAACCCTGCATAAAGTAGCAACGAGGAGAGCAGCGTTGAGGAGACTTTGCGTTTAAGCGGGTCATCTCCGTAATAGTGGGTAAGTACCTTTTTACACCGTTCCTGGAGCATGTCGTTGGCGATGGCCCATCGGTAAGCACCGTCAATCTCAGGCGTCGAGGTCAGAGTCGAAAAAACGGAGGAGTAGGAACGGGCGTGCACTGCTTGCATGAAGGCGATGTTGGTATAGACGGCTTCTTCGTGTTCTGTCTGTGAATCTTGGATCTGGCAGATTTCTCCGACGGTGGCCTGGACTGTGTCGAGCATGGTGAGCCCTGTGAATACGCGCATGGTTAGTGTTCGTTCTTCCTGGGTGAGTTTTTCCCATGCAGGAAGATCGTTGGAAAGTGGAACTTTTTCAGGGAGCCAAAAGTTGGCGGTGAGGCGGTTCCAGACTTCAAGGTCTTTATCGTCGACGACACGGTTCCAGTTGATAGGGCGTATGCGGGCGGCTGGGTTATGCCGGTAGCCTGGTGGGGTCACAGCGATCTCGGTATTCGAGTAAAGGGTGTCGTGAGAATTCATTGTGGTTCCTTCTGGGAGATCAGAGTTTCAACGTTAAAGTGCGCATGAGACGCAGTTTTCGATTTCGGTGCCTTCGAGGGCGGGTTGACGCAGGCGGATGTAGTAGAGGGTTTTGATTCCGGCACGCCAGGCGTAGATCTGCGCTTTGTTGATGTCCCGGGTGGTGGCGCTGTCGCGGAAGAATAACGTGAGTGAGAGGCCTTGGTCGACGTGGCGGGTGGCGGCGGCGTAGGTGTCGATGATCTTTTCGTAGCCGAGCTCGTACGCGTCCTCGAAAAATTCGATGTTGTCGTCGGTCATGTGTGGGGCTGGGTAGTAGAGGCGGCCTAGTTTGCCTTCTTTTCGGATTTCGATCTTTGCCGCTATTGGATGGATTGATGCGGTCGCATTGTTGACATACGAGATTGATCCGGTCGGTGGGATCGCCTGTAAATAGGCGTTGTAAATGCCGTGCGCCATGACTGACTTGCGTAGCGCCTGCCAGTCCTCACGGGTCGGGATCGCGATTCCTACTTGGCTGAACAGTGCAGCGACTCGCTCGGTGGCAGGCAGCCAGTCTCGTGCGATGTACTTATCGAAGTAGGAGCCATCAGCGTAGGTCGAGGTCTCGAACCCATCGAACGCAGTTCCGCGTTCGATGGCGATCTGGTTTGAGGCGCGTAGCGTGTGGTAAGTGACGGTGAGGAAATAGATGTCAGTGAAGTCAACGCCTTCCTCACTGCCATAACGAATGCGCTGTGAGGCGAGGAATCCGTGAAGATTCATCTGTCCGAGTCCAATCGCATGCGAAGCGTTGTTCCCCGCTGCGATCGATGGCACTGCATCGATGTCTGTCTGGTCCGCAACGCTCGTCAGCGCCCGTACGGCGGTCTCGATGGTGGTGCCGAAGTCGGGTGATGCCATCGCGGCGGCGATGTTCAGCGAGCCGAGATTGCATGAGATGTCGTTCCCGATTTTTGTGTAGCCGCCGGCGGCGTTTAGCGTCGAGGGCGTGTTAACCTGGAGGATTTCGCTGCACAGGTTCGACATGTTGATATGCCCCACGAGCGGGTTGGCGCGGTTGACGGTGTCCTCGAAGAGGACGTAGGGGTAGCCGGACTCGAACTGCAGTTCGGCGAGGGTCTTGAAGAACTCGCGGGCGCTGATCGTGGTCTTGCGGATCCGCGGGTTCGTTACAAGGTCATCGTAGTATTCGGTGAGCGGCAGATCTGATAATTGCGTGCCGTACTCTCGCTGCACGTCGTAAGGGCTGAATAGGTGCATGTCCCGGTTGTCCCGGGCCAGTTCGAAGGTCACGTCCGGGATCACAACTCCCAGCGACAGGGTCTTGATCCGGATCTTCTCATCCGCATTCTCGCGCTTCGTGTCGAGGAACCGGAGGATATCCGGGTGGTGTGCGTGAAGGTAGACCGCGCCAGCGCCTTGGCGGGCGCCGAGCTGGTTGGCGTAGGAGAAAGAGTCTTCAAGGATCTTCATGACCGGCACGACCCCGGACGCCTGGTTCTGGATCTGTTTGATCGGCGCACCGGTCTCGCGCAGATTTGTCAACAGCAGTGCAACGCCGCCACCGCGTTTGGACAGCTGCAGCGCCGAGTTCACGCCACGGCCAATGGACTCCAGATTGTCTTCCAGCCGTAATAAGAAGCAGGAGACCAGCTCGCCGCGTTGCGCTTTTCCGGCGTTCAAGAACGTCGGGGTTGCCGGCTGGAAACGTCCCGAGATCATCTCGTCTGCCAAGCTGGTCGTCAGTGTTTCGTTGCCCTGCCCGAGGAATAGCGCGGTAGCGGCAACGCGCTCCCCGAAATCCTCCAAGTACGTGGTCCCGTCGAAAGTGCGTAGGGCGTAGGAAGTGAAGAATTTAAAGGCACCGAGGAAGGTGGCAAAGCGGTGCCCGGCCATCTCCACGCGTTCGTGCAGCGAGGTAACGAAAGCGGGGTCGTAGGCGCGCAGGAACGCTTCCTCGTAGTAATTGTTGTCGATCAGCCATTCCAGCCGCCCCCATACCGAGCCGAACACCTTGGTGTTCGGGATGACGTGCTGGCGGAAGTATGCGCACGCGGCCTCGCGGTCCTTGCTGAACTGGATCGATCCATCGGGGCCGAACAGGTTCAGCTGCGCGTTCAGTGCGTGGTAGTCCTTTCGCGCCCCTATGCCCTCCGGTCGTGTGAGAGCCTGCGGGGAGTCGATGGTAGTGGTCATGCCGTCTTCCTTTCCTCTGTGTGCTGCTGCGCCCAGAAGCGGGGCAGTCCTTCTCTGACGCGTTCGACATCGCGGTCAGTGCCGAGCAATTCGAAGCGGTACAGCTCGGGCACTTGGCACTTGGTCGAGATGATGGGGCCGGCGAGGCAGTAGTGCTCGCCGAAGTTGGTGTTGCCCGCGGTGATGACCCCGCGGATCAGTGCCCGGTTGGCAGGGTCGTTCAGGAACATACCCACCTGCTTCGGCACAGCACCGGCGCGCTCCCCGCCGCCATAGGTCGGCACGATCAGCACGAAAGGCCTAGTTACCCGAATCAGCCCTTCCAGACGGGGTCGCAGCGGGATGCGCACCGCATGCGACTGCAGTCGGTCGACGAAGCGACAGGTGTTCTCCGAGACGCTTGAAAAGTACACGAGATTCGGAGAATCAGAATCTTTGAATTCTCGTACGGCGAGGTCTAAGAATTTATTTCTTTGGGCGGTCACCTTAGTATCTCCTCCTTCACTCAATTGATTTTGGACCGATGCACGCATACAAGCTATATGTTGTGCTCAACCGAACATAGAGGCACAACATGTAGTGTCACCAACCATAACTCCGATGGGCCAAACAAACAACTTTGACCCATCGAACTATGAGCTCATCTGAGATTTCGTGCCCACTTCTGGATCGGTCACTGCCTTGATTTGCACTCAATGATGAGGAACGGTCAGTGTTGGAGAACGATTGGTCGGGAGAGTTTAGGATCGGCATTAAAGCAGGCAGCCCAAGTACATTTGGAGAGCTCCGTTGCCGTAGCTAGGGCGCGAGGCGTGTCATGGCAAGCCATAGGCAACGCATTCGGTATTACTCGACAGGCGGCATTCAAGCGATTCGGAACCATCTCAACGACAGGCATCGGAGAAGAAACCATGGCTAACCCAATTATTGACCTCACCTCGCGAACCGAAAATATCTTTGAGCACCTCAGCAAAGGTGACTACGGTTCCGTGAAATCACTGATGACCTTCACCTGTTCCCGCGTCCTGACGAAGAAAAAGGTTATGGATGTCTGGGACCAAGTGGTGGCAGACAGTGGACAGTTCGAATCTTGTTCCAACACCACCATTCAAACTTCCGACGGCACGAATGTTGTTGCACAGAAACTGAACCAGTACCTCGGCGGAAATTTTCAAGTCAAGTGAGACCACTAAGTCTTAGACCAACATCTTTTCTCCTTCTTCCTGCTTGATCGGTTCGTTAATCCAAGCCGCTTCAGGCAGCAACATTTTCTTCGG
>NZ_NRGV01000070.1:0-54188 GCF_002332385.1 Glutamicibacter sp. BW80 | reverse complement strand
TTTTAAGTCAGTTAATGACTACCGGCCTTCATGAAATACCCGGGCTAGAGCCCGTACTTGAGCAGAGCCCAGAAGCGCGCTTCGGGACCTTTCGAGTTCGCGAGCCCTTCAAGCATCAGCCTTAGCGCGGTTGAGACCCATTGAGACATACGCGGAGAATCCAGCTCGCTTCGCGAACTTGATGCGTCGTCGCTGCGTCTCGGTGAATCCGAGCTTAGCGTACAGTCCCAGGGCGGGCGTGTTGGTGTCCTTGATATCACGCAGCACGAATTCGTCGGAGGGTAGCTCCAGGAGCTGACGCATCAGTGCAGTGGCTACGCCTTTGCCCTGATGCTGCGGCGCTGTCGTGACGAATGCAATCTCCGTCAGACTGTCGCGGGCACCGTCACAGGCCCCCATGAATTGACTTCGGATGATCCGATAGCTGATGATCCCGTGTATTGGACCGAGCACGCGCTGGAGCTCGTGCCGATCCGGCTCGAAGCATTCCTGCTCGCCTTCGGTGACGACCGCGACCGCGGCGGGCTTGCCGTCGACGAGCGCGATGTGGAAGCGCTCCAGGATGAGCATCGGGGCGAACGCGTCGGCAAGCACACCGGGGTCTTTGGAAAAGAAAGCGAAATCCTCGGCGAACCCTTGCGTGAGAACTTCCGCGATCTGGTGTCGGTATTCCTCTCCGAGTTCGTCTGCGCGCGCGACTTCGATCTTCATCGGGGTCCTCCTGTGAACATTCGTAGGATCAGGTCGACATCGGGCTCCGCAGATTCGTCCCCCTGAGCAACATGCAACGTGGTGATGCCGGCAAGCATGGCGAAGTAGTGGGCGGTCAGTCGGGCGGAGTCTCCCTTGGCGATCTGGCCCTTAGCCTGGCCTCGCGCGATAAGCGATGCGAAGGCCCGCCCGATGGCTCTCTGCGATGCGGCCAGCCGAGATGAGGTTCCCTCCGGGGTGTTTGACGTGACGCCCTGATTTATCATCATGTAGAACTCGGCCGCGCCATTGTTCGCTGCGAGGTCCGCCACGTAGACCTCGGTGAAGGATCGGATCATGGAGATCGGATCGCCTTCGGTCGAGAGCTGCGCGGCGGCAGCCCCGAGCCCCCGCGAGGCCTGTTCGATCAGTTCATCGAACAGCTCTTCCTTGCTCGCGTAGTGCCGGTAGATCGACCCGGTGCTGATCCCCGCTTCGGCGGCGATCTGACGCATGTTCGTGGCCGCGAAACCGCGGTGTGCGAACACCCGCACGGCAGCCGTCTCCACAGCAGAGCGCGTGGCTGAGCGCAACGCTTCGTTCTGCTCCGTCGTCCGCGGCACGATGATCCTTTCAATGAACTTGTGTTCATTTTATGCAGCGATCGCACCGGGCGCAACTGGGTGCCCGACTAGGGTTGCTACGAGGTGCCATGTTCGGCGCGCTATCAATCACTGAAATAGTCATAGTATGAAACGCTAAACTTTGCCGTTACGACAAGGTCAAACTCGGGGAGTTGTGTGGTGGTTCCAGAGGTTGGTATCTGTGGCGACGTCGTGGAGTTTAGATTTAACGTCTAACTTTTAGAGCTTTAGATGCCCGGTTTTTATAGGGCGGACTCTAGCGGTCGATGCAACACCAGACGGCTAAGCCACTAATAGTAATTCATCAAGACGCTCGGCTGGAGTTTTCCAGCCGAGCGTTTTGCGTTGTCGCCCTGTTGAGGTAAATACACACATGCTCCAAGTCCGCTGGACCATAAACAGATAGATCAGCACCCTTGCGGCCTGATGCGGGACTATTGTCTAGCTAGTCCAACTTTTGGAACCCAGTTCAATTGGTGAGGAGTCCTTATGCGTCTGTTCGATTGTCGATTATGTCGGGTAAGCCGGGGACAATGAGATTGTGAATAATTTTAACTTCCTCAGTGAATGGGATTCCGCACCGAAGCCGCCTGTAAAGGTTTCTTCGCGCGGCTTCAGACTGGCCATCGAGGAATCGATGATCGGCAGTTATACACGGGAGACTCTCGAAGCAGTGCTGCATGAAGAGCTTCGTTTACCGTGGCCAAAAAAGGATTATCACCCGAACGATTCCAACTTCAGTAAGCGTGATGTCATCAAGGGCTATACCTCGGGGTGGGAACTCCCGCAGCTAGTTGCTCTGGCTCGACGCGTGGTTGCTGAGCTTGACGTGGAAGAGGTGCTTCGGGCTGACGTCATTGCTCTGCTAAATGAGTACGATCGAGGCGGTGGTGTTGGTGCGCCGACGAAGAACCTCATATTCGCTGCGAATGGTCCCAAACCAGATCTGGTGATTCGTGACGCCGTCAGTAATGACATTGAGATCGTCCGAAATGGCGAGTTCTGCTTGATTTATGATCAACCTGTTCCTGCCGATGGGTTGAAGTTTAGGCAGCTAATTCAGTGGTGGCGTAAGCGCGAGGGACTCCCGGATTCGGTACTTGAGCGGGATGTTGGGATCAATCTTCATCAGCGATTGAGAGCTTCAATCGGAGGCAATCCGGTAGAGCTTTGTGTCTTTGACGCATATGCATCTCGATACAACGGAGACAATTTTGATGTCCCAGTGCTGATCCCACAGGTGTATCTACATTTTGACCCTTCGACGCAACTGGCTCGTCGCGCGGCTGGGCAAAATGGCAGTCCGCTTGCCCGTCAGCGTATGGATTTCCTGATTTTGTTTTCTGATAGGCATCGCGTCGTTATTGAAGTGGATGGAAAACAGCACTATGCCAATGGGGAGATAGCAAGTCCTACGCTATATAGCGACATGGTCGCTGAAGACCGTCGACTTAAGTTGACTGGATACGAGGTCTACCGGTTCGGTGGGGCTGAACTGATGAAACCCAATGCTCCTCAACTGCTCACCGAGTTCTTTGACCAGCTCTCGGAACGCATGCTCTAGGATGTCATTGCCTGCGCGACAGATCTTAAAAGTGACGGCTGACCATTATGGTTCGTCGCTGATGTTGGCGACTCCGGCGCTGTCGATTCATGTCAGCGTGCTATGTACCGTACCTACGGAAACGCCGAGCGCACGAGCGATTTCTCTTATTGACTCACCTTTATCCCGACGTGCCAGAATGATAATTCGCTTATCATCATGAATCACCCGTGAGCGGCCAACAACCTTGCCGTACTTGCGTGCCGCTTCGAGCCCGTTCGTGGTCTTACACACGATGTTGCGCCGACGGCATTCTGCCAAGGCCAATGCCATATCCAAGACGAAGCTTCGTTGGGTGTGTTCACCGGCGGCGATACCTCCTAGTACTTTGACCGCGATGCCGCGCGTGAACAGGTCATTGAGCACGACGGGACCTTCAAGCAGGCTTCCTACCCAGGCGACCAACCTCCTGCGCCGTGAGCATGTCATCAGGCCGTAAGTAGGCGATGACTGCGCTAAGTCCCGGACGATGGTCAAGGGCGAGCTTGCTCTTGACGTTCTCTTCGAAAACTTTGACGCAGATCTTATCTAACGCATCGTGCTAGCATTCTGTTTCTTGCTTCGTTGTGCTGACGCGTACCAATCCGAACAGTGTCACAACAATCTCCGGTCAATAAACCTGTTCCGTTACATCTGTCCGTACTATCAATTGTTAAACGCTCTGCGAGCTGTACGAAGCTGCACCTGGTGTCAATCTCAACACGACGCTTCATCGATGCGGTTGGATCTTCGCCGGCCATTTGACCATGGAGGTTCCATGGCCAGCGAAGGATTCAATATAAGAAGTGTTGTCACCCGTTGGCGGTGCGAACTAAGGTCCTGATGCTCTCGACTGGCAATGCTATTTGGCCGCTAGGTTCTTCTTCGCAGTTTGTTGAAGCAAGGGCGTATGTTGCGGCATTCTTATTGCCTACACCCTGGCCGCTTTTAACTAATGTCTGAAGGGTATCGTTCCAGCTTGGCCAGTCGTTGTTGATGATTGTCTCAAGCGTGTCGTCGACCGCGTGAAGCTCAGGAGACAACGCTCCAATTGGGTAATCGAGCTCGTCCAGGTTGAAGTAGCGTTGGAGAGCACGGTTGTCTCCGACATGGTTGCGCACGGCATGTTTGATGGCCCTCGCGTTCTCTTTGATCTTGTCAGGATTCGTCTCATGCTTTTTCTTCTCGGTCATCCGCGCTTCGCAGCCTGAGTCATTGTCGAAGACGACCATCGTCGGAATTTTTAGTTCACTCAGAATTGCATGGGGGATGTAGAGATGTCCTTTGCCTTGTGCCGCGGCGACAGCAATGCCGTCAGCGGAAAGGTGCTTGGATCGCGCAGCAATGCCTTCGAACACGGCCTTATCGTCATCGCCCTCTACCAGCATCACGGCATCGGCAAAGAGGGCTTCGGATAGGTGCTGATTGCAAACCATATCCCACCGAGCGGTCACGACCTTCGGGTCGACGTAACCCGTCAATCTGGATGCAACCGCATCCAGTTTTGCATGCGAGACCGTGACCTCAGCGTGCTGATCTGGGGCAGCGATGCTTCGCCGAACGCGTCGAATCTCATCGAAGTACCGCGCGTCTACAAAATAGGGTGAGTGTGTTGCGTAGGTGATCTGCAAACCGTTGGCGGGATCACTTGCGAGTGTCCGCAGTACGCTGGAGAATGCACGAGCTTGAGTGGGATGCTGGAAGAGCTCTGGCTCTTCAATGGCTAGGCAAATGACGCTCTCGGAATCTTCGCTGGCGCTCTTGCTGGCAAGCATTTTTAGGCTGGAGATCAATAGGGCACGTTGGAATCCATGTCCTTGCCGGTCGACATCAGTTTGAGTCAACTGGTCCCTGACGGTCACTCGGATTTTCGACATTTGAGGTTTCATTTCGGGCTCTTCGGCCGACAATTGGATCTTGCGACCGGAGGTGAACGCCTCGATTTCATTGCTTAGGTCAGCACCGAGCTTCTCAAGCTGGGAATTGAGATGCTCTTTCGAGATGGCTTCGCGACGAGCTGCTACTTCCTCGGCGAGCTGGGAATACGCTTCGTCGGCAGCTGCTCGGTCAACCGTCTTTTCGAGGATGCGACTAATAATCGTGCCTCTGGCATCCTGACTTTCTTCGTTCGCTCGAAGATCTGCTGTTACCAAGACGAAATCAAAGATTCCAGACAGAACGTTCTGTCCGTTGAATCCAAATAGATGATTTCCACCTGATTCAGACTCTTCAAGGTGCTCAGGATGAGTGCGCTCCCAGTCATCCATGGCGGACTCAACTTTGGGGGCGGAAGTCCACTTAGGTAGATCATGATCCGGGTGAGCATCGAGAACCTTTTGCCAGGCTTCCTTTTTGGGGCCAGCTCCAACAGCATTTCGGACATCTTCGAATGGCGGGAAGGCCAAGGCGTTGCCGGTCATCTTGTCCTGGCCATTGGACCACGTGCGCCAAGCCGTGAAAGTATCTGTGCCCGCTGGAGCATACTTGTCGCCCAGGGCCGCGCGATCTGTGCTAGTCAAAGTGTCAAAGGTGACTCGCACTCGTACTCGCTGTTGGTTGCTTCCCGACCAGACATCCTTCTCGTCAATGACTCCACCGTTGAAGAACCAGTCCAACGCACGAAGCACTGAGCTTTTTCCGGCCCCATTGGGGCCAATAAAAGTCGTGATCTGGCTAAAATCGATGTCGGCTTTGTTTAGGCATCGAAAATTCTCAATACCGACTGACATCACACGCATACATACCGCCTTTGGTCTGTTCCACTGATTCGCTGGCAAGTCTTCCATGGACAAGTGACATTTATGCTGCATGACGCAAGGCAAGACCTCGGCTGCATCTGCAACTGGTGTCTTGCCTTCTCTATATCCAACGGGCTGGTGACCCTAGAGAAGGATCTTCAGCACCGTGTCTCCGAGTTCGCCGCACATCTTGTTGAACTTGACTGCTTCGGCCTTCTTATCGGTTATGGCGGCCCCGTCGTCAATGCCGTGCATCTGACTCAAGTACCTGTCGGTGACTTCTGCTGGCGGCCGACTAGTTCTACGCCGTTAGCGTCTGGAACCCATCTGATCTAGTGTGACCCTTCGGCGTAGCCGGCTGGTGCCAGGGTGCCGCTGCCTTCGACGCTGAAGGATCCCAATGCTCATGTACCGAGCGCATGATACCTGTGTGTCGACTACACAGATAGCTGCTGGTCGGCCTGATGGTCTGACATGTCGAGCTATGCGCTGCGTTCTCACCGACGACGGCCTTCAGATACGCGCTGTGATCCTCGTCGCTGATGTCGTAGTCACCGGCTGCCAACTTTGCATCTAACCAATCACGGCGCTTGTTGGAGCAACGCAACTCTCTGCTCAGCGTCTTGAACCTGGACCCATGCTGGGTGAGGTAGCCTTTAGCAGATAGAATTTCTTTGCGCTCCTTCAACAACGCGCGACCCGCGGTGTACTCGATATCGCGTTCTTCAAGAAGCCCTACGTGCAACCGCAGTTGCTCGCTGACGGCAGGGTCGAGATGGTCGCCGAACTCGTTCAACCAGGCTTTGCTGATGCCGGAAGGAACCTGCGAGTCATCAAAGCGCTGCGCAGTGGACAGCACTTTCCACGCATGCTGCTCTTCGAACTCAGCCATGGCCTCGACTGCGTGCTGTTTGCGTTGATTGGGATGACGCACCATGCGAAGCAGGGACTGTCGCAGGGCATCAGGTGGAGCTTTTTCTTGTCCAACCGAAGGGGCCAGTTCATTCTTTTGAAGCCGAGGGCGTTTTTGCGCTCAGCGCCAACGGCTGCGAGGAACGTAGCATGGCGGTAAGGCAAACATCTTAAAGAAGAGTGACACCGTTGAACTTAGATTTTCAAACTAACCTCGGTGGAGCAGTTCACTCCCTAGAGAGGGACTTTAACGCTCGCATGTGAAATCGCAATGCGTTTGCGGCGAACCCCGCGGCTTCCGCTGTGCCAAAGGCGATATGGAAGTCGGGGTTCGATTCGTACTGAGCCGCTAGACCTCGGATCAGGTCGATGGACTTCGCCGTATCGCCTGTGTGGTTAGGAGTAACAGGAATCTCTTTGAACCACTCCAGATGAACGGCCGCGTGTTCTTGCGCGACGGGGGAGCCCACATCATGTCCTTCTTCCTGGATCTCACGCCAGCAGACGAGAAGGGCGTCGGCTCTGGCCTTCCAATCCTTCTGTTGCTGGAGTGACTTATCGTGCCACCACTGATTCGACGCGTCGAATGCTTCGAGACCCCATCGCTCGACAACCTCAGTCTTGTATCGGTCGTTGAATCCTTTGAGCATGACATCCATGCGAGGTTCGCGGCCCTGTCGACGCATTGACAAGGTGTGTTCCACCGCGTTGATGCGTCGATCCAGGGCAGAGCGTTCACGAGCCAGAAACTCCAAATGTCCAGCGAGTGCTTCGATTTCCACCTCAGGCGTCACGAGCGCATCGAGCACGGTCGCGATGTCAAGCAGTGGCATGCCCGTGTCACGCAACAGCAGGATTCGTTGCAGCCGGGCGACCGCGTCGGGACCATAGTAGCGATAGCCGTTGGACCCAACGCGGTCTGGTTCGAGCAGCCCAATCTGGTGGTAGTGGCGCAGCGTGCGGCCACTGATGCCCGCACGCTGCGCGAGTTGGTGCACGGTCCATTCCAAGGACTGCCTTCTGTTGGTTGACTTCGTTCTCAGTATTCCCGATTGAGACGCAAGCCCAGTTGAGGCGCTGCGACACATAGAACCTCGTCCACTGACGTGCCGATGCTCTGAGCCGCGGTGGTACCCGCGGCATCAAGATACGCTTGTACAAGCCGTGCACCGTCGGCATAGCCCGTACCGGTGCGCAGACCCACTGGCTCTGCGCCCAGGAGACGAGCATTAGCGTCACCATGCACCCAGGCCGTGAAGTTCTGCATTCCGGTGGTGTGCAGGCCGCTCGCGACTTTCGCAAGGACTTCGTCATCATTATGGGTGCTCTCGCTGACGAAGTGCGTATATCCACGGTCACCGTACAGCTCCGCAGCGAACACGTCTGCAAGCCCTTCCGAGATCACCTGTTCGCCTACGGTGACCGTCATCGGATCCCATACGACTCCGCCGGGTGAGTACCGCACATTGTGGTGCAGTACATGAACGGCAATCGCTTCGAGCTGTTCGAGAACCTGGGGCGTGGGCCAGATAGTGATGGTGATGTAGCCGCTGATTCCGCCGAATGCGGACAGCCCCTGGATTTCGTTAACGAAGTGTTTGTTAGCGGGATCGCCCAATACGAGAAGAACTTGCAGATCGGGCACCTCTATGTCCGGCTTGGCTAACCGCAGGGCTGCGGATCCGGACTTGAGCGCCTCGGTGATGCGGTTCCAGGCGTCTGCCTCGACGAGACGTTCGAGGCCCTCCTGAATTGGTTCGGTTGTGCTCTCCCAATCGAAGCCGAAATTCTGGCGGTGTACGGTGGCCAAGTCCACACCTCCGGGAATGAAGTGGTACATCCCGACCAGTGGCGACCACATCTCCCGGACAAGGTCGGCGCGGTCGTCGGGTGTCGCTGTTAGGACTCGGCGCATGCTCGACTCGCTGTCAATCATTGAAATAGTCATAGTAAGAAACCGTAAACCTTGCCGCAACGGCAAGGTCAAATCTGGAAAGTAGCGAACTGCGTATAGAGGTTGGTATATGTGGCAACGTGGTGGAGTTCCGCTTCAACGTCTAATCATTCTTGTCGCGTCTGCCCTCGGTTTCTATTGAAGCCGGGGGCATTCGTGCGTTCTACGGCAACGGCTGCGAGGGATAAAATGCGATGGTGCGGTTTATACCTTGGGGGATGGCTATGCCGTAATATTTAGATTCTCAAACTGATATCTGGCAGCGAGACAAGAAGGAGCCCTGATAGCGAGCGCGATGTCTAACGATCCTTTAAAACTCGACAATGCTGGCGAGTGGGCTGGCCTGTGGTGGCTTCCGGGCGACCCGGAAGAGAAGGTCCCAGGCGTTCTCCGATACGACCCAGACCATGGGCTCTCACTCTCGTTGATCGGCACGTTCGAAGATCGTGTCACGTCCAACCCTGCCTCTGGCGTGACCGCGTTCCACGAGGGGATCCGTACTTGGGATACGATCCATGGGGCAGCCGAGCGGCGCGATGTGACTCTGCTGGGTTGCATCCCGAAGAACAGCAAGAGGACATCAGGTGCGAGGGCGAAGAGCCCCGACAAGCAGATCGTGGCGGCTACGACCGCGATCATCGGTGCGCATGTCAGCGGCGAGGTGGACCCGGTGTTCGCTGGGGCAGAGGTCTCGGTCGAGGATTTGGGTCTCTGGGCGGCGTCTTCCGTGTTCGAAGGAATCCTCGGCGCTCCCGACGGCAAGATCGACGGGACCGGGCGTATCTCGGTGAAGCCCCTCGAAGCGCAGTCGGTCGTTGTCGAAGACACCGAGTATCGCCTTGTGCACACTCACACGTTGCCGCATTTCGACCAGCGCAAGGGTGGCACTGTCGGACGTATGAAAGACACAGTCTCCATTCGCGTCACGCCAGGCGATTCTTTCTCGTTGAGGGCTGCTCTGCAGACGGCGAGCCTGGTGCAGGACCTGATCTCCCTGGCGACGCATCGCGCCGCCGGAGTGATCTGGCTCCGGCTAGAGGTTGCCGGTACCGAGTCACTGCTGCCGAACGGTCGGCCCCTGCCGCGCCGGCGCGCCGATGTGCTCTACTCGCCCGTCGCGCTGGGCGAGCATGACGCAAAGGGCGTCGAGCACCACCGAGTGTTCTTCACCTGCGACTCGCTCCCGTTTGAGGAGGTCCTGCCCCGTTGGTGTGAGACCCATGGCCGCCTGCGGGCAGCGACGAACATGATATTGGGCCTGCGCTACGCGCCGGCCCGCTTCGTCGAGAACAATCTCCTGACTGCAGTCGGTGCCGCCGAGGTTCTGCACCGTAACCTCCGCATCGACGAGAAGCCGTTTCCCAAGGCGGAGTTCGCGGCAATGCGAGAGGCGATGCTGGCGCAGGTCCCTGATGAGCACCGAGACAGGTTCAAAGGGGCCATCCGCAACGATCCGACGCTCCGGGACCGGCTCCACGCCCTCTCCACGCGCCCCGATCAGGAAGCGATCGCGCAGCTTGTGCCGGACGTCGACCACTGGGCAAGGAGGACGACGCGGGCGCGCAATGACCTCGCGCACGAGGGCAGCACGCCGAACCATTCCATCGAGGAGCTGTTCGCCATCGTCGAGGTGACGACCGCGGTCGTGATCCTCAACGTCCTGCACGAGATCGGCCTGCCGGCGGACCGGCAGCGAGAGATCGTGCGGGCGCACCCGCAGCTGAGGGCAACGTTCCGGACCGCGAGCGAGTGGCTGGTTGCGTCGAATCCTGACTCCTGAGTGACCGGATCTCGCGGGTGCTCATCGGAGGGGCAAACCTCTGCCTCGCCTCGTGCTCGCACGGGGCCGTCTTCATGATGAGGCGCAACGGTGGGCACCACATAGCGAAGCGAAACGCTGCAGTCCGACCGCAAGCGACTCGTCCCAAAGTCTGCGCGTCGTCAGATGCTGGTATGTGAGGCGATGTGGTGGAGTTTAGATTTCCGTTCGACCGTCTCGTAGGGACGATCCGGCCTGCGATGTGCGGTTTGCATCGTTCTCACGCGCCTGTTGCAGCATTGCAATACCTCCGGGAAGCGACGCGGGCGTTGCGCGTTGCAGGCCGCATGCGTAAGATAGAAACTACTAAGACCGGTTCCGCCTACCTCGGTAGGCCCAGGGCCGGTCCTCATTTTTATCAGGCGGTGTTCATCGTCGAAGACGTCAAGAGCTACAAACATTACACCGAGCAAGTGGAGATCCTAGCGGATCGCGGCATGGATATGGGAGACCAAGAGTCAGCTGTCGCGACGCTTCGGCGAGTAAATTACTACCGGCTGAGCGGCTACTGGTACCCGTTCAGAAGGCAGACTCCCAATGGCCGTCACGATGACTTTTACACCGGCACGCGCTTCGGCGATGTCGTCGCACTATACGAGTTCGATGCGCGCCTTCGCGCCGCCACGTTTGCAGCGCTGGCTCCGATAGAGCTGGCCATCCGTGCGCTACTCGGGCATGAGCTCGGGCGCATTGATCCCTGCGCTCATTTGCAATCTTCACTGCTAGGCCCCACGGCGCGCAGCGGCGGCGGGTACGCAAAATGGGTGAAGCGTTACGAGGACGAGCTGAACCGGTCGCGTGAGGACTTCGTGGAGCACCACCACAAGAAATACGGCGGGAAGCTGCCGGTATGGGCAGCAACTGATCTGCTGGATTGGGGGAGCCTGACGTACCTCTATGGCTTCGCCCCTCGCCGCGTCCAAGACGTCGTTGCTGATGCATGTGGGCTCAGTGCGCCCCAGCTAACTAGTTGGCTCAAGTCGCTCAATCTCGTGCGAAATACGTGTGGCCATCACGGACGTCTGTTCAACCGCGTCCACACGATTACGCCCAAGCTCCCTAAGGTTAGTCGCCACCCTGACCTCGATGCCGTCTGCGCGGACTGGAGTCGCACGTTCGGTCAACTCACGCTGGTGCAGTTCCTATCTGACAGGTTGGGCACTGGTCGCAGCAGACTTCTCCCTGCGGTGGTGGCGAGCTTTCCGGTGGTCCAGATTGTCCCGATAATGCACATGGGCGTCCCCGACGGCTGGCAGGACAACAGCCCGCTCTGGGCCTGAGCGTGCGTTGCAGTCAGAGGTTGGTATGTACCGGAAGCCGGGTGTTTTCCGGCTTCCGGTGAACTTGCGGGCCGGTGGCTGATAACCGCTAACTGCGAGCGGATTTCACAGGTAGGGGCGTGTGATTAGCTCGAGGTAGTGGCCTGAGGGATCGAGCAGATAGACGCCGCGACCGCCGTGCTCATTGTTGATCTCGCCGGGTCGGGATCGCTGAGGGTCGGCCCAGAGCTCCTGCCGCCGGTCGACGATCTTCGCGTATGCGCGATCGAAATGCGCGTCATCGAGCAGGTAGGCGTAGTGCTGCGGCGGGAACTCCATCGGTGGGCTTGCGAACTGCAGCAGGACGCCATCGGCGATTTTGATGTTGACGAACGGACCCCAGGCCGGAGCTTCGTCCGCTTCGAGCAGGTCTCGATAGAACCTGGCCATATCGGCAGGGTCCGTTGAGGCGATGATCGTGTGATTGAAGCGCGCTGTCATGATTCTCCTGGTGGTGGCGTGAGTGAGCTCCGCTGACCTCACGCAAGGATGGACACGAATCAGGGAACAACCAGAGAGCCGTTCCCGGTGCGTCCGACTTGGGCCTGACTTGTCATCATCGCGGAGAGCCTACCTCCCCGTTGGATGGAGGTCAATCATCATTTGTTCTGACCAGAGCGCAGAAGTTGTTCGGTGCCCGAACTGGGTTGAATTCCGCTTCAACGTCTGACGCACAAGTTCTGGATAATTGCCTGCAGATCTTGCAGGGTCTAAACTGTTGGCGTCTGGGGTGTAGACATCGAGCTGATCGCGGGCGACAAGGCTGGCGATTAGTAGCGTTTGTACAAGAGGAGCATTCCACTGGCTGACGTACTGTTCGATGAGCACCTGCGCAGATCGAGAGGAGAACGATCGAGATGGCCAAGACCCTGAAGGACTTCGTCGCCAAGCACCCCGTGGACCGGGAGCTCGTTGAAGCGCACAAGGAGCGGATGCTCGCCGAGGTGCGTGCGTACCGCCTCCGCGAGTTGCGCGAAGGGGCGGGCCTGACCCAGGCCCAGCTCGCCGAGCGCATCGGCGTGGGCCAGCGCCAAGTCTCCAAGATCGAGCATGGCGACCTCGACAGCGCGAAGATCGGCACGATCCGCAGCTACCTCGAGGCAGTCGGTGGCGGGCTGGCAATCGAGTTCGTGGTCGGCGACCAGCGCGTCCGGGTGGCCTGAGCCCAGACGTTTGCCAACCGTGGCGACGTGGTGGAGTGCCGCTTCAACGCCTAAAACTCCTGACTAGAATGAATTTATCCTTCTTGAGATCGGTGTAGTTTCGTTGAAGCTGTAGCCGACTTGTCGCAGCCGTCGCGAACGTGTTGATTTCGATGGTGGGCCCATCGGAGGCCTAGCAATCGTCCCTCGATCCGGCGGCCATCGGAGTTCGGGGTCGGTTTCGTTGAGCCTAACGTTCGAGCAGCCTGTGGTTGGCGACAAAGGACACCAGGGGCGAGAGCGAAGCTAACCGGACTCCGTTGAAGACACGGTTGGCTTCGCTCTCGCGTGCCCGAACTCAGACGGTCAGAACGATTTTCCCTGCGACGTGTCCGCTCTCGCCGAGTTCGTGGGCGCGGTGCCCATCTCTCAGAGGGAAGGTAGCTGCGATCACGGGGCGGACAGCCCCGTCGTGGAGGAGTTCGGCGATCGCCTGCATGCCCGCTTGGTCGCCTTCTACGAGCATCATCTCGTGGCGGGCACCGATGGCGCTGGCTTCGGCAGAATGGTCAGTGGTGGTGTTCAATGCGATGGAGACGATGGTGCCGCCGGCTCGGAGGGTTCGCAGGGAGCGAGGAACGTAGTCGCCGCCGATTGTGTCCAGTACTACGTCAATGTCTTGTGCGGCTGCCGAGAAGTCATCTTTGGTGTAATCGATGACTTCGTCTGCTCCCAGCGACGTGACCAGTTCATGGTTCTTGGAACTCGCCGTCCCGATCACATATGCACCCTTGGCTTTGGCGATCTGCACGGCGAAGTGACCAACTCCACCAGCGGCCGCATGGATGAGAACTCGCTGTCCCGGTTGCACGTCGGCGACATTGACGAGCGCCTGCCACGCGGTCAACGCTGCGAGTGGCACGGCAGAAGCTGCTTCATGATCGATGTTCGCCGGCTTCCGGGTCAAGTGCCGCGCAGGGGAAACGACGAACTCGGCCGCGGCTCCGTGCCCCTGCGGGTAAGGGAGCATTCCGAACACCTCATCACCCGCCTTGTGGATGGAGACACCGAGGCCGACCTCCTCGACGACGCCCGACACATCCCAGCCGAGCACTTTCGATCCGTCCCCTAGGAATCCGGGGATACGCCGGTGCACCCAGTCTGTCGGGCTCAGTCCCGTCGCGCGGACCCGGACGAGGACTTCGGCTGGTCCAGGGGTCGGGCGCGGCTGTTCAGTCAAGTGGAGTACTTCTGGCCCGCCGAGAATGTTCTGGGTGAGCGCTTGCATGGTGTGATCTGTCATGGTTCCAATTCTGGTCTCCTCGCGTCGCCCTGACGAGTGGCCCGCTGGCCATTATGTGGGAGGATTGGGCCATGCATCGTGTTGTAGTTCTCGCATCCCAAGGAGTGCTTCCCTTCGAGCTGAGTATCGCGACGCGGCTGTTCGGTTCCGCGCTCGACGAGAATGGTGAGCCTCTGTATGAGGTGATCACCTGCTCACCAGATGGGCACCCGGTCCGCACGGCCGCAGACTTCACGATCACGGTGACGCACGACGCGTCCGCTCTCGCGACCGCGGACACTATCGTCATCCCCGCGGGGGAACACCACGCGAACATCACCGGGCCGGAGCAGCTCCCAGAGGACCTCGCTGCCGCCGTCGCGCTCGTCCCGCCCGCTGCGCGCATCGTTGCCATTTGCCTGGCGTCGTATGTGCTCGCTGCGGCGGGTCTACTCGAAGGGTGTCGCGCCACAACGCATTGGAAGAGAACTGAGCATTTCATCGCTTCCTACCCGGCCATCGAGGTAGAAGTTGATGTGCTCTATGTGCAAAGTGGACGGATCTTCACGTCCGCCGGAGCCGCGGCCGGCATCGACCTGTGCCTGCAGCTGATCCGCATCGACCACGGCAGCCGGGTTGCGAACGATGTTGCACGACGCTGCGTCATTCCGCCCTGGCGTGACGGTGGACAGGCGCAGTACGTGGAAAGACCTGTGCCCCATTCTGACGACTCGAGCACCTCTGGGACCCGAACGTTTGCACTCCGACACCTTCAGCGTCCGCTACCCGTCGCCGAGCTGGCCGAACACGCCGGAATGAGTCGCCGGACCTTCACCCGACGATTCCGCGCGGAAGTCGGACAAAGCGTCGGGGAGTGGCTCACCCGACAACGAATCGAACTCGCGAGAGCGCTCCTTGAGACCACAACGCTCCCCATTGATCAGGTCGCAGAGCAAGCCGGATTCGGAAGCGCCTTCACGCTCCGTGACCACTTCCGCGCTTCTCTTGGCACGTCTCCTAGCCAATATCGGAACAGTTTCCACGAATAGCAACAGGGCCCGGCATGCCAGTCTCGCCCCGGAGCAGCAAGCGACGAGGGATAGAAATATCGGAACCCGGATTCTGCGCCTTGGCCACCGGCGAGAGGTCTATCGATGAGGGACAGTATGGCTCAGAGTCAGAGGTTATTCCGTACCGTAATGCGGTGGAGTTCCGCTTCAATATCTAAGCTTGGCAAGCGCTCGGTCTTCTTCGGCATCGTCGAGCCCGCCTGCGGCGAACGATTATGGTGTTGTTCGTAGGCATAAACGTCGGGCGAATCATTAAACTTGAGCCGGGCTATTGTGTCATGCAGGAGGGCCCGAGGCATGGCGATCGTGACGCAGTCGCGCTAGCCCGGTTCCATGATCCACAGCGGCAGCGTAGCAGGCTCTATCCATGAATTGATGCCAAGAACTGAGCGCCATCCGGCAGGCATGAATCGGATCAATCCCGAGGGCACAATCGTCGAGGAAGACTCAGTGAATTGCGATCATCGCAGCTAGACCGGATTGGGCCTGTTGGCCCCATCGAATACGAGACCATCTAGGATCTGGCCGTGACCCTCGCGGTCCGGCACCCCACCGCCGCCTAATCTTCTTGCAACCCTCAGACGGGTGGCTGAGGTGATCGCGAGGCAATTTGCTCCGCTCAGAAACGCCACCTATCCTGAGCGAGGTATTCAGAAACATCTATAGGTGGGAGGTATCGCAAGTGAGAAAAATTTCACGGGTTGCCATGCAACGCGTGGCGCTATACCTCGGCATCTCCGTTTTTGGCATGGGCCTGCTGATTGGAGCGTATTGCCTGATATCGGGTAGGTCGCCGGTAGAAGTTCTTGAAAACCTGTGGGTCGCATTGTTATTCGCTTTCTTTGTGGCCGTAGCCACCGCGTTGCGCGACCAGCGGAAAGACGAAGCACCGCGTTCCAAGGGAACGAATCGCAAGTGAGGTGGGGGCCTTCTTTTTGTTCCGTCTGGGCAGCTCAGGCCAGTCGCTGCTGGGCATGCTGAGCGAGGTCTCCGGGGGAGAGTCAGACGAGGACATCCGTGAGGCGAATACACTGTGCAGATTCGTTGTGCCCGACCGCGAGAGCTACAGCTAGTGCCCACTTTTCCAATGGCATACGTGCCAGAACGCGGCTGTATTCAGGTTTAACGTCTAGCGTTATTGGCGCACTCCGTTATATACTGGAACTGTGATCAGATCGTTTGGCAGCAAGGATACCGAGCGTCTGTGGCTTCGTGAGCGCGTGCCGTCCATTGATCCTCGGATACTCCGGGTGGCGCTGCGCAAGCTCCGCCAGGTGGGGTCAGCGACGAACCTGGATGACTTGCGAAGTCCGCCGGGCAATCGGCTCGAAGCCTTGAAAGGCGACCGGGCCGGCCAGCACAGCATACGTGTTAATGACCAATGGCGGATCTGCTTCAAATGGACAGACGCCGGACCAGAGGAGGTGGAGATCGTTGACTACCACTGAGAAGATGCAGCCCATCCACCCGGGCGAGGTCCTCATGGAGGACTTCATCGAGGGATTCGGGATCACGCAGAACAAGCTCGCTGTGTCGATCGGAGTGCCGCCGCGGCGCATCAACGAGATCGTGCACGGCAAGCGTGGGATCTCGGCGGACACCGCGCTGCGGCTCGCGAAGTACTTCGGCACATCGGCCGAGTTCTGGCTCAACCTGCAGAGCCACTATGAGCTCGATCGCGCAGAGGATATCGCAGGGGAGCAGATCGCTTCGATCACGCCGCTGAAGGTGGCATGAACGGTGGAGTGCGGGTCGCAGGCCCCGATCGACACATGCCAAATGATGTCGCGCTCCTGCTCGTCACGGTTTCCCAGTAGTTCGGGCAACCGGAATCCAACGCCGAGCTGCGTTTCACCGTTGTCGGCCGAGCAGTGCACGGTTCAGGCCTCGGTACCTCGATGCGCAGGGTTATCGATGACTCCGCCCACCACGGGGCCTGCTTCCTGGAAGTGAAGACGCTCGCAGCCTCTCATCGGGATGCCGGATTCACGCGTACACGCGCTTTCTCCGCGAAGTGGGGGATTTTTGCCGCTGGTGGAGGCTGAACTATGGGGTGAAGCCGGTTTCTTGGGAAGCAGCTGCTTCCTGAGAATCCGGGCGTAAAGAATTGCCGGCTCGTGATCTGAACGAGTGCGGGCAAGGGAGCGGACCGACGAGGTGGACTCTGACACTCGTCAACGGCTTGTCGCCCAGAAAGCCTTGCGCCTATGTCGAGCGAGCCCGTCGAGAAGATTTGGCCCACAGTATTTCTGTCGGAATGCGATTTCGCGAGAGGTTGCTCCGTGCTAGAACCCGGTGGAGCTAAGCTTCAACGTGTAAAAATTCATTGAAAAGTGCTTGTAGGCCCGCGGGCTGAGGACGGCTTTTATACCCGGCGTGGTGATGCCGCCGCGAGAACCATTTCCAACGATACTTCTCTGGCAGGAGCCGGCTAGAACTTGCCTATGCGAGGCTGTCTCGCAGCGACATCAGGTGAGCGCGGCTGCGCTGAGCGGCCGTGTCCGCGTCTCGATCGAAGATCGCGTCGGCGAGCCCACCGTGAAGGTCCTGGTCCGCCGTGTGCCCAAATGTCTTGCGGATTCGCAGCATTTCGATCATCGCCTCGCGAAGCCGCGGGGTGAAGCTGTCGAACAGATCCAGAAGTATTGGATTGTGCGCTGCGGCCACGATCGCGCGGTGGAACGCGGTGTCGGCATCGACGTGGCTCTCGATTTCATCGCGGTATTCGGCGCGGGCGGAGAGGGCCTGCCGGATCGCACGGACATCCGCCGGGGTCCGGCGTGCGGCTGCGAGCGAGGCGGCTTCCGTTTCGATGGCGATACGTGCCTCGATGACCGAGATGATGCCGGCGCGACGCAAGACGATATCCCAGTCTTCCGAGACATCCAGGGCTGTGATGAAGACACCCGATCCCTGCCGGGCGGCCAGGACTCCGCGCCCTGCCAGCTGGCGAATGGCCTCGCGCAGTGTGGATCGTCCGACGCCGAGCTGGGGAGCAAGAGTGGTCTCGCCCGGGAGTTTTTCTCCCAGCGCCCATTCGCCCGACCGGATGCGTTCGAGTAGCAGATCCGCTACCTGATCCGCCAACGGTGTTCGAGTCACTTGTGCCACGTTATCGCCTTCCAACTCATCAGCTTGTCTGAGGAGTTGTGCTACAGTCTATCCATGTTCTTCGATAATTTCCTTCTACTTCGCCGCCACGGCGGGGCGTAGCCGGACCGGCTCCCCGTCGTGGAGTCGAATGCTGTGCCGGTCGCAATTCTTGGACTGAAGGAATCAAAAATGACAAAGACCTCTTTTCCCCATATCTCGACTCCGGCAGGCGCCGTGCCGGATAATGCACCGAGCTGGAACCAGCAGCGATATTCACAGATGCCCTCGCACCGCTACACCAATGCCTACTCTCGAGTCGACGTGCCACTTGACGCACGCGACTGGCCGTCGAAGCAGCTCACCGAGGCTCCGCAGTGGGTTCCGGTCGACTTGCGCGATGGCAACCAAGCGCTCGCTGAGCCGATGGACCCGGCACGCAAGCGCCGCTTCTTCGAGCTCATGGTCGCCATGGGCTACAAAGAGATCGAGGTCGGATACCCTTCGGCATCACAGACCGACTACGACTTCGTGCGGCTGATCGCGGAAACTGGCATCGCCCCGAATGACGTGACGATCGTCGTATTCACCCCAGCTCGTCGAGAGCTCATCGAGCGGACGGTTGCCTCGATCAAGGGGATTTCCAACCCGGTCGTGATCCACATGTATACGGCGACCGCCCCAACGTGGCGCAACCTGGTGCTCGGATACGAGCGGGAAGCGCTCAAAGAAATGATTTTGGCCGGCGGACGTGATGTGCTCGAATTTGCCGGGGACATGCCGAACGTACGCTTCGAATTTTCGCCAGAGGTTTTTAATCTGACCGAACCGGACTATGTACTCGACATCTGCAACAGCATGACAGAGCTGTGGGATGCGAGGCCTGAGCGTCCGGTGATTCTCAATCTTCCGGCCACCGTCGAAATCGCAACTCCAAATGTGTATGCCGACCAGATCGAATACATGCACAAAAATCTTGCACGCCGCGATTCCGTCATCCTGTCGGTGCATCCGCATAATGACCGCGGTACCGGGATCGCCTGCGCCGAGCTTGCGGTCCTCGCCGGAGCTCAACGCGTCGAGGGGTGCATCTTTGGAAACGGCGAACGCACCGGAAACGTTGACATCGCGACACTGGCGCTGAATCTCCATGCCCAAGGCATCGACCCGATGATCGATTTTTCCGACATCGATGAGATCCGTCGAACGGTGGAGTATTGCAATCGTCTGGAGGTGCACCCGCGCCACCCCTACGTCGGGGACCTCGTGCACACCGCCTTCAGCGGCACCCACCAGGATGCGATTAAAAAGGGGTTTATCGCTCATCGCGTTCAGGCAAGCGCCGAACAGCGTCTGGAACACGATATTCCCTGGAACGTCCCCTACCTGCCGATCGACCCGGCCGATTTAGGGCGCAATTATGCTGCCGTGATACGCGTGAACTCCCAATCGGGCAAGGGCGGAATCGCATATCTGCTCGAAGCTGAGTACGGGATTGAGCTGCCACGGCGCCTGCAGATTGACTTCGCCCGCCACGTGCAGCGGCATACGGACTCCACCGGCAGCGAAGCCAGTGCAGCCGGACTGTGGAGTGTCTTTCAGCAGGTCTATCTGCATCAGGGCACATCGGCCGAGCGCCTCGCGTTGCACAGCTATCAGGTTGTAGATATGGAGGGAGCCGCTCGTATAGAGGTTGTTCTCGACGATTCCGGGCAGCAACACAGCAGCACGCATGATGGTGTTGGGCCGGTTGAGGCTTTGACTTCCGCACTGGAGATTCACGGCATCGCAGTTGACGTCCTCAGCTTGCACCAGACCAGCGTGGGTGCAGGCAACGACAGCGAGGCATTAACTCTGCTTGAATGCCGAACCGATGACGGCATTTTCTGGACCGCTGGACGTGGGCGTTCGGTGCTGGCGGCAAGCATGTCGGCTGTTATGTCAGCGGCCAATCGGGTCACCGCCCAGAGGCAGCCGGCAAAATCGGGGGCTATTGGCCTGCCGTAGTCTTCCCGTTCGAGAAGCTGCCAGGTTTCCGGCAGAGCACGCCTGGCGGTGGTTTCGTGTGGCGACGTGGTGAATTCAGGTTCAATGCCGTGGTCGCTGAGCTACGCTAAACCTTTGCGATGGCCGCCATGAACAAATGTTCGTGGCGGTCATGCGCATTTCCGAGCGGTTGCCACCTTGGTGCAGCCATCAGATTTTTTGCACAACCAACCAGCGGCGAAAATTGTGTCCGTAATTTCCTTAGAACAGCGGCCAGGGAACCGCTGGCATCTCACCGCTCGGTGCCGGAAACTGCCCTGCCGAGCTCAACTTGGCGCAGCGCGCGGCGAGAGATGCGAGTTCTTCGCCGCTGAGCAACTCCGCCAGGCTTTGGCCCAGTTCACCGTGCAGCCCTTCGCTGACACGGTTTATGCCCGCTTCTTCCTCGGCCGTTAGCTTATCTCCGCGCCATCCCCACAGCACCGTGCGCAGCTTGTGCTCCCGGTGAAAGGTGAGCCCGTGGTCCACGCCGTGCCGGTGACCGCCGGCCAGGGCGAGGATGTGGTCGCCTTTGCGGTCGGCGTTGTTGACGATGACGTCGAACACCGCCATGCGTCGCAGAGCAGGCGAGTCTTCGTGAACGAGGGAGACCGCTCGACCTTGCTCATCTTGTCCCTGGAGAACCTGTTTCCAACCAGTTGACGGCACCTGGTCCGCCGCGATCAGGTTCACGGCGTCTTGGGCGGGATCCGGCTCCTGCCAAAGCTGCACCATGCCAACGCCGAGCGGACCATCGCGCAGCCAGGTGCGGGGCACCACGTCCCAGCCGAGGGCCTGCGAGACCTGGTAGGCGGCCACCTCCCGGTGGGCCAGCGTTCCCTGGGGGAAATCCCACAGCGGGCTTTCGCCGGCGATCGGCTTGTAGACGACCACCGTCTCGCCGATGCTGCCTAGAAAGGTGGCGTTTGACGCGGTGGTGATGCGGCCGGTGAGCGTCAACTCGGCGGCCATGAGTTCAGGAGATTGCATTAGGCCTCGGGAAGGGTGCAGGTGTGTCCGTCGGCGTCCACGGGATACCCGCACAGCAGGCACATCGGACGCCCGGCATCTACGATCTCGCGGGTGCGCTTGGCGAATGCGCGGGCGGTGCCCACCGGCATCCGGACGCGCAGCATTTCGGTCTCCTCGGCTTCGTCGGGGTGAAGCGACTCCTCACCGAGCTGCGCATCGGGATCTTCCTCGACGAGGGGATGGGCCTCGATCACGATCTGGGACGTGGTTGGGTCCCAGCCCAGGCTCATTGCGCCAGCGCGGAACTGCTCCTGGTCCTCTTCAATCGGGTCATTGTCGACAAGTTCAGGGGGAGTCCCGGTGGGAATGCTGAACGGGTTGCCGTCGACGGTGAGGAGCTGGTCGAGAATGTCATCGATATTCTCCGCGAGCTGAGCCGACTGCTGCTTTTCCAGCACGATGCTCACCAGCTGCTTGCCCGCGCGCACCTGCAGGTAGAACGTACGCGACCCTGGAAGGCCGGTGACGCCAACGACGACCCGATCGGGCCAGGAAAATTCGTGAATACGTGTAGGCATATAAATATTCTAGGCTCCTGAAGTCCGTGGTGTCTGTTGCCCTGCGCCGCCGCCCACCGGGGCATCTGCCGAGTGGAGACCTTTGGCCAGCCACGAGAGATCACCCGCATCGGTATTCATCGCGTAGACGCTTGGCCGACCAGCGCCGTAGCGCACGATCGATATGGAGGCGGGGCCCACGTTGATGCGCTGGAACAGGTCAAGGTGCATGCCGAGCGCGTCGGCGAGAACTGACTTGATGATATCCCCGTGGCTTACCGCCGCCCAGACGGCCTCAGGCCCGTGCTCGGCTTCAAAAGCCGCATCGTGGCGTCGAATCGCCGCGACTGATCGCGCCTGCATCTGTGCCATGGATTCACCGCCGGGAAAGGTGACTGCTGAGGGTTGCGACTGCACCACGGGCCAGAGCTCTTCGGTTGCCAGCTCGCTGAGCGTGCGGCCTTGCCACTGGCCGTAATCGCATTCGATGAGATCAAGATCGGTGGGTGCGTAGGGAGCGCCAGCCTGGCGGTCCAGAATGTACCGTGCGGTCTGCTGGCAACGCTCAAGAGGGCTTGACACCACCCCGGCTAGGGGCACGGGCGCGAGCCGCTCCCCGGCCAGTGCCGCCTGATCCATCCCGGTCTGATCCAGATTGACGCCGGACGCCCGGCCGGCCAACAGGCCCGTGGCGTTGGCGGTGGTGCGGCCGTGCCGCACGAGAAGAACTGTTGCCATCCACCCAGCCTATCCATTTGCCGACGGCAAACACAGCGACCGTTCCGTTGTTGCCCGGGGCGGAATCATGTAACTGCAAGGATTGGCGAAAGCTGAGCTTCGATGTCGAATGCGAACTCCGCTTTATAGCACGAGGCTACTGATTCTTGAAAGATGCCCGCCAGCTCTGAACTGCATAGCAGGCAGTGCCGATCAGCAATGCTGCGAAAATCGCTGTCTGCCAGGTCAAGAATGATTGCGCGTTGAGGATCGAAACTAGGATGAGTGCCGCGATGAGCGTGCTGCCGGCTGTCCAAGCCCACGCCGCACGGCGTGCGCGATAGGACGCATTCGGTGTGAAGCTGGCCGCGTAACTGGCAGGAGTACCGAATTCCTCGTGCAGAGAGGCCTCGGCCTCGGCAGCGTAGGCGCGGGTTTCGTTCACGATCACGCGAATCCGCCGGTCACTGAGATCACCACGAAGCCGGAGGTTCCCCTGAAGCTCACCCACCCATTCGTCTTGAGTTGCTGCTGCTACTGGTGCGAGGTGCATAACGGTCTTTGGCTTGCGTTTCAGGACGACGCCGATTGCGTAGTGAAAGAGCACGTACAGCGGTGCCGGTGCCAGATACCAAAAAACGCTTCCTGTCCCAGCCGAACCTTGCATAAGTACGGTGAGACCGCTGAGGGCGAGAGTGCCAACGATTAAAGTCACGGCGGTCCAGACCATCGCCATCAGGCGCGTAAATTTGCGCACCGCCAGA
This sequence comes from Glutamicibacter sp. BW80, assembly GCF_002332385.1. Classification (NCBI taxonomy): domain Bacteria; kingdom Bacillati; phylum Actinomycetota; class Actinomycetes; order Micrococcales; family Micrococcaceae; genus Glutamicibacter; species Glutamicibacter sp. BW80. The sequence goes on along the minus strand of NZ_NRGV01000070.1, from coordinate 30,911 downwards.
TTCCAAACCTGCACTAGGCCTATGGTTGCTGCTGCCAAAAAGAAGGGAAGGGCGAACATCATCCAGCTCAAGGGTGCTGTCCACCCATCGTCGATCAGCGCAACAATGGTTACTGCTACCGCAATCAATGTCGCGCTGAAGCAGACGGCTTGCGTGAACTGCCCCGTGGAGAGCAGTTCGTGCCGGTCGTAGGCAGGGGTTCCGGACTGCTGCCAGCGCTCCTGCTGATCCTTGGCCCAGACCTTTGGATCCCCAAACAGGTCTTCCGCCGGTTCCTGCGCATCTCTGAGTACCGGCAAAAGCTTGATGAGTGCCTCTTTGGCGGTAGAAAGCTTGACGTCGTCGAGCATGAGGCGCCCTGCAACGGTTCGAAGCCACTCAACGTCGCTTTCCGCTCCCCGGGCCGCACGAAATTCTTCGATGAGCCCGGTGAGATCAAGCTCGATGAGTGGTTGTGGGGAATGCTGAGTCATGGCTTCCTTCCTTGGAGGTCCGAGTCGTAATCAGTAGCTGGTTTTGGCGCGCCTAGCGATTCGGCTAGAGCATGCCAGGCCCGGCGTTCCTCTTGGAGCCTTGTATACCCGGGCGGAGTCAGTGCATAGTTGCGTTTTCCGGGGCCGTTCTGCCCTTGTTCCCATTGCGCGATCACGGCGCCATCGTTTTCCAGGCCGGTGAGCAGCGGGTAGAGGGATCCGCCTTTTGGGCGCCCGAAGCCAAGTTCGTTAACTGCCTGCGCGATTCCGTACCCGTGCAGCGGCCCATTCTCAAGACTGGCGAGAACAGCCGTTCCCAGTGCGGCGCGGGTCCACGTTGACGGCCATTCCGGTTTCACCTCATCGTCGTTCATGTATCTAAGTATAACGTGTATCTAGATATTTGAACCACGAAGTTTGCGGCGGCTGTTGCTCTGCCAATCGACGTGCTGGGCTACGCTCGGATAGGACGGTTAGCGCGCTTTGCGAGAGGTCGATGCGGTTGTGAAGATGAATAGTGCACCTTGGACGGCGGGACGTGATGCCCAGCTCCCGGAAGACACCGCACGATTGTTGTCAACCGTTCCCGAATGGTTTGGGCAGCCTGAATCCAATGCGGAGTACATCGACGCCGCGCGCACCAAAGAAACCTGGACGGTTCGGGACAACGCAGGGAAAGTCATCGGACTCACGCTGGTCGACCGGCATTTTCCGCACGTCGCGGAAATCCATCTGACAGTTGTTGATCGTGAATTCCATGGATCCGGCGTGGGCAGTGCGATGGTTGAGGCGCTCGAAGCCGAGGCGCTCGGCAACGGGGTCAAGCTGCTGGAAGTGAAGACGCTCGGAGCATCGCATCCGGATGAAGGATATCGACGCACGCGCCACTTTTATGAAAAGTGCGGTTTTCTTGCTCTGGAGGAGACCAACCTGTGGGGCGAAGATACCCCTTGTCTGATTATGGTGAAGCCGCTATTCCCGAAGGCAACAATCAGGCGTCGAAGCTGAACCGACTATTCTTGGGTCTGATCTGTACCGCACTGCAATCCGGGATTCGCGCAATTATATGGACCGCCGGGAAGCCCTTGAACTGCCTCAAGCACTAGGCCTCTAAGCTGTGGCAAAGCCAAGGGAGTAAGCACTCTGTTGTTTACCCCGGCCAACGAGAGTTATTGGGAATACCTCTGCCTTTTCATCGACCCGCTCCATGAGCGATATGGTGGGGAAGCCCAACCGGTAAACTGTCGCCGTCAAGGGATAAGGTGCAGGATAAGGAAGCGCTGATGAGAAGCTCGCCAGAAAACATCTTGTTGCGATTGGCGGATGCCGAGGAGCAACAGATCCGCGAGGTGTTCGCGCGTCTTTCCGAGTGTGGGTTTCCGGTGCAACAGCAGACGCCGCATATCACCATCACCTTTTCACCTGCAATGGCCGATGAGGTTGCGCAATGTTCTGCGCGGTTGCTTCCTGCGCTGATCCCGGCACGGCTGGAGCGTGTGGGCACCGTTGTTTTCGGAACGAAGCGAAAGCAAACCGTCGCCTGGTTGCTTGAAACCTCCGAAGAACTGGAATCTGCTGCACGCGAGATTAGCGCGCTGAACCCGGATGGTCGAGGGTCGAGATGGACTCCGCATCTGACGATGGGCCTGCGGTTGCCACGAGAAATCGTCCCGGACTACATTCGTGCATTGGATGAGCTGACTCCACGGAATTTGGAGCAGCTCACCGCTATCCGGGCGGCACTGTGGAAACCAATCAGCGGTGAGCTCACCGTACTTGCCGAGGCGAGCAACGCTCACGAGACAAGAATCCGAGCGGACTAGATTGCACTTGTCGGCCGGACAGCCATGGACGAAGTCCGGTACTCAGCGCGGCGGCAAAGTCTCTGGGCAGTCGGCCTAGGAATTGAGCTGGGCCGCTGCGGCCTTGAGATGTTCGTCGGCCCCGGTCTGCAGCGCGAAGAGGCCGTAATCAACGGCGGCGGTACTGAAAAGTTCGGCGCAGTGCTCCGCCAAAAGCGGAGAAACCACCCCGCCTTGAGCTACGTACCGGGCCACGGTGGCATCGAACGCCTGCGGAGAAACGCTTGCCTGGTGGAAGACGAAATCCCGGGCCGGGTCGCCGATGGCCGCGGTGGTCCAGTCCAGTATGCTGTCGATGCGCTCGCCGGTCATCAGTTGGTGCGCGGGATAAATTTCTCCGTGCGTCACGGTGGTGTGCTGCGGCCAGTACCGGTCATCGGCCAACCAGGCGTTCCAGCGGTCCTGCAAATCTGGGGCTACCTCAAATTCGTTCACGACTGTGGCGATGTCCTCTCGCTTGCGTTGGCGCACGGAGTCGGGAGTGAACACCTCGATCCCGCTGTCGGCAACTACCCGTGGATCCACCGCATGCAATTGCGCAATCACATCCGCCAAGGAGTGCGCGTAGTGCCGGGATTCCAGGTCGAAATGCCAGTGTGGCTGCCCTGCCTCGTCGAGGGTGAGCCCCGGTTCGCCGGGCAATAGCGGATAGGCGATCAACTGCTCGCTATGGATTTTCCAATCGGGAATCGCTACGTCCAGGTGCGGCGCTAGGCAGTGGAGCAGCCGGCCTTCTACCGCCGCGCGTTCGGTGACATCGGGGCGACGTGGAATCCGCAGTACCCAGGAATCGCCGGAATTTGTGGTGCCGATGGCGACCTGGAAATCCAAGCCTAGTTCGTTGATGGTGATACTCGAAGGATCCAGCGTCAATCCGTGGATCTCGGCCAGCGCACAAATTTCTCGAATCGCAGAGTTTTCCATGATCCCAGCCTTGCTGGTTGAGCGGGAAAAGTACATAGCGGTGCTGGCACCTGGCCGGCTGAACATCACCGAGCCGCTGAGCACGAGGGCCCCGTCAAGGCCGCGAAGCCCAACCTTTCGTCGAGGGACTGGGGTGGCGATTCGATCCAGGCATGGCGCTGGCCCGTTTGAATTTAGTCTCCCTCGCCTCTGGAATCTGGACGGGCCCGATAGTTGGTTTGTCGCTTGGACTGGCAGCGAAGAGGCACCACAGAGCTGTGAGCAGTGGAGCGCTTAGCGGAAAACTCGGCCGATGCCACCGCTCAGTTGCGACAGCTGCATCCAGATCCCGAAACGAACGAGCGGGCGAAGGAGCAGTTCGATCCATGGGTGAACGACGCGGTTGGCATTGCGTTCCCAGCGCAGGTGGATATGAAGCTGGGTGCCGCCAGCTGCAGGCTCCAACTCAATACGTATTCGCTTGATGTTGGCCCGCGCCGATTCTGGAAAGGTGAACTGCCACTCGATCAATGTTGCGTCTCTGCATGCGACAAGCTCGACATCCTGGGTCTGGAATTCAGGCTTAATTCGAAGCTGCTTGCCATCGGGCCGCTGCGTGCGAGTGCGTGCGCTCCAGCGTTCGCCAATATGGATGCGTCCCAGTGGATCGTTGCCGGCGATTTCATTGATAGTCGGTTCCCACTGAGGTATCCGCGACGGGCTGTAGAGCAAAACCCAGACCTGTTCAACGGCAGCGGGAATAAATGCCTCGATGCTTCCCGAACGTTGGTCCGGCCGAATGCTGTGTCGTGGCTTGAAGGCAGTGAAGTGCTGGGCTTCATCGATTAGCGCGATCACCTGATCGGGTGCCGTATTTAGCCGCCGTAGTATTTGGTCGATCATGCCGCTCGGCTCCGTCATGAGTTCACCCAGTACGTCAGCGGCAGTTCCCCGACGCCCGCCGCCGCTCGCGCGTTTGATCACGGCTAACGCGCGGTCGCTCCATTCGTAGCCACCGGTTTCATGGAAGACGATCCGCCCTTGTGGCGGGAGTCCGCTGTTGACGCCGAGCGAGGCGAGTTGTGCCGAATGCTGCTCGTTGACGGCAGCTCTTGCCGATTCAAGAGTGATCCCCATGCTTCGCAGGACCTGTCCGGCGCTCTGCTCGCTGAGGACGAGTGCAAGAAGCAGATGCTCGATGTCGGCGGTGCGCTGTCCGATGCGGGAGGCTTCCTCCATGGCGGCGAGCGAGAGCGTGTGCGATGTAGTTGCCGCGTCGCTGAACTTGCTCAATGGGCCCTCCTTGCTACGGGGATAGTCTGATCGACCTTCTTCGCGTACTTCTTGTGCGCTGCCTGGCGGGAGACCCCGAGTGCGTCGGCAATGTTCTGCCAGCTCATGCCCAAGCGCAGGGCCGCCTCAACTTGCGCGAGTTCGAGCCGCTCGGTGAGTGCACGCAGGGAAGCGATAGCGCGAAGCCCGGAGCGTGGGTCGCTGGTGTCTGCCGCGACCGTGGTGATCTGTGTTGACTCCATGCTGTCAACCTACGTTGCCAAGCAATCGCCTGTCAACAAAGGTTGCTAGCCGGGTGTCTGTGGCGGGGGATTGGTTGGACTTACCGGTGATTGTTAGGTGTGGCGACGAGATAGGAGCCCGCATCAAGATCTAATAATGCCAAGAAACCCGCATTCTGAGAGGCGTTTTCCCGGATCGCAGCAGTGGAGCTGAGAACATCATGCCCGTCAAGGAGCTCGCTCTCCAGATATTCGGCCGCCAAACCGATTGCGGATCGAAAATGCTCTGCGCTAGGGTTCAAGTGATTCCAGATCTCAAGAGCTTAGGGAGTTGCCATGGTCCGGACGCGGGTACATAACTTGCTAGTTTCCTCGGATGGCTATGCCGCAGGTGAGTACGTGACGCTCGAGAAGCCGATCGGTGACGCCCGCGCGCTTTTCGGCAAATTCGACGGACGCGTCATCCACGGCATCCATGGCATCGATGACCCGGTGACCGTGGATCGGGCCATGTTCAGCATGTGGGGCCAGGGGATCGGGGCGGAGATCATGGGCCGCCGTAAATTCGGTCCGCAGATGGGCGAATGGCCCGATGACGGCTGGGAAGGGTGGTGGGGAGACGAACCGCCCTTCCTCACCCCGGTGTACATCCTGACCCACTATCCGCGCCAGAAACTCGAATTCGCCAACGGCACCAGCTTCCACTTCGTCGATGCGTCGCCGGAGCAAGCGCTTGGCCTGGCGCAGGAAGCGGCCGGCGGGTTGGATGTCCGGATTGGCGGTGGACCATCGACCGTGAGCCAGTTCTTGCAGGCTGATCTCATCGACTTCCTGCATGTGGTGATCGTTCCGATCGTGCTCGGTTCCGGAGTCCGGATCTGGGATCACCTGGCCGGCTTGGAAGACCGCTTCAGCGTCGAATCCATTGGCACCTCCAGCGGACTGACCCATCAGTTGTGGAACAGGACGAGCCGCGAGTGAAGTTCTCATGTGGCCACCAAGTGGAAACCATGAACTGGAATTCTGCCTTTCTGCGTCCAATGCCTGCCTGGGAGCTGTAAATGCATCCTGCCGCACGCCGCTGGCCTGTCTGAACGAGGGAAGCTGAGAACCATGAGAATGCTGCTGGGGGATGTGTTGCGGACCGCGGGCGATCTGCCGTGGACGCACGCGCTGTATGCTTCCGCAGGCCGGCGGCTCTTCGAGGAGTCCGCGCCGGTGCTGGTCTGGGATGTGGATGACGTCTCCGATGCCGCCACGGATCTGCCGGCCGAAGCGATCGCGCTCGACTACGAGTATGTCCTCGCGATCGATGACGTGCAAAGCATCGTCGCCAATGCCCTAGCGCAGCGACCTGGCGCGACAACCGCGGAGCTGCTCCTCGCGTTCCAGCACTATCTAGACCGCGACGCTTTCATCGTGTGGGAAGGGTGAACCATGCTCTCAAGAGAGGCACTGAGCGAGAAGTTCACCCTGCATCCGCCCGCCTCGCCCGCTGTTCTGGAAACCGAGCGGGGCGAGTATGGCGGTCCGCTGCCCGAGGAATATGTGGATTTGCTTCGGATCTCCAACGGTCTGTACACCGAAGGGAACCTGAGCATCCTCGGGGCCGAGGGCGTAGTGCAACGCAACGTCGACTACGAGGTGCAGGCCTACCTGCCCGGCTACTTCATGATCGGCGACGACGGCGGCGGGACCGCGATCCTGCTGAACCTGCAGGACCGTGGCATCTACGAGGTGGACATGGGCGTCATGGATGAGCAGAGCATGGAACGCAACGCCGGTTCCCTCGATGAATTGCTCCGGCTCGGCACGTGCCTGGCCGAGCGCAACGGCTAGCGAGGGAACAAGCACCGGCGGGCACCTTGATGAAATTGATCAATCTAGTTAAGCCATTGAGCTGCGTCTGATTCCGGTGCGGGCGCCAGCCTCGGGCGCGTTGCCCTGCCCGTGGCTATTGAATGTTTCTGCTGGGATCGGCTGACTTTTCGCAAGCAGCTACACGGTGCGGGAATAGCGGTATCCCCAAAAATCGCGAGCACGCTCAATCCGGGACGAGCTCAGGGGGTTCAACGCAGGATCCAACGGGCCATTCAATTACTACGGAGCACAGTGGCAATGGAGTAGCACCTTGAAAAGTCGCAAAGCTGTGGTTCCGTCAAGTCCATTGTTCTCCTCGTTATTCTGAGCTCCGGATTCTCATCGACAGATAGTTCGAGAATCCGGCACGCTTGGCAAACTTCACCGGGCGCGAGTGCGATTCACGGAATCCGAGCTTGCGGTATAGCGCCAACGCGGCGGTGTTCGTATTCTTGATGTCTCGGAGCACGAATTCCTGGTAAGGCAACCGCAGCAAATGCTTCATCAGAGCGGTTGCGACGCCCTGGCCTTGACGTTGTGGCACGGTGGTCACGAAGCCGATCTCGGCCAGAGCGGGCCGTGCGTCCGCGTAGGCCCCGAGGAACTGGCTCCGAACGATAAAGTAGCTGATTGCTCCGTGCCAGTTTCCCAACGCACGCCGAAATTCACGTCCGCTGGGCTTGAAGCACTCCTGATCTCCTTCCGTCAGGGTCGCAACCGCCGCAGGTTCTCCATCGACCAGTGCAATATAGAAGCGCTCTAGGATGATCATGTGTTCGAAAGCGTCCGCCAGAACCTGCGGGTCTTTCGAGAAGTACTTGAAGTCGTCGGCAAATCCGTGGATTAGCACCGCGGTGATGTCCCGGCGGGAGTTCTCGCCAAGCTCGTCGCCACGTTTGATCTCGATCATGGGTTTCCCTCGCCAGTTAGTAGGCGAAGCACAACGTCTGCGCCTGAGTCGGTCAACGCGTCCTGGATGACCAGGCGCATGTTCGCAATACCCGACAGCATTGCGAAATAATAGGCGGTTAGTTGCTCCGGATCGCCATCTGCGAACTGTCCGGAGGTTTGTCCCCGACGGATGAGCTCGGCGAAGGCTTCCCAGAGAGAGCCCTGTTCGGCCGCGAGCCGTGCCGCCGTTCCTGCCGGGGTGTCGCTCAGGAATCCTTGGTTGATCACGAGATAGAACTCGGCTGCCTCTTGATCTCCCGCAAGGTCGGAGAGGAAGTCATGTGTGAAACCGCGCACTAAGGCGAGCGGATCGCCGTCGCCCGAAAGAGTATCGGAGACCGCTTCTAGGCCGGCCGCGGCTTGCTTGAGCAGGTCGTCGAAGAGGACTTCCTTGCTCGCATAATGCCGGTAGATGGATCCGATGCTGAGCCCAGCTTCTTCCGCGATGTGCCGGATGCTCGACGCAGCAAATCCATGCCGTGCAAAAATGCGGACGGCGGCGCGCTCGATCGCCTGGCGCGTAGTCTCGCGCAAGGCCCGATTCTGTTCTGCTACACGCACGAACACCTCCATAGAATGAACTGATGTTCATTCTATGGATTTCAGACCTGGCGTGCAATGCTCATCTGTTATCGAATGGCTGACCGTCGATGTTTTCGCCACGGAACAATAGCGGGATTCGCGATTCGCACGATCCGTAGTCCTTATCTGGATAATATCCAGCTCGTCCCTTCCCCGGAAGGCCAGGCTTGCGACTCGACGCAGATTTCCTTGCGGTCACCGCATCAGCATGATTGCTGCTCTGGCTCCTCGAATTGGCCGCTGAATAAGAGCTGCAGAGCTGTGCGCCCCGGGGCATTTGCGGCAGGCACCGAACTGCAGAGCGTCAGCAATTGGCGTCCGCAGGAGTCTTCGCCTGGGTGCGCCCCGCCAAGGGCATGATCAGCAGCGCGATCGCCGTCAGCGCGGAGGCCACCCAGATGGGGGAGAGCAGGCCCAGCCCGGTGGCCAGGCCGAATGCACCCAGCGCGGGCCCGGCAGCGGCTCCGATGTTCAGCGCCGCGGTGGCGTACGAGCCACCCATCGTCGGCGCCCCCGAAGCCGCGTACAGCACTTGTGTGATCAGGGTGCTGCCCACGCCGAACGACAGCGCTCCCTGCACGAACAGCAGGATTATCAGGGCGCCCGGATGGGATGCGCTCAAGGCCAAGGCAACCCAGCCTGCAAGCAGCAGCGGTCCGCCGAAGGCGAGCACGGCCCCCGAATGCCGATCCGCGAGCCGCCCCGCGAGCGTGACGCCGAGGAACGACCCGCCGCCGAAGATCACCAGGGCTACGGGTATCCACCCTTCGGCCAGCTGCGCGTGTTCGGTGACTACCGGTGCCAGGAAGGTGAACGCGGCGAAGGTGCCGCCGTTGACCAGGGCGCCGAGTCCCAGGGCGAGAATCAGGCGCGGCGTGGCTAGCTCGCCGAGTTCCACGCGCAGCCTCGGAGCGCCCGAAGCGTCCGCGGGCTGCCCGGCAGTTGGCCCGAGACCGCGCAGGATGCCAATGGCTGCGGGAATGCAGAGGACGGCGATCGCCCAGAATGTGGTGCGCCAGCCCATCGCCGTGCCCAGCAGCGCCCCCGCGGGCACGCCCGCGATGGTTGCGAGCGTGGTTCCAGCGAGCAGGATCGACAGCGCGCGCCCCTTCTGGTTCTCCGGCACGAGCGTGCCGGCCGCGCTCAGTGCGACGGCGAGAAATCCGGCGTTGGCGAGGGCGCCGAGCACGCGGGTGATGAGCAGAATCGAAAACAGGGGCGTTATCGCTCCGATCACGTGGCTTGCGGCAAAGAGGAGAAGGCAGAGCAGCAGCGTGAGCCGCGGCGGCCAACGCCGGGCGAAAGCGGCCATCACCGGCGCACCGATGACCATGCCTAGCGCAAAGGCGGAGGTCAGCAGCCCGGCAGTGCCGAGGGGCACACCAAGTTCGGTGGCGATAGCGGGCAGCAGGCCCGCGAGCATGAATTCTGAGGTGCCCATGACAAAAACGGCCAGGGCAAGCAGGTAGAGAGCAAAAGGCATCGAGGACTCCGAGGTGAGAGGTCAAAAGGGGGTTCCTTTTTGTCACCACGGCCAGGGGCCCGGATAAGTCAGGCACGCGTGCGCGCAGGGCGCGGCGCTGGTGCTTAGCGGTTCAGGGGACTGGCGGGGTGACCGGCAGTCCCCGACTTGTCTGACTCGGGACTCGACATGCCTGAAACTATACATGGTGCCGATGCGCCGCATTCCGGAATTTCCGCCGGGCTGCCCGGGAGAGTGGATCAGCAGGAGGCGGCTTGCGCGACGGTGAAATGCTGGCCGCCGCCAGGGCCCTCAAGTTCGTCGAGCACGGAGATGGCTAGGTCGGCCGCGGTGATCCGCGAGATGCCGTGCGCATCGGTGAGCAGTGTGCCCCGCCCGCGCCGATAACCGCCCGTGCGCTCGCCGGGTTCGAGAATCGCCGGCGGGCTCAGGTAGATCCATCCGCTGTAGGGGTGCCGCTGGCAGGTTTTGAACTGGTCGAGGCTGGCCTGCGCGACGTGCTTCCACGCAGCGGGCACGTAGTCGGGGTCTTCGATCAAGAGCCGGCCGGGATCCGTCGGGGAGCGCAGCGGTGCCGCGCCGCCGACGATCAGCACCCGAGTGCCGTGCTGCTCGGCGGCGTCCAAAACGCCTCGGGTGAGCGGCGCCAATCGGGACTCTTCGCCCGGGCCGAGCCGGATGGCGAGCACCGCCGCGTCGGCCTTGGCGAGCACCGGGTGCAACGCTGCGGTGTCGGCTGCATCAACGGCCAGTGTGCTCAGCCGGTCGTGGCGAGGTGCGGCGTGGTGCCCTCGGGAGAGCGCGATGACGTGGTGTCCGCGGTCGAGGGCTTCTGCGGCGATGGCTTTGCCGGCCATGCCGGTGGCGCCGAGAACTGCAATGTTCATGCGGGGAACCGTGCTTTCTTCTTCGTTGGGCCCAGTTGACCGGCGACCATGGCGATGAGCGCGACGGCGAAGCCGAAAAGTTGGCCTGGGGTGAGGACCTCGGCGGCGATGGCCGCGCCGAGGGTTGCGGCTACCAGCGGGGAAAGCAGCCCGAGCAGTGCGGTCGCGGTCACCGGCAGCCGGCGGATGCCGGAGAACCATAGTCCGTAGGTCAACAGCGCGCCGATCAGGCTCAGCCACAGGTATCCGGCGACCGCCGGGCCATCGATGCCCGGCGGGATTCCGTCGAAGAGCATGGCCGGGATGAGCAGCAGCAGTCCGGCGGCGGTGAGCTGCCAGCCGGCGAGTCCGATCGCCGAGACGCCCTCGGGCCTGCCCCATTTCTTCGTGAGCACGACGCCGGTGCCCATCGAGGCGGCCCCGGCTAGGCCCGCGAGGATGCCGAGGGGATCAAGGCCCGCGTCGGGACCGAGCACCACGAGGCCGACCCCGGCCATGCCGCCGAGGCCCCAGATGACCCGCCATGCGGAGAGCTTTTCGTGCAGGATTGCTCCGGCGAGCAGCGCCACCACGATCGGCTGCGACGCACCCAAGGTGGCGGCGATGCCGCCGGGCAGGTGCTGGGCGGCGAGGAACAAGAGCGGAAAGAACGCGCCCATGTTCAGCGTGCCGAGAACCAGGGACTTCCACCACCAGGACCCGCGCGGCAGCCGCCGGGCGATCAGCAGGGCGAGCAACCCGGCGGGCAGCGAGCGCATCAGCGCTGCGAAGAAGGGATGCCCCTCGGGCAGCAAGTGCGTCGTGACGATGTAGGTCGTGCCCCATACGGCCGGGGCGATCGCCGTCAGCAGCGTCCAGCCGATGCGCGAGGTCAGCAGGGTGCCGGGAACTGGCAGCGGGATCGTCGTTGTGTTCATATATTCATCTTCTGCCGAACCGAATCATGAGTCCAACACATTGTTGTCATGCCATCGATGAACTGCAATCATGAATGCATGGAACTTCAGCAGATGCGCTATGCGGTCGCGGTCGCCGAGGAACGCAGCTTCACCCGCGCCGCCGCGCGCTGCCACGTGGTGCAGTCCGCGCTCAGCCACCAGATCAAGGCCCTGGAACGCGAACTGGGTCTCAGCCTATTTGCCCGCACCAGCCGCCGCGTCGAAGTCACTGCCGCCGGCGAAGCGTTCCTCGTCTCGGCCAGGCTGAGCCTCGACGCGGCCGAACGCGCGGCCTCGGCTGCCGCCGCCGCGACCGGCGAGATCCGCGGCACGCTGACCATCGGGGTGATTCCGACGGTGACTGCGCTCGACATTCCCGCGGTGCTTGGAGCTTTCCACCGTGCACATCCAGCGGTGGGGATCAGGCTGCGCGGCGGAGGCAGCGACGAATTCATCGCAGCCATCGCCGACGGAAGCATGGATGTGGCCGTGCTGGGGCTCCCCGGGGCGATACCGCACGGCGGGGTCGACGCCAGCGTGCTGGCGCGTGAACGGCTCGTCGCCGTCGTATCCGCGCAGCATGCGCTCGCCGGCCGGGGAGAACTGCGGCTGGTGGAGCTGGCCGAGGAGACGTTTGTGGACTTCCCCGTAGGCACAACCGGACGAGCCCCCTCGGATCTTGCCTTCGCGGCGGCCGGGATCCGTCGTGAGGTCGCGTTCGAGGCGATGAGCACCGACCTCATGCTGGGCCTGGTGCGCAGCAACCTCGCCATCGCGCTCCTGTCCCCGGCGGTGATCCCCGACAGCGGCGACTTCCGCGCCATCCCGATCAGCGACGGGCCCACGCGCATCGAGTACCTGGCGTGGAGCGGCTTCAACCTCTCGCCGGCGGCCAAGGCTTTTCTGGACGGTCTGCATGGTTCTGCAAGCGCCTGAATCCCCACGGTCCGGGCCTCGCGGAGGCATTCCAATCGAGCCGGGCCGATCCACGACTTCAACCTCAGGCTCCGGGTTGAGATTCTCGAGATTGTGCCAGAATGATTTCATGATTCTGCCGACCCCGACCATGGAGACCGAACGCCTGCGCTTGCGTCCCTTCACGGATGCCGACGCGGAGGACCTTTTCGCCTTGCAAAGCGATGTCCAGGTGCTGCGTTATTGGGACTCGCCGCCCTGGGATGACCGGGCGTCGATCGCCCGATTCATGGTGGGGTGCAGGAAAATGGCGGAGGAAGGCAGCGGTGCCCGCGTGGCCATTGAACGCCGCTCCGACCAGGCTTTCATCGGCTGGTGCACGCTGAACAGCTGGAATCCGGCATTTCGAAGCGCTTCTCTGGGATATTGCCTCAACCAGGCCGCCTGGGGCAACGGCTATGCGACGGAAGCGGCGCACGCCCTGCTGCGCTGGGCGTTCGGCGCCTTCGACCTCAATCGCATCCAATCCGAGGTCGATACCCGCAATGCCGCATCGGCTCGGGTGCTCGAAAAACTGGGCTTCCGCTTGGAAGGCACCTTGCGCGAGGACTGCATCGTCGATGGCGTGGTATACGACTCCTGGGTGTATGGCTTGTTGCGCAGCGAGTGGGCCGGTTGAGCGGCACATGGCGATGTCAAAGGGATCGGGCACTTGATCTGGAGCCCCTGACATATAGGTCAGTATGCGCTGTATAGTCATTGTATGCTGACTATTGCTTCTCGCCTGGATGTCATGAACCGGCTCGGCCGGGCCATGGCCGATCCGACCCGCTCCCGCATCTTGATGACCCTGCTCGGTGGGGCGAGCTACCCGGCGGTGCTCTCGCGGGACCTGGAATTGACCCGCTCGAACGTCTCGAATCACCTGGCCTGCCTGCGCGATTGCGGGATCGTGGTCGCCGAACCCGAGGGCCGGCAAACCCGCTACGAGATCGCCGACCCGCACCTCGCCGCGGCGCTCACCGCGCTCGTGGACGTGACCTTGGCCGTGGACGAAAGCGCGACGTGCCTGGATCCGGCCTGTGTGGTCCCGGGCTGCTGCGCAAAGGGTGCCGTGCAGTGATGGCCGCGGAGCTCACGCTGGCACGGAGGGACGTGCTGCGGCGGCGGATCAAGATCGTCGTGGCAATCACGATCTCCTGGAACGTGATCGAGGCCGTGATCGCGCTGATCGCCGGTTCGGCCGCCTCCTCGGCGGCGCTGATCGGCTTCGGACTGGACTCGATCGTCGAGGTCCTCTCTGCCGCGGCGGTGGCTTGGCAGTTCGCCGCGCCCGACCCCGGACGCCGGGAGAAGACCGCGCTGCGGGTTATCGCGGTCTCGTTCTTCGCTTTGGCTGCCTACGTCTCGGTGGATGCCGTGCTTTCGCTCTCCGGGCTGCGCGAGCCGGAACACTCCCCGGTGGGTATCGCGATCGCCGGGTTGAGCCTCATCGTCATGCCGCTGTTCAGCTGGTTCGAGCGCCGCACGGGCCGCGAGCTCGGGTCCGCCTCCGCGGTCGCAGATTCCAAGCAGACCCTCATCTGCGCCTACCTGAGCGCCGCCCTGCTCGCCGGCCTGCTGCTCAACAGCCTGCTCGGGTGGGCATGGGCCGACTCGGTCGCCGCACTCGTGATCGCCGTCTTTGCCATCCGCGAAGGAGTCGAAGCGTGGAAGGGCGATGCCTGCTGTGCCGCCCCGCTGGCCGTGCTCACCGGGGAACGGGAGACAGAGGCGTGCAACGATGAGTGCAGTGACCACTGACCGAGCCAAAAGCTTCCCGATTGCTAATCTGGGAAGATGAACATTCGGCGAGCCGTGCTTCGCGGCCTGATGCTGTGGTTGATCTTCTCGCTGGTCGGGATCGGCATCGTGGCGGTACCCGACAATGGTGGTGCGGTTTTCCGGCTGAGCCAGGGGCATGGGCCTTCGCCGTGGGATCTGCTCGGTATCGCGATGCTGCTGCTCGGCTGGGTCCTTTTCCTCGTGCCGCTCATCCGGGCCCGAGCGCTGTGGCCGGTTCCCGGTCTCGTCCTCGGCGGGTTCTTGGCCGGCCTGGCAATAGTAGTGTGGTCGGTGCTCTCGGATACCGGATCGTGGTGGATTCTTGGTGCCTCGCTATCAGCCGGGGTCCAGCTGGTGGCCGCAATTGCGGTCGCCGCCGGGCGGAGCCCTAGCCGGCGCGGAGTTCGTCCGCAACGGGAATAGCCCCAAGGCAGCTCATGGCACGGGCCGCCGCATCTGGCTGCGGGGCTGCAACCGGTCGACGGCGGCCGCTACTTCGAGGCTAGCTGCCGTTGAATCCGCCGCCCGGTGCAGAAGCCCACGATCGGTTGCAATGCGATGCCGAGCGCCGCGAGCACGATCCACAGGGCCAGATTCGCCTCGGCAGGCGGGGACATGAACAACCCGGAGCCAAGCCACATGCCGATACCGGCGACGGCAAACAGGAATACGTAACCGAGGAGCTTGCACGGCATTTTGCTGGCCGTCATCCCCAGGAGAGCCAATGACGACCAGAAGAACGAGGCGATGACAAACAGCGCCGACAGCCCAAATGCCAGTGGCTCAGAGATGTACCAAGCGGCAACGGTTGTGCCGTAGATATTTTGGTCGACGGCTATGGGCCAACTGATCATGAAGATCAGCATCAGCAGGACTGCTGCCAGCGTGGAGAGCATTAAGAGTTGAGGCAGGCCTTTGGCGGGCAATCCCGAATCCGGGCGCTTGGAGTCAACGCCCAGGAAGGTGAAGAGCAATGCGCACATGGCGACGGCGATGCCGGACCATGCGCCATCTCGCTGGACTTCATTGATGTGGTTTGTGGTCAGGAGCCCGGTAGCGGACAGCAACACCAAGATGGTCCCCATGACCGCGACGAAGATCGCCTTGTAGAACATTGTCCGGAGCACCGGAATCCAGATCAGCGGCGAATCACCCTTGGCGCGCTTTGACGTTTGCTGATCCGATTTTGCTGCGCGTCGGTTAAGGGAACCCATCTGACTATTCTGCCTCAATGCGGCGGGAGCTAGGGTGCCTTGCGCTGTTCGCTGGCGGTCTTCCGCATGATCCGCAGGTAGCCGAAACCGACGAACAGATGCAGCAGGGCACCAGCGGCGAGAATGTAGACACCCGGGGTGAAGAGCACCGAAAGCTGATCGATGCGCCCCAGCGCAACACAGGCCAAGCCCAGCATCATGATCCCTGTTCTGATCTTTCCAAGCCATGTTGATTCCGGCGGGGAAGACAGGCGCAAGAAGAAGTAGGTGCACAGCAAGGTCAGATCGGTGATGAAGATGGCCAACCCGATCCACAGCGGAACCGATCCGTTCAGCACAAAGGCGATGGCGATGGCAACGATGCCGAGGCGGTCGGCGATGGGATCGAGCAGAATGCCGAGCCGGGAAACCTGGCCGAACTTGCGTGCGATGAAACCGTCGATCCAATCGCTCAGGCCGAAGGCCAGCAGCAAGATGGCGGTGAGCACCGGCCGCGTATCGGAGATCAGGTAGCCGCAGATGGGTATGACCAGCAGGAAGCGGAGCACCGTGATGGCGTTGGGGATCGTTGCCCAATCATGCTTACGTCCCGAGCGCATCGCCACCGTTTTCTCCTTTTCTCCTACGTTGAACGATTGCCTACTGTGGAGAAAATTACAAGAGCTCGGGAGGCTTCGCGGGGATTAAAACACTGATTGGAAGCCACCCTAGAGTGCGGATACGGTCACTGGTACGCTGAGCCTTGTTCAGCGACTCCAAGGAGAACCCACATGTCTGATGTCACACAGCTCGCCCAGAAGCTCACCGACCTGCACGATTCCGGCCGTACTTTGGTTCTTCCCACGGTTTGGGATACCTGGAGCGCCAATGTTGCGGTCAGTGCGGGATTTGAAGGTCTCACCATCGGAAGCCACCCCGTAGCGGATGCCACGGGCAGCGCAGATGGCGAAAAGATGGACTTCAAGGATTATTTGCGCCACAGCCAAGTCATTATGGATTCGGTCAGCATCCCGGTCAGCGTCGATGTTGAATCCGGCTACGGACTGGAACCAGCGGAACTTATCGGGCGGCTTCTCGATGCTGGCGCCGCCGGAGCGAACATCGAGGATGTGGTGCACTCCGAGTCAAAGCGCGTGCGCGAGCGCCAGGAACATGCCGATTACATCGCCGCCGCGCGCCAGAGCGCCGATGAGGCGGGTGTTTCCTTTGTTATCAATGGGCGCACCGACGCGTTGAAATTCGGCACCGACGTCTTCGCGGACCCCGCCGAAGAAGCGATCGCCCGGATGAAGCTGATGGAGCAGGCCGGCGCGCGTGCGGTCTACCCCGTGGGGCTGAGCACCGCCGAACAGGTCCGGCGCTTTGTCGACGCGGTGCAGATCCCGGTCAACGTCACCGCTCATCCGGTCAAAGCCCACGGCGCAGGGAACCTCGCGGAGCTCGGCTCGCTCGGAGTTCGCCGCGTGACCTTCGGCCCGCTATGGCAAATATGGTTGGCAGAACTTTCCGCGGCGGAACTGGCCAAATGGGTCAAGTAGCCCGTCGCGAAAGGTAATTTGCGCTGGAGCGCAGTCCTCGATCGGGACGGCTAACTTCCCGATCGAGGATGACCGATCCCCTGGGGGAGCGGCCAGCCTCAGACGTGGCTTCAGCGATCAGGCCAGGGTTCCGGCCGCGTAGGCGGCCTGTCCGACATGCTGGATTGCATCGTCGAGCATGGAGAGCAGCCGAACCCCGCGGGTCACCGGCGGCTCCCACGCGCGGTCGACGATCTCATCGAGCTGCGCTTCGCCCAAGGTTCGGACGTACCCGCTCAGCGCGGCGAGCGTTGCCTCGAGGTAGTCGAGCAGCAGCTGCTGGTCCTCGACGACAATGCTCCTCGCCTGCTCTGGGCTGTGCCCGTAGCCGAAGCCCATCCCGATCTCGCCGAGCTCAAACCGCTCGCCGAAGTCTTCCCAGACCTGGCGCCGGTCGTTGAGCTCGGCTAATTGCACATCGAGTTCCCGGGCGCTATGCCACAGCAGCCAGGCAATTGAATTCGGGTGTCCCGCAGGATGCGCGTTGAGCTGCGCGGCGCCGAGCGGTGGAAGATTTCGGGCGGCCGACAGCGGCCGCGTAGCCAGCTGGATGAGCATCTCTTTGGAATCCATATTCCACATTGTGCCCCGCTCGCCGCGCTATGTCAGCCCGGAGGCTCGGCGAGCAGCTCAAAGTGCACGGTGTGCGTGGGAACCCCATTGATCTGCAATGCGATCCCATGAAGCCCGGGATAATACCGGCGGGTGGTGATCGCCCGGAATGAATGGGAACGGCCGATGTCCAGGCTTTCGCCCGGTGCCAAGGTGCGCGTGGCAAGTTTGAAGACCTTGGCGCTGGTGGACCCGTTGGCCTTGAGATGGTGGACGAGGTAGTCGATGGCCAGCGCGCTCGGCTCGGCGCCGGCATTGCGGATGGCCGCGGTGAATTCCACGCTTCCACCCCATGGAACTTGTTGCTGGCCGAGCCGCGGGCCGTCGATCTCCAACGTCGCCGGAGCAAAGCCGAGGACCGCCAGGGCCTGGGGATCTCCGCGCTTGATCAAGGTACGCAGTCCGTGCTTCACCAGCGGCAGTGTGGTTTTCTCGGGAGCTTGCAGCCAGCGGCGAGCGGTCTGCGTGACCAGCTGCGGAGCATCGCGGCTCAGGTCGTTCAGGTGGTTCGCCACGGAACGACGCACATACTGGCTTTCATCGCGGTACAGCGCATCGAGGATGGGGATGGTGCGGCCGGGCGTCGCGGTGAGCTGCGGAACGCGAACCGCCCAGGGCAGATAGGGGCGGGTGCCCTCGCTGGCCAGCCGGCGCACGTGCTCGTCAGGGGACCGGGTCCACTCTTCGGCGATCTCCAGGGCCTTGTCCAGGTCATGGATGAGCAGCGTCCGAATGGCGAACTCCGCGGTCAATCTCCCGGTGAGCGCGGCCAGCAGGGCCATAGCGTCGTTGAATGCCGCGGAGGTATTCTCCCGTACCGCACGGGTCGCCACCGCGCTGGTCACCGGCCAGATCATCCAACCGGTGAAGGTCGCGGAACGCTCGCTGGCTTCTCGAATGACCGTTGCCAGCCGCGCGTAGTCTTCGGGGAATTCCGACAGCAGGGCATCGCGCAGGGCATCGGCGCGTTCGCGCAGGCTCAGCTCGGCCAGAGCGGCACTGGCTGCCGGCAGGAATTGCAAGGGCTGCTCCGGGACGATGGCCTGGATCTCATGGGCGAGCTGTTCGGCGACATCGGCACCGATGAGTTGATCGGCGAAAGGCATAATGCCATTGTTTCCCGCATCTGCGGGATCTGCGAATTCTGCGATCGGGGAATTCGGATGAAGCGCTGGGCTGATGCCCACAAAGCCTGCGAGGGCCGCCCGGCTGGGCGACCCTCGCGGGAAGCTTAAGGAGCGAACCGAGGTTAGCTTTTAGGGAGGATCTGGAAGCTGACGGCGCCTTGCTCGTCTACGGCCGCGTCGAGCACCTTGTCGTCGAGCTCATCGGTGATCAGCTCGTCGAGGTAAACCGGGCTTCCTTCGCCGCGAACTACCACGTCGGCTGGTTCCGGTGCGGGAACGATCTGCACCGCGAAGGCTGCTTCGTTCGGTGCTCCGGCACCTTCGGACTGATGGATTCGGAGTCCGGCATCTGCTGCCTCGGACTGGTTGGTGACGATCGCGGTAACGATCGTATCTGCCTGGTCGGTCAGTGTGAGCACGAGGCTCTCCTTCCGGTTGCGGACATGCCAAGATCAGGGCACGTGGGTGCCACCATTCCAAAAACAAGCACGAATCTCAACCCCGCTTAACACCTGCGAAATACGCATACGCATCACCGAGCTCTCCGGTACCCTCCTCCTTCGCAAAGGCGGCGCAGGGCTCTAGCCGAAGGCGAGGTAGGGCGCGGATTTCCCGGGCTCGCGCACCCTGAACCGCAGTTCCAGGTCGCTGCGCTCGATCAATTGCAGCTGATGTGCGTAGGGCTCGCTGATGACATACACGGTGTCGCGCAGCTGCCATTGCTCGGCGAACCATTGGCGCAGCGCAGCCAAGAGGCGTTCATCGAGCCCGGATTCCAGCCGCGATTCACGAACCCAGAAATAGATGACCGCCTCCAGCTCCGCCCAGGCGCCGGGGCCCACCGCGCTCACGGTGGATTTGGCCAGGAATTTGGCGCCGGGCGGGTAGACGTACACGCAGCCCAGGCACTCGGTTTCGCTGGGATCGAGCATCGTGTAGGTAAAGGCGCGATGCTCCTTGTGGAAGCGCTCATGCTCGATGAGGTCCTCGCGGTTCTCCGCCACGCTGAAGTCATCGGCCGGCCACGGGTCCTGCTCCCAGAGCCGCAAGGACTCGCGGGTTTCCATCACCGCCGCGTAGTCCAATGCGGCGTCCTCGGCGGTGAGCGGACGCAGCAAGAACTCCTCGTTGCGCAATTGAACGGGAATCGGTGCGTTCGGATCGGTGATCAACACGGGCAGCTCCTGACGGCGAAGGGGGCAACCCAGCATAGATTGCTTGCAGGGAAATTGTGGCCGAAGTCCATGCGCGGTGCGCTAGCGTAAGACCATGAGCAACATTGCAGGACTCGAGGAACTTTTAACCGCCCTGAACGCGGGCCAGAGCATCACCGGAGGTTCCGGGCATCACCAGGCGATGCATGCCGCGAGCCAGGAGGCGTTGCGCATCGCCGCTCAGCTGAACGGAAGCTACCACTCGCCCGCGGCGGTCCGTGCGCTGCTCGGCGAGCTGACCGGGAGAGAGGTGCCAGAATCCGTCCAGTTGTTTCCGCCATTTACGGCCGACTTCGGCAAGAATATCCACTTCGGCGAGAACGTGTTCGTCAACAGCGGCGCCAGATTCCAAGACCAGGGCGGGATCGAGATCGGCGAGGGGTCGCTGATCGGGCATAACGCGGTGATCACCACGTTGAACCATGACATCGTGCCCAGCCGGCGCGCGGATATGCACCCGGCACGGGTGGTGCTTGGCGCCGGCGTCTGGCTTGGCGCGAATGTGACGGTGCTCCCCGGGGTGCGCATCGGCGATGGCGCGGTGGTCGGTGCCGGGGCGGTGGTGACCAAGGACGTGCCGGCCGGGGCCATCGTCGTGGGAGTGCCCGCCAAGCAGGTGGGCAGCGTACCGCAAGAGTAGTCCAACGTCGGGTTCAGCGGCCGCCACCGGTCAGCGCACGGTTGAATTCCAGGGCTGTGCCCAGCCACGAAGCCAAAGCCTCGTCCTTCTCGAGGCTCGCGGCGTCCACCTGGATCCAGCCCGGCCCCATGCTCCGTCCGGTGCCCATTTCCGCCTGGCCGGCTCCGGGGCTCAGCAAGAGCTCGGCGTGGTTCGCCGGGGCAACATGAACCAATAACGCCCCTTCCTTGAGCGCGCCGACCAGTAGTTTCTCGTTGACCATAAATGAGTGGCCGCCGAACATCGATACCTCGCGCAGGACCGGCTCGCCGGCTAATTTCTCGCGAATGCGCTCGATGAGCAGCTGCTGGGCCGTGTGCATCATCTCTGCCCTCGCTTAGCGGGGCTCGGGCGGGGCATAGGACATCCGGTCAAAGACCAGCACGCTGTCGCTGATCTGGCCGTCGGAGACGGTAAAGCATTCGCCGGCCACGGCGGAGGAGGTGCTGGCGGTCTGCGGGTAGTAGAACAGCGCCACGCGGTTGCCCTCGGCGAATTCGGCGATCTGCGCGGTACCGGTCAGCAGCGGCGCGAACCCGGCGATGAACTGCCGGTAGGCCTGTTTGCCCTCCAGATCGAGGCCCGGCGCCCGGCAGGTGATGGCCTCGGCGACATAGCTCATCGCCAGCTCGACATCGCCCGAAGTCCAGGCCCGATGATAGTTCTTGACGATTTCCAACGCTGAGGATTGCTCCATGGTGGGTTCCTTGGGATTTAGAAGGTCAGTTTTGTGCGGAGGCCGCGGACGACGAAAAAGAGGATCACTGCCTGCGCGGCAAGCAGGAACGCGCCGGAGCCGACACCGTCCCAGCCCATTGCCAAGCCCGACTGCAGGGTGCCGATGCCGCTGGCCACGGGGTAGAACAGCGGCCAGAGGATCGCGAGGTTACGCACGCAGGCAAAGACGATGGCGAAGGCGAGGGCGATCAATCCGAAGCTCAGCGCCACCGGCAGCGGAACCGATCCCACATGCTGCAGGGCAAAACCGAGGCCGGTGAGCGCGATGGCCGGCAGCCAGCCGAAGGCGCGTTCCCAGCGTAGATAGAGCCAGCCGAAGACGAAGAAGGGCTCCCAAAACACCAACAGGTTGGCTAGCAGGTGGGGGAGGAGCTCGACCTGCTGCGCGGCGGCAGTGGTGATGAGCTGGTAGGCGGAGCCGGCCCCGAGGAGCGCGGCGATGATCAGGGAGCGGAGAAGGAATCTGCGGGTTATGCCGAGCCCGGCCCAGCCTTCCCGACGCTTCCTAAGCACGGTAAGCGCCGGAATGAGTGTGCCGAAAAGCAGGATGCCGACAATCAAGAACCCGCCGCCGAACGCGCTGCCGGCCCAATAGCAGGCCCAGAACGCCAGCAGCGTGCCCAAGGCAATGACGGTGTCGCGGCCGGGATCCCAAGCGAAGATCCGCCGCCGGATCCGCGGCGGCGAACCAGATGCGGTGGAATCGGAGGTCGGGGTGCTGGAACTCGACATGCTCATATCCTCGTCGGTGCGGTGAGTTGAGCCGCTTCTGGGTCCGAAGCGTGGCCCGGTGGCTCTTAGCCTAGAGCCGATTCCGATAGCTGGCTAGGGAGCTCCGCCGGACCGCTAGTATTCGCCCTTGAGCACGAAGTAGGATCCGCGGATAGTTCCGGCAAGTTTCGACTTCTGCCGGGCGAATTTGAAGCGCTGGGCAAGTTCCTCGGGCACGTCCATCCCCTCGGAGAGCTTGAATCCCACCGCACGCTTCGCACCGGGTGCCAGGGAGTAGTGCACATTGATCGAGAGACCGGATTCGTAGAAGAGGTAGGCGCGTTTGGCGCCATCGGCTTCGAAGAGGCTCGCCTGCAGCACCGGGGATGCGATCTGCAGGTCGCGTTCGTCGGCGAGGATGCGGTGCACCCAGTCGACAATTTCGGGGACGTCTTGGGCGGCACTGAGCAAGAGGTCGTGGTCGAACTTATTCTTCAGGTACCGGGCCTCATTGGCGCGCAATCCGGCGAGGGCATCGGCCACCGGTGAGCTTTCCAGACCCGCGGTGCTCACCTCTTTGAAATCGACTAGATAGGACATGCATGCTCCTGGAAAATATTGGGCCGACCGGTTATGCCGATCCTACCTTTGCTTGTGCCTGTTCACGAGATGGGCAGGGGCGCGAAATTCTAGCCGGGAGCGTAGCATCGAAGCATTAGACGGAGCCGCGAATTAGAGGAGCCATGTCGATGCTGCGCATTCCACCGCCGGTATTAGCGCTGGGCGCCGGTGCGCTGCAGGCGCTCCTGTCGCGCCATCGCCACAGCTCGCCGCGCTCACGAGTATTCGCGGGATTGCTGTTGCCGGTCTGCTTGGCGCTGGATATCTCCAGCCTCCGGGCCTTCCGCCGCCGGCAAACGACCATCAACCCGATGGCCTTGGACTCGATGAACGATCTGGTGACGGACTCGGCGAACGCCTTGACTCGCAATCCGATGTATCTGAGCCTGGCGGGGTTGCTCGTAGCGCACGCCCTGTGGCGGCGCAGCGCGCTGGCGTTGCTTCCGGCCGCGGGAGTTGTGCTGCTGCTGGACAGGGTGCAGATTCCCGCCGAGGAAGCAGCGCTCGAAAGGGCCTTCGGCCAGCGCTATCGCCGCTACCAGGAGCAGGTCCCGCGGTGGGTATCGGGGCGCACGATCCAGCGACTGCTCGCACGGTAGGCTGGGCGCATGTACCTGGAAAACATCGTTTTTGACTCGGTGGATCCGCAGCGTCTCGGCCGATTCTGGCAGGAGCTGCTGGGCTGCGAATTTCTGGACGAGGATGCCAGCGGATTCGAAACGCGCCTGCACATCCCCGACGGGCCGACCCTCGACCTGTGCTTTCAACGTGTTCCCGAAGCTCCGCGGGATCCGGTCCGGCTGCATCTGGACCTGCTCGGTGGCCAGGAGCAAGAACAGGTGATCGCCCACGCGCTCGCCTTGGGCGCGAGTCCCAAGGATATCGGGCAGCAGGATGTCCCTTGGGTGGTGCTGGGCGATCCTGAAGACAACGCCTTCTGCGTCATGGAAGGCCGCGCAAGCTATAGCAATACCGGACCTATCGCCGCGCTGCCCCTGGATTCCTCCGATGTGCGTCGCGACGCCGCCTTCTGGTCCTGGCTCACCGGCTGGGAGCAGACCGCGCTTGGCCGGCCCGGAACGCTGCGCCATCCAAGCTATCGCGGGCCGGTGCTGGAAATATGCCCCGAACCGCTGGCCAAGGGACCGGAAAAGAATCGACTGCACCTGGACGTGCGTTTGGAAGCCGCCGATGATGCCGAGGCGCTCGCCCGAGAGATCGTGCGCCGCGGTGGCACGGAATTGCATCCGAATTGGGGCGAACTGCCCTGGCGCGTCTATCAGGACCCCTCGGGCAACGAATTCTGTGTCCTGCCAGCGGCGGGAAATGACCTATGAGCCAGGAGCTTGAAGCCGACGCTTGCTTCGTCGATGCGCGCCTCGCCGAGCTCTATGACCCGCTTGATGCCGACCGCAGCGATCTGGAGCCCTATGCGCAGATCATCGACTCGTTGGGTGCGCGCAAGATCTTGGACGTGGGCTGCGGGACCGGAACCTTCGCCTGCCAACTGGCCGCGCGCGGACTGCAGGTCACGGGGGTCGATCCTGCGGGCGCCAGCTTGGCGGTGGCCGGCGCCAAGCCCCAGGCACCGCTGGTGCAATGGGTGCACGGGACGGTGGCGGACGTGCCGACAGGAGATTATGACGTGGCGGTGATGACCGCAAATGTCGCGATGGTTTTCACCGGCGATCTCCAGTGGCAGCAGACCCTGGAGCGCATCGCGCAGTTGCTGAAACCTGGCGGGCGGCTGATTTTCGAGGCACGGCGGCCCGAAGCGCGTGCCTGGCTGAATTGGACGCCGGAATTGACCCGCGAAACGACTCTGATCGATCGGCTGGGGCCGGTCAGCACCTGGATCGAAGTGCTGGACTACGCCGATGAGTTGCTCAGCTTCCGTGAGACCTTTCGCTTCGAGCAGGAGGGCAGCGAACTGGTCTCGCATTCCACACTTCGCTACCGCACTCGCCAAGAGCTGACGCGCACGGTGGAAGCCGCGGGATTCTCGGTTCAGACGGTGCAGGATGCTCCGGATAGGCCCGGGCGGCAGTTCGTGTTCATTGCCCGGCGCGACACGAGCGATTAGTCTCGTCTCCATTGGAGCGAACCACCAAAGGCAAGGAAACATCGTGAGAGAGCAACAGCCGGCCCAACCCCTGCCCGAGGGCATCGCCGCGGTCCACGGCACCGGATTTCCGGTGGTCCTGGTGCACGGCAACGGGGTGGACCACCGGATCCTCTTCGCCCTCGATGAGCAGTTGGAAACTGCCGGCACCCTGCAGCGCATCTACATCGACCTGCCCGGATTCGGTGGGACTCCAGCCTTGGCGGGCCGCGCCGGCCTGCCCGAATTCGCCGCCTGGCTCCAGAAGCTGTTGCAAAACCACCTGGGGGCACGCCCGTTCGCGCTGATCGGCAATTCGCTCGGCGGCCTGCTCGCCCAGGAGATGGCAGACCGCTTCGAATCCCAGGTGCGCGGCATGGTGCTGCTGGCGCCGGTGACCCGACCGGCGGCCGAGGAACGCACGGTGCCGGCGCGCAGCGTGTTGCACGAAGACGAACTGCTGCTCGAGGAGCTGGGTCCGGTCAATGCCGGGCACTACGCGCAGATGTCGGTGATCCAGACCCGCGCGAACTGGGAACAATTCGAGCGCCATGTGCTGCCCGGAGTGCTCGCCGCTGACCTGCGCGCCATGGCGCATCTGTCCACCCGCTACTTCTTGGAGACGCTGCCGGTGGACCGCGAGCGGATTTCGCAGATTCCGGTGCTCATCGCCTGCGGAAGGCAAGACCACATCGTCGGGTTCGAGGACGCCAAGGCGCTGCTGGTCCGCTACCCCAACGCTTCCTTCCTCGAACTGGACCGTGCCGGACACAACGCGCATATTGACCAGCCCGAGATTTTCGCCCAGGCGTTGGCGCGCTGGACCGCGACGCTCACTACTAGCGGCTAGCGCTCGCCGGTATCCTCGCCGCACCCTGCCAGGACTTGCCACTACTTCCGGGAGTTCTGATTCGTTGCGTCAGATGAAAACCTCCGGTGTGACTGATAACTTTAATTGGCGGTTTAGTTGCAGCTCTAAGAGTCGGTTCGTGCAGTCCCAGCAGGGGGAACGTTCTACGGGACAGTTCGGGGAAGCCGTTTGCGCAGTACACCGATGTGCAGAGGCGTGTTGATTTTTCTGAGGGAGTGAATCGGAACGATCTTTTCCTGATCTTAGAATGCCGAATATGCGCACCGAATACGATCGTTTAGGAAGCCGATTCAGCTGGGCACTTCTCCCTTTTGTCGGTACCGGGTGTCAGAATGGAGACATGCAGCATACGGTCCCTATTTACAGCATCGCGAAATCCTACACCGCCGCCGCCGTTATTTTGACGTTTAATCCTCAACAACACATCGGTGATCGCCTAGTCTGGTTACCTGCGCATTTGAAGTCTCTGTCGTTCGAAGACTTGCTCTCTCACCGTTCCGGGCTCAATGATTACTTTGTTTGGCCGGACTATCGAGCAGCAGTAGAAAACGCCGCAGAACCCTGGGACTCAAAGGACATTATCGCTCGTGCAGAGGTGCAAAACCCCGGCGTATTTCGCTATTCAAATATCGGGTATCTACTTTTACGCTTAGCTCTCGAAGATTTCCACCAGAAGCCTTTTTACAACGTGCTCGACAGCTTGATCTTTAGCCCTCTTGGTATTCAAGCGTCCCCTTTTGATTGCCCTGATGATTGGGAACAGTGCAATCATCCCGCGATCACTGAAGAACTGCGCAATTACAACCCAGGATGGGTGTACACCGGAACTTTCGCTGCCACGCCCGATGAAGCTGCACGCGGTATTGCATTAATCATGCGAAATGAGCTGGGGTCGGCTTTGCCTGAAGCAATGTTGAAAACCCATTTGGTTGGTGCTCCGCAGAATCATCCAATGTCGCCGGAAGCTGGATACGGGCTGGGACTTATGACGCGCGGTCTACCTCCAGTAGTTGTTGGGCACGGTGGGCAAGGCCCAGGGTTTAATCACTTCACTGCGGTCAGTTCCGATGGTTCTCGCTGGTGCGGAGCTACGAGCGTGCAGGAAGGTGAAGATCAGGATTTGATTCGTCGTTGCGTGGCGGCTGTGAATCCTCGGTGAGGACGCAGTAGATGCCACACCGAAAACGATGGTTTTTGAGCTGGTTGATCCGCTCTAAGACTATCGCTTGCTGCTTTGGCCCTCGGGTAGTCGTGCAGGATTAGAAGTACCTGTTTCTGAGATTTCGAACGAACTAGTCCGCAGAGCGAGAACGACTCCCAAAGCCAGCGTCAGCAGGAGCAAACCTTCGCGGAGGGCTGTACCAATCGCAGTGAGAATAATATTCTCAGGTAGCGACGTGAGCATCCAATCTCCGAGGTCGGTTGGTTGCATAAGAAGAAAGAGCAGTCCTGTTAATCCCCAGCGCCGGGTGCGGGCGTTCAGGGAGAGACGCAGGACAATAAACACCAGGAACACCCAATGGTGTATCCAGCTAACCGGTGAGAGCAATTGGATGCTTGCACCGGCTATAAGAACTGCATCGAGTGTTCGCTGTGCTTTGTGTAAGCGGTAAGCAAGGGCCAGAGCTGTCGTGGCTACGCCTAAGATGAAGAAGGCTTTGACTGCTAGGGGTGCATCCGGCCAAAAGTATGCGAGAGCGCCGGAAATGGAATTGTTCCCGCTCGTTGCGAAGTTGCTGCCCAGATCTACTTTGTCGCTTAGCGACAGGATCTCCACGCTCAGATAATGCCATGTATTTACGGGGAAGAGTACAGCGCCGATGGCCAGGGTTCCCAGACCTCCTGCACACATCCACATTGCTGCTCGGAACTGGCGAGTGATCAAAAGATAAAACAGAAAGAATGCCGGAGTGAGCTTGATTCCTGCTGCAATGCCCGTCAATAAGCCACGTGGGAGCCAAGAAATCCGCTGTGTCTTGTTAGCCGCTAGATCATAGAGGCAGGCAACAGCTAGCAGGATATTGATCTGTCCGAAAGCAAGATGCTGAGCGATCACTGTCGTTCCGCTCAGCAGGAGAAACAGGGCGATAACAAACTTGGATGAGGGATCCTGGCTGATAGAGCGGGCGAGGAATCTCAGCGCCCAAGCGAGTCCGCAAAGCATGACGAAGGTCCAGGCCACCCAGGCCAGCATTGGTGGGAGCCAAGCGAAAGGCTGGATGAGTAAAAGGGTGAAAGGGGTGTAGACGAACGGCAACCCCTCATCTGGCAACTGTCCGCTGAAAATATTGTGAGCGTAGATATTCTCGGTAGTGAAAGCCTGCCGCGCCGCGTCGTAGTAGACAAAAAAATCTACGGGCATGTAGGTCACGCGAGATAACGCCAGACACAGAAAAAGTAAGGTCATTGCCAGCGGGAGAAGATACTGAATTAAGTATTTCTGCTTTAGCACTGGCAACGACCTTACTTGTCTATTGGGTAGAGATTCTCTCTACTCACTCTATGACAATTAGCAAGAGCGAAGATAGAAGGCGTTGGTGATTGAGTAGATTCCACCGTCCTGTTTCCGCAGCAGAGTTGTGCCTGGACCGACGCACTGCTCGTAGTTTCCTACAACCTGGTCAATCTGGATGTAGGCATTGCCAGAACCGCAGTGGTTGTAGTAGCTGTATCCCCCGCTTGCGTAATAGCCGCAGGTGGCAGCTTGCGCGGCAGGGGCCGCTACAATTGCGCCCGAAGCAATAATGCCCAGCGCTAATGCGGCTCCTGTGAGGCGTTTCTTCAATCCGATCATTGTCTTACCTTCCCTTTTGAGATGCAGTGACAAGACCAAAATATGTATATTTAGATTTTTAAACTAGTAGTGATATTTAAATATTTTGAGTGTAGGATACGCAAATCAAATATCTGGACTAAGGGGCGGACACCTTCTGGAATCGGTGGCTAGAGCAGTAGGTGGGTCTGTAATATGCCTTTATGACTGCGACAATTATTCGCCCACTTAGGGGTCGGATTCAGGTAAGGGGTTTGCGCGCTCCCCGAACTGGACAGCCGACGAACAGGGAACTGTTTAGAACGGCAACTGGCGCTGCCATCCGACCGACATGGGTTGGGGCCCCTCCTGGGGAACCGGGCTGGAAAGGGTATTGGACGATCGCACGTCAACATCTAACGGACGTTGCCGAAGCGGTCGCTATCCGCGATGGACTCGTATTCATTGAGATGCACTACAGCACGGCCGAGCAGTGCGATACGAGATACCAGACAGCTGAAGGCAATGACTGCACGTGCTCCTGTGAAGGCAAATACCACGGCAAGGGTGAGCATGCAGCTTGGCTCGAAGTCGGCGATACGACGCTGTTTCGCGGGGGAGAAGAGAAGATCGTGACGCGTTCTCTAGATGATCAACAAGCCTTGCAGGATCGCGATGACAGGTTGGACGAACTCATTCGTCAGGTTGGAAATTGATCAGTTTTTCAGGGTGAGTCAATAGCGGTGGTTTTAGATCGCGATTACACCCGGAACCCTGAAGAGCCGAAAAAGTCATAACCTAGATGACGATTTACACATTTGCCTTTACTATTAAAATTGAGTTCATATCCAAGATGACCTCACCGTCTCTCGACGACCAGACAGCGTTCCAACACAAGAAAGGTTTCATCTCTTGAAATCTAAAACCTTTGGCTCCATCGCCGCAATAGCTCTATTGGCGTCTTCCTTGATGGTGACCCCAGCTATTGCAGCAACGAATAGCCCCACCGACTCAGTAGAGCCGATTTCGCATTTTGGGATTGACGCCAGCAACGTCAAGGTAGATGTTTCCTACGTTGATGTGGACAGATTGAACCAAGATGAGAAGCAGGCTTTGGAATTGCTTGCAGAACGAGTAGAGCAGGATGGAGGAGGAGTCATTCTTAGTGTGAGCTCTACCGAGTATGTGCCTGAAGCATCTTCGAATAAAGCAGCAACAACATTTGCTTTGCCTGGTGGGTGCAAGTTAGTAACAGGTGAGTACCATACCCCGAACAGCAGCAACTACAGCCATGTGTCCGGATGGGCGCACAACCGCTGCGACCAAGCCTTTTCGCACAGAATCGAATTAGATATCCATAAAAAGAAAGCCGGAGCTCCAGGTAGCGGAACCATTGTCGCCAGTGAAACAGAGTTCCACAACGAAGTTGAAACTGATTACACGTGCAAAACCGGCTATGTTGCTGAATTCAATACAGTGTCACAAGGACGTGTAACCATCGCTGGCAAAGGCTACATCGCAACAGGCGCTTCAGGCTGGAGGCGATACAACTGTGGTGGATAATTTCCCAGGAGAGCGGAGTGAGGTTGACTATTCTGCGAATGGCCATCAAGACCCAATATTCACAGAACATGCTCTTCTCAAACTGAATCAGCAGTGCTTGCCGTTACCTGAAGTTGACGTGGCAATTGACGCAATGAATCGTGCCACGAATTCAACGATTGCGACTAACAGCAAAGCAGATGTAGACGTATTGCGCCATCTGGCTCTTCTGTATCTGGAATCTTTCAGAAACAAGAACCTTTCCAGAGGTGAGCATAATAAAGCCATCATGAATGTCGCTTCCATAGTGGTTTCGCTTCGTGCCCCCGAAGCCCGTCTTATCTCTTCAGAGGAAATGGATAGCCTACTTTTGAAAATCTACTTGTACTTCTTCCTCGAAGAGTCCACCCCTATTCAGCTCGTGAATAGTCTGCTCAAGTAAGGATAAATACACGCGTGCACGAACTGTGCATCAGTAGATGGTGCAATCCACTCCTATAAGTGGAATGCTCCCCGATAGTTGGACTGTGAAATGAACTGCTCCCCGAAAATTGGACTGTAAAAAGTCGACACTTTTGAGGGAGCATTTTCATGCGTGCACGAAGCACACTCACCGCGAAACAACGGGACTAGGGAAAACTGCAAAAGAAGACAACTAACACATTTCGACATTGAGGTGACAACAATGCATAGAGTCGTACCGTGGTACTTCGCAGCCGCAGTTCGAATTTGATTCATGCTCTCTTGATTCTCTCCTCGCTGCTGCTCATATTGCTCTTCCTGAGCAGTGGTTCAGCCAGTCACTATGAGAAGAGAGCATCAGGGATAACGGCATTTTCCCGCCACTGAACGAGCTCGGCGAAATCCTTAACGTGTGGGCTGAGGAGAATCTAGCGTTATTTGTCGGTCCGGAAATTTTCAAGTCAAGTGAGACCACTAAGTGGCTCTTCAGAATTGAGA